>NZ_FNTX01000002.1:0-318278 GCF_900105765.1 Ruania alba
GGATGAACCGGTCTCGACGTTGCCCCAGCCGAAGACGGCCGCACCCAACCAGGTGAGCATCAGTCCACCCCAGACCAGCAGCAGGATCCGCATCCGCATCAGTGACTCCATGATGGCGATTCTCCACCGGTTGCGGTGATCAGTCCGCCACTGTGGAACCTGCGGATCGCCAGCCGGCACTCCTGGGGAACCGGGCCGTCGTCGATGCGGGTCTGGATGCCGATCGCCACCACGCCTGAGCGCCGTGTGCCAGGCTGGCTCGCGTGCGACGTGAGTTGTGGGCCGTGATCGACCGTTCGCGGTCTCCGGTGTGTTGCACCTGATGCGCCCTGGGCTCTTCGAGTCGATCATCCCGGCGCCGCTGCGGCGCTGGAAGCGGAGCTGGTGATCCTCTCGGGCGTGGCGGAGTGTAGTTGTGCGGCAGGCTGCTGCATCCGCGCACCCGCCGGGTAGCCGGGTGACCAGTGCCGCGCTACTGGTCGCGGTGTGGCCGGCGAACATGCAGATGAGCGCGGACCTGGCGAGCTGGGCGTGGCGGCACGGTGACGCGGGCTCCTGGGTGCGGTTCGCCGTCTCGGTGGCGCGGCTCCCGCTCCAGGTGCCGGTGATCCGGATCGCGCTGCGGGCCGGCCGGACCGACCGGTCGGGATCACGCCGGAACGAGGACGTCGGAACGGCGAAAGGTCTGCGGACTCACCCCGTAGCGGCGCTTGAACGCACTGCTGAACGAGAAGGCCGTTCCGTACCCCACCCGGCGGGCGACGGCCGCGAGGGTTCGTCGCTGCCACGGAGCAGATCGGCGGCGAGGGTGAGCCGCCAACCGGTGAGATAGGTCATCGGCGGCTCGCCGACCAGGTCGGTGAACCGGCGCGCGAGCGTCGCGCGGGACACCCCGACAGAGCGCGCCAGGGCATCGATGGTCCACGGTCGGCCGGGTTCGTCTGCAGGGCACGGATCGCCGGACCCACCACCGGGTCGGCGCTCGCCTGCCACCAGCGGGGCGCGTCGACGGTGGGGTCGGCGAACCAGGTGCGCAGCGTCTGCACCAGCACCAGATCGACGATCCGGTCCAGCACCACCTGCTGCCGAGCGCCTCCTGGTTCACCTCGGTGTGCAGCACGTCCATGAGGGCGGATCCGCTGCCGACCGGCACCCGCACGGTGCGTGGCAGGGCATCCAGCAGCGCGGCGTCACCTGGCCGCGCAGGTCGTAGCAAGCGATCACGAAGGCTGTCTCCCGGTGACCGAGTTCCCCCAGGTTCGTGCTCCCAGCAGCATCTCCTCGGCGAGCGAGGCGCCCGCCGCGTCCCGGCAGACCTCGTCCGTGTCCACGAACACCACCGGGTCACGACCGGGGGAGTCGGAGACCGTGTAGTGATCCGGACCCTTGACCAGCAACACGTCACCCGGTACCAGCTCGAGCGGATCCTCTCCGTCGAAGGTCACCCACGCGCGACCACGTGCCATCGCACCAGCGCCAACGGTGCCTCGTCACCGACGCGGATCGACCACGGTGCGTCGAGCAGGCATCGGAGCACGAAGGCGCCCCGAGCGCGGGGGCCGTCCAGCAGTGCGGAGAGGGCGTCCATTCCCTGATGTTAGACGATCACGTATGCCATTGACCGTTCTGCCCATGGATCGTCTTGATTGGAGCCGCTGAGATGAAGACATGGACACCACAGTGCAGACCCTCGCAGGAACGATCCTCATCACCGGCGCGCACGGCAAGACCGGCCGCCGGGTCGCGGCCAGGCTCACTTCGGCCGGGCACCTTGTCCGGAGCGCCTCCCGCTCCGGTGACCATCCCTTCGACTGGACCAACCCACACACCTGGCCGGCCGCCGTCGACGGTGTGGCAGCCGCCTACCTGACCTACCAACCCGACCTGGCGCTGCCCGGCGCACGGGACGCCGTCACGGGTGTGGCGACGGCGCTCGCCGAGCGGGGCGTGCAGCGGGTGGTGCTGCTCTCCGGCCGTGGTGAGCCGCTGGCGCAGGAGTGTGAACGCGCGTTCCTGGACCTGGTGCCCACTGGCACAGTGGTGCGCTGCGCGTTCTTCGACCAGAACTTCACCGAGGGTCCGTTCGCCCCAGCAGTCATCGACGGCGTGCTGGCGCTGCCGGGCGCGCCCGACGTTGCCGAACCGTTCCTGGACGCCGAGGACATCGCCGACGTCGTGGTGACAGCCCTGCTGGCGGAGGCACCGAGCACGAGGGGCGGGTGCTCGAGCTGACCGGACCTCGCGCGGTGCCTCTCGTGGAGACCGCCCGGATCCTGGGAGATGCGGCCGGGCATCGCGTGCAGTACCAGCAGGTGAGTGCGGCGGATTTCGCTGCCGTGGCCGAAGCGGCAGGTCTGCCGACCGACGAGGCCCGCGGACTTGCCGAGCTGTTCGTGGACCTGCTCGACGGGCACAACAGCGCCACGACCACCACCGTGGCGGACGTGCTCGGCAGGCCGGCTCGCTCGCTGGAAGAGTTCGCGGCCGAGGCGGCGGCCGGCGGGGCTTGGGCTAGGGCATGAGCGAGGCCGCATGGGCCCGATCTGGATACGGTGGAACCAACCTCGTCGGTGCCCTGGCCCGCCGCACTCAGGGTGTCCACGTCTCCTGGAAATCGGGGTGGTCGGAGTAGAGAGTCGCGAGGTGGCGTAGCCCTGAGGGGTACTCACCGACGCGTTCGAGCTCGTGCCAGTCACGAAACGCGCCGAACTCGTTCCCGGAGAGGCCTGCGGTCTCCCACAGTTCCTGGACGAGTGCCCGTTTGACTGCGCACTCGGCGAGAATCCGCTCGCGTCCGAAGGGATGCAGGCCAGCGCCCACTCCGGCCGGGATTCGCAACGCCGCGGCCTCGTCGTCGTCGATCCGGGCATGGATGAACTCGGTGATGGTCACTCATCATGGTCGCACGGCACCACCAACCCGCTCCTGCCGGCAGCGCGTGGACGTATCGACGGCGCTGAGTGAGTTGCTGCCAGATCTGGCACCAGTGGCCTGAGAGGCGTCGATACTTCCGCGGCCGGCTACTCGATGATCTCGCCCTCGGGGAGAGGACGTACCAGACGTCGTTCACGCCCTGGCCGGTGGTGTCGCCGGGGGCGGAGTCCTGCACCCAGTAGTACAGCGGCCAGCCGTTGTACGAGGCCTGGACCGTGCCGTCGGAGCGTTCGAGGCTGCCGAGCAGCGACGTGTCGATACCTTCGCCCGCCTCCGGTTCACCCTCCAGGGCCGGCCATGCTTCGAGGCAGTCGCCCTCGCAGTTGCTCACGCCTTCTTCGTCGTTGGTGAACATGTACAAGGTCATGCCCTCACCATCGACCAGGATCGTGCCGAGGTCGGTCTCGGCGGTGGTGACAGTCGGGGCGCGGCCATCTCGCCGTTGTCGCTTCCTCGCCGCTCTCCTCGGTGGCCTCGCCCTCCTCGGTTGTCTCCTCCTCGGCAGGGGCGCCGCCTCCGTAGCCTCCGCCCGCGCCCTCGTCCGTGTCGCCCTCGTCGCGGAGCCGCATCCTGCCAGCAGGAGGCCCGCGCCATGAGGGTCGCCGTCAGTATGGTCCGGGTCCGTCGCATGGTCTTCTCCACTCGTCGTGCGTCAGCACCGGCCGAACGCCGGTAGGAGTGGTACGTCGGCTGGCGACGAAGGATTGCTCGAGCTGAGGAACAGCGGGATCGCGTACCGGCAATCCCTCCACCCGGGCTGAGCCGTATCGTGAAGTATGGGAGCCATGTCACGCGCCGACCGGGCCGCCGACGCCGCCCTGCTGCCGGGCTGGCGGTGGACGATCCCGGTGCGTCGGCGGCGTTCGTTCGGCGGTTCCAGAGCGCGGTGTTCGGGATGGCAGTGAGCATCACCCGCGACGCGGCGCTCGCGAGGACGTGAGCCAGGAGGTGTTCTTGCGTGCCTGGGAGCGGCGGCGGTTACGACGCACGCGTGCTTCGGTGCTCACCTGGATCCTCACCATCGCCCGCAACGCCGCCATCGACGCCGTACGGCCCGGCGCAGCACTCCCACCGAGGACGACGTCCTCGATCGGCTCGTGCAGGACACACTGACCACCTCGCCGGACCTGAGGAGACGGCCGTGCACCGCGTCGAGGCTGAGCGTGCGGTGCGCCGGCTGCACCGCCTCTCACCCGAGCAGGCGCGCGCCCGTGGTGCTGGCCGTGCTCGGCGGGTGTACGGCCGCGGAGGTGAGTGTGCGGGAGAAGATCCCCTGGGCACCGCCAAGACCCGATCCGTGACGGGCTCAGGAAACTACGACGAGGTGTCGAGACCGAACAAGGAGGCGGATCATGACGTCCAGCCGGAACGCCGAGTGGCACCCCGACGAGACGCCCTCATCGAGGTGGCGCTCGATCACGCCGATGCCGACACCCGTATCCGGTGAGTGACCACCTGCGCGTGCAGCGCCTGCCGCCACGACTACGACGAGCGCGCCGGTGCGATCGAGCAGGTGCTCCCCGCCGTACCCGGCACGCACCGGACCCGACTTCGAGTCCGACGTGCTGGCGCGGTTGCGGGCTGAGCGAACAGGGAGCCCGGGAGAGGCGCGCCTCGCACCAGGGCGAGCGGCCCGTCGGGCCATCTTCGCCGTGGCAGCGGCATGCTGTTGGGCCTCGCCCTGGACGGGGGGCGGTGGCGCTTGCTGGACGGCGGAACGGAAGCCCCGCCATCAGCCGCCGCCGAGTGGTCGGCCCCCTTGCTGACCGCGACGCACCCGGATCGGGCAGGTGTCCCGCGGCTGGGCCCGGACGGGCCGATGCTCGTGGTGGACGTGGCCGAGGGACCCGTGGGGGTGGAATACACCTGCCTCGTGGAGTACGCCGACGGTACGAAGGCGGACCTGGGAGCGTGGGCGCTGAGCGCGGACTCGCCGAACCGGTGGATCGTGGCCGATGACGCGTCACGTCGGTGGATCTGGTGGCCGAGAGTGGCAGTGTGGTCCAGCGCCGAACTGTGAGGCATCCTCAAGGATCGAAGCAGTCCGGTTGAATCTCGGCCTTACCGCAGCCCGCCGCTCCTACGGGAAAGGCAGCCGCACGACTCACGCTCAGCCAGCGCATAGTTGGCAACGTTGATGGTCTGGACGAGCTCGTCCTTTCGCTGGTCCAGTGCCTCGATGGCCGCTCCGGCTATGTCAATGTCGGCGCGACCAGCGACGTCAGCGAGGGCACTGTGAACTGGGCAAGTTCTGTCGCGTTGGCGACGGCGAGTGCCAGATCGCCGGCACCGCGACGCCACGCTCATACAGTCGACGCAGGACGCCGAACGCCTGAACGTCGGTTGCCACCAGTGCTGCGGTGGGAGCCGGGTCCATCGCGAGCAACTGCTCGACGGCGTCGTAGCCGCCGGGTTCGGTCAGGGGCGCTGCGACGACATAGTCGTCGCCGGAATGTAGGTGGTTCTCGGCCATCACATCGCGCCAGCCCTCATAGCGTCGTTGAGTGGAAACGATGCCCTCAGGGCCGCCGAGCAAGGCAATCTTCTTGTGGCCATGGCTGATCAGGTGCTGTGTCACCAGTGCTGATCCACGGACCGCGAACTCGGGTCGATCTACCACCACGATCGGTGTGCCCATCGCTGTATAGGGGCCGAAATCCTGATGCCGGTCCACGCTGACCACGATGATGCCTTCAACACGGCGTTCCACGAGAGCGCGAAGATTGGCCTGCTCCTTCGCCAGGTCCCAATCGGTCGTCGCGACCAAGAGCTCCAGTCCCTGCGTGAATGCCAGCGAAGAAATCGCCTGAGCGAGGCGTCCGAAGTAGGGCATCACGATGTCCGGAACCACGAGCCCGAGGTCGATGAGCGCCCGAGAGCGAGCATCCGGCGACGCCGTCGCGTTGATAGCCCAGGTCGTCGATCGCAGCCAGAACCTTGGCCCGTGCGGCCGATGAGACCGGCCGGGGCCCATTGTTGAGCACGTAGGACACCACGGCGGTCGACACCCCGGCCCGCAGTGCCACATCTTCTGGTTACTGCCACAATTGATGGTAACTGTGGGCGATCGAGCGGAAGTCGGGGGACTGTAGCGGGTCCGCTCCGGATTGCACTGCCGTGGCTGCAGGTGCCACCCGGTTAGCTGGAGCACGGTGTGCGACGGCGTGGCCTCACCGTCCGGGCGGCCTGCCCGTCAAGAACGCGCACGAGCGCGTCACCGACCGGTTTGGGGTTGGCGCTGATCGCGGTCGGGCATCGGGCTCCTTTACGGCGAGAGGATCGCTGAGTAGCGGAGGAATGAATTGCGTCAGTCTACGCGGGTTGACCACGTGTGTCTACGCGGGTAGAGTCCCATTCGATTTGCCCCAACGGAATGTGGACTTCACTCGAGCAGACGCGCATCGCGGCGCTGTCTCCTACTACGGCAGTAAGGACGCACGATGAACACAAACCCATCCTGAATCGACGTAACTTCCTCGTGCTGGCGCAGGTGCGGCGGAGGCTTCCTCTAGCGAGCTGCGCCGGCGGCAGTGCCGAGAGTGGTCCTGACGAGATCACCGGTGCCGGCTGGTCGGACGGCCTCAACGATCTCGTCTTCGGGCAGATCAAGACCGACTTCGAGGCAGCCAGCGGCTGACTGTAACTCCGCAGGCCTCGGTGCCCTTCGACGACTACCAGACCCGGTTCCGCACCCTGATCGCAGGTGGTTCGCCACCGGACCTGATGCGCCTCAATGACGACTTCCTCCGGGAGATGTCGGACAAGGAGTCGATCCTCGACATCGAGCCCTACCTGTCTGAGTCAGGCGTGGACACCTCGGACTACTTCGAAGGCGTGCTCGACTTCACGGCACTGCCGAACGGCCGGGCGGCTTGGCCATCGGAGCGCTGCCCGAGTCATCTATTACAACAAGACGCTGTTCGAGGAGAAGGGCGTACCGCTCCCGCCTACGTCCTGGACATCTGACGGCTGGACCTGGGAGGACTTCCTGGAGACTGCCCGCGCGCTCACCGAAGGTGACACGTGGGGCGCATGCGTCGTCACCGATACTGCGTACGAGAACACCTGGGCAGTCAACAATGGTGGGGAGGGCATCTTCTCGGCCGACGGGCGCTCTTCGCCCTTGCCGAGCCGGAGGGCGTTGAAGCGCTGCAATGGGCGGCCGACCTCGCGCTCGTGCACGAGGTGGCGCCTCCATGGGCCGAGGTGTCTGGGGACGACTCCGAGCAGCAGCTATTCGTCGGTGGCCGGTGCGCGATGCTCTTCTCCTCGATGTCAGTCTCCAGTTACTTCAACGAGAATGTCACGGAGTTCGAGTGGGACATCGCCCCCGTCCCGGGCAACGTGAACCAGTTCAGCGAGTCCTCGATGGCCTTGATGGTGATCCCGACGGCGGCAGCCAACCCCGACGGAGCCTGGGAGTTCCTGAAGTACGTCACCGGGCCCGAAGGTGGTCAGGCGATCGCGCAGAACCGCGTGGGTGTGCCGCTGAGCAGGACCGCCGCCGAGGCTCTTGAACCCGGTGGAGCCGGCCCTGCGAACATTCATCTGTTCACCGAAGCGGCCAAGAACAACCGAAGTGTGCATTCCACGACCGCCACCGCAGCGGCAGTGGCGATCTACCGGCCGGCGCTGGAACGTGCCCTGATCGGTGAGATCACGGTGGAGGAGGCACTGACCGGCGCTCGCGAGCAGGTGGAAGCGGCTCTGGCGTGACGTCGACCAACGTCCCTATCGCGCGCGCAGGGTCGTCGACAGACAGCTCCGGCCGACGGCGCCGGCTCGGCAGGGGCGAACTCGCCGGTTGGTTGTTCATCGCCCCGCTGATATTCGGCATCCTCGCTTTCCAGCTTGTGCCGATCGTGGTCTCGATCGTCGCGTCGTTCACCAACTGGGACGGCATCACCACGCCGCAGTTCATCGGCGCTGACAACTACGCAGGACTGGCACAGGACGACCTGTTCTGGACCACCCTGAGGAACACCGTGCTGTTCACCCTCGGGGTGATACCGCTGACGACCGTGGGAGCCTTGCTCCTGGCGGTGCTGTGCCAGGGAAAGTCGCGTGTGTCCAATGTGGTCTTCCGGACGGCGTACTTCACGCCCTATGTGACCAGCATCGTGGCGATCGGGTTGGTCTGGAGCAAGCTTCTCGCACCGAGCGGGTTCATCAACAGCGTCTTCGCCATGGTGGGCGTCGAGGGGCCAGCGTGGCTCACCAACTCGACCTGGGCACTTCCTGCAGTGATCCTCATCTCGGCATGGCAGGGAATCGGGTATCCGATGATCATCCTGCTCGGCGGCCTCCAGAGCATCGATGACTCACTCAATGAAGCCGCCAAGATCGATGGCGCAGGATCGAGACGACGCTTCTTCAGTATCACCCTGCGTTGTTGACGCCTCAGATCTTCTTTGTTCTCGTGACGCAGTTCATCACCTCGTTCCAGGTCTTCGCGTTGATCTTTGTGCTGACCAGCGGAGGCCCGGGAACGCGACAAATGTCTACATCTACTACCTCTATCAGAACGCTTTCACGTTCGGACAGTTGGGCTACGCCTCGGCCATGGCCTGGATCCTGTTCATCATCATCGGTGCCGTCACGTTCCTTCAGCTCAGGCTGCAGAAGCGCTGGGTCTTCTACAACTGATCGGGGAGACATGACACACCTGCAGATTCGACACGCGCCTGCGGCACGTGCACGGGAAACCCGGGTTGAGGCGTCTCGACGAACTGGAACCGTTCCCGAGCGAGGCGCCCGTCTGGCGCTGGCAGGGCGCGGTGGCAAGCTGATCCTGATGACGATGCTCGCCATCAGTTTTCTCACACCACTGAGCTGGATGCTCTCTGCGTCCTTGAAGACCGAGCAGGACATCGCCCAGAACCCGATGGGGTTCATCCCGCAGACCTGGAGTGGCACAACTACGCTGCAGCGTTCGAATCGATCCGGCCGTTCTTCATCAACAGCGCGATGCTGGCCGTCATCAACGTCGTCGGAGTGCTCGCGGTCTCGTCAATCGCCGGATACGCCTTCGGCCGGCTCTCCTTCCGTGGCCGTGACCTTGCCTTCTCGCTCGTCCTAGCGACAGCGATCATCCCCGGGATCGTCCTGATCATCCCGCAGTACATCATCTTCCAGCAGATCGGCTGGGTGGACACCTTCTTCCCGCTGTGGGTGCCGCGCGTACTGACGCCGGTGTTCGGCACCTTCCTCCTCCGGCAAGCATTCATGACGCTGCCGAAGGAACTGGAGGAGGCCGCGAAGTTGGACGGCCTGAACACCTTCATGATCTATGCACGAATCATGCTGCCACAGGTCAAGCCAGCGCTTGCCGCAGTGGGTGTGTTCACCTTCGTGGAGTCGTGGAACGACCTCTTCGGCCCATTGATTTTCATCAATTCCACGCACCTACAGACTCTCCCGATCGCACTGGCACAGTTCCAGGGTGAGTTCTTCTCCACCACGAACCTGCTGATGGCTGCATCGACGATCACGGTGGTGCCCGTGATCGTGATCTACCTGATCGCGCAGAAGTATTTCGTGCAGGGAATCGCCAGCTCCGGCTTGAAGTAGATCCACTCATCTCCACGGCGTGGTCGAACACCACCCGTGCCCAACTAGGAAGGATTTCCATGCCCGCGAACGAGCCGTGGTACCGAACGAGCCGACGATGGGGTCAGACCAACCTCGTCGAGATCGACCCGAGCGATACGACGACGCGTGGTGGCGCAGGTACTGGCGAGATACTCGTATCGACGGTGTGATCGTCAATGCAGGTGCATCGTCGCCTACTACCCATCCGAGTTCGAACTCCATCACCGTGCTGTCGGGATCTCCGAACAGAACGATCTGTATGGCCGCATCGTCGCCTCCGCGCGTGACGAGGGACTGGCGGTGGTCGCCCGGATGGACTCCAACCGCGTGGCCGAGGACTTCTTCATCGCGCACCCGGAGTGGATGGCCCGAGATGCTGATGGCGAGCCCTATCGGGCTGCCGACAAGTGGATCACCTGCGTCAACAGCGGCTACTACAACGACTACCTGCTCCAAGTGCTCGCCGAGATCACCCGACGGTCTGCACCAGACGGCTTCGCCGACAACAGCTGGGCCGGTCTGCCACGGGACCGGATCTGCTACTGCGAGAACTGCGCCCGGATCTTCCGTGAAGCCAAGGGTAGCCCGCTGCCCGCCCAGATCGACTGGAGCGACCCTACCTACCGCGACTGGGTGCGCTGGAACTACGACCGGCGAGTAGAGATCTGGGAGTTGAACAACAAGGCACCAGGCAGCCGGCGGCGAGCACTGCATCTGGATGGGGATGCTCAGCGGCGATCAGAAGCATGCTGCGAACAGGTTCAACGACCAACGGCGATCCTGGTGGCTCCCCCGCCAGCCGATCATCAGCCGCGCGGGGAGCCACCAGAATCCGCCGTTGGTCGTTGAACCTGTTCGCAGCATGCTTCTGATCGCCGCTGAGCATCCCCATCCAGATGCAGTGCTCGCCGCCGGCTGCCTGGGTGGCCTTGTTGTTCAACTCCCAGATCTCTACTCGCCGGTCGTAGTTCCAGCGCACCCAGTCGCGGTAGGTAGGGTCGCTCCAGTCGATCTGGGCGGGCAGCGGGCTACCCTTGGCTTCACGGAAGATCCGGGCGCAGTTCTCGCAGTAGCAGATCCGGTCCCGTGGCAGACCGGCCCAGCTGTTGTCGGCGAAGCCGTCTGGTGCAGACCGTCGGGTGATCTCGGCGAGCACTTGGAGCAGGTAGTCGTTGTAGTAGCCGCTGTTGACGCAGGTGATCCACTTGTCGGCAGCCCGATAGGGCTCGCCATCAGCATCTCGGGCCATCCACTCCGGGTGCGCGATGAAGAAGTCCTCGGCCACGCGGTTGGAGTCCATCCGGGCGACCACCGCCAGTCCCTCGTCACGCGCGGAGGCGACGATGCGGCCATACAGATCGTTCTGTTCGGAGATCCCGACAGCACGGTGATGGAGTTCGAACTCGGATGGGTAGTAGGCGACGATGCCACCTGCATTGACGATCACACCGTCGATACGAGTATCTCGCCAGTACCTGCGCCACCACGCGTCGTCGTATCGCTCGGGGTCGATCTCGACGAGGTTGGTCTGACCCCATCGTCGGCTCGTTCGGTACCACGGCTCGTTCGCGGGCATGGAAATCCTTCCTAGTTGGGCACGGGTGGTGTTCGACCACGCCGTGGAGATGAGTGGATCTACTTCAAGCCGGAGCTGGCGATTCCCTGCACGAAATACTTCTGCGCGATCAGGTAGATCACGATCACGGGCACCACCGTGATCGTCGATGCAGCCATCAGCAGGTTCGTGGTGGAGAAGAACTCACCCTGGAACTGTGCCAGTGCGATCGGGAGAGTCTGTAGGTGCGTGGAATTGATGAAAATCAATGGGCCGAAGAGGTCGTTCCACGACTCCACGAAGGTGAACACACCCACTGCGGCAAGCGCTGGCTTGACCTGTGGCAGCATGATTCGTGCATAGATCATGAAGGTGTTCAGGCCGTCCAACTTCGCGGCCTCCTCCAGTTCCTTCGGCAGCGTCATGAATGCTTGCCGGAGGAGGAAGGTGCCGAACACCGGCGTCAGTACGCGCGGCACCCACAGCGGGAAGAAGGTGTCCACCCAGCCGATCTGCTGGAAGATGATGTACTGCGGGATGATCAGGACGATCCCGGGGATGATCGCTGTCGCTAGGACGAGCGAGAAGGCAAGGTCACGGCCACGGAAGGAGAGCCGGCCGAAGGCGTATCCGGCGATTGACGAGACCGCGAGCACTCCGACGACGTTGATGACGGCCAGCATCGCGCTGTTGATGAAGAACGGCCGGATCGATTCGAACGCTGCAGCGTAGTTGTGCCACTCCCAGGTCTGCGGATGAACCCCATCGGGTTCTGGGCGATGTCCTGCTCGGTCTTCAAGGACGCAGAGAGCATCCAGCTCAGTGGTGTGAGAAAACTGATGGCGAGCATCGTCATCAGGATCAGCTTGCCACCGCGCCCTGCCAGCGCCAGACGGGCGCCTCGCTCGGGAACGGTTCCAGTTCGTCGAGACGCCTCAACCCGGGTTTCCCGTGCACGTGCCGCAGGCGCGTGTCGAATCTGCAGGTGTGTCATGTCTCCCCGATCAGTTGTAGAAGACCCAGCGCTTCTGCAGCCTGAGCTGAAGGAACGTGACGGCACCGATGATGATGAACAGGATCCAGGCCATGGCCGAGGCGTAGCCCAACTGTCCGAACGTGAAAGCGTTCTGATAGAGGTAGTAGATGTAGACATTTGTCGCGTTCCCGGGGCCTCCGCTGGTCAGCACAAAGATCAACGCGAAGACCTGGAACGAGGTGATGAACTGCGTCACGAGAACAAAGAAGATCTGAGGCGTCAACAACGGCAGGGTGATACTGAAGAAGCGTCGTCTCGATCCTGCGCCATCGATCTTGGCGGCTTCATTGAGTGAGTCATCGATGCTCTGGAGGCCGCCGAGCAGGATGATCATCGGATACCCGATTCCCTGCCATGCCGAGATGAGGATCACTGCAGGAAGTGCCCAGGTCGAGTTGGTGAGCCACGCTGGCCCCTCGACGCCCACCATGGCGAAGACGCTGTTGATGAACCCGCTCGGTGCGAGAAGCTTGCTCCAGACCAACCCGATCGCCACGATGCTGGTCACATAGGGCGTGAAGTACGCCGTCCGGAAGACCACATTGGACACACGCGACTTTCCCTGGCACAGCACCGCCAGGAGCAAGGCTCCCACGGTCGTCAGCGGTATCACCCCGAGGGTGAACAGCACGGTGTTCCTCAGGGTGGTCCAGAACAGGTCGTCCTGTGCCAGTCCTGCGTAGTTGTCAGCGCCGATGAACTGCGGCGTGGTGATGCCGTCCCAGTTGGTGAACGACGCGACGATCGAGACCACGATCGGCACAAGCTGGAAAGCGAGGATGCCGAATATCAGCGGGGCGATGAACAACCAACCGGCGAGTTCGCCCCTGCCGAGCCGGCGCCGTCGGCCGGAGCTGTCTGTCGACGACCCTGCGCGCGCGATAGGGACGTTGGTCGACGTCACGCCAGAGCCGCTTCCACCTGCTCGCGAGCGCCGGTCAGTGCCTCCTCCACCGTGATCTCACCGATCAGGGCACGTTCCAGCGCCGGCCGGTAGATCGCCACTGCCGCTGCGGTGGCGGTCGTGGAATGCACACTTCGGTTGTTCTTGGCCGCTTCGGTGAACAGATGAATGTTCGCAGGGCCGGCTCCACCGGGTTCAAGAGCCTCGGCGGCGGTCCTGCTCAGCGGCACACCCACGCGGTTCTGCGCGATCGCCTGACCACCTTCGGGCCCGGTGACGTACTTCAGGAACTCCCAGGCTCCGTCGGGGTTGGCTGCCGCCGTCGGGATCACCATCAAGGCCATCGAGGACTCGCTGAACTGGTTCACGTTGCCCGGGACGGGGGCGATGTCCCACTCGAACTCCGTGACATTCTCGTTGAAGTAACTGGAGACTGACATCGAGGAGAAGAGCATCGCGCACCGGCCACCGACGAATAGCTGCTGCTCGGAGTCGTCCCCAGACACCTCGGCCCATGGAGGCGCCACCTCGTGCACGAGCGCGAGGTCGGCCGCCCATTGCAGCGCTTCAACGCCCTCCGGCTCGGCAAGGGCGAAGGAGCGCCCGTCGGCCGAGAAGATGCCCTCCCCACCATTGTTGACTGCCCAGGTGTTCTCGTACGCAGTATCGGTGACGACGCATGCGCCCCACGTGTCACCTTCGGTGAGCGCGCGGGCAGTCTCCAGGAAGTCCTCCCAGGTCCAGCCGTCAGATGTCCAGGACGTAGGCGGGAGCGGTACGCCCTTCTCCTCGAACAGCGTCTTGTTGTAATAGATGACTCGGGGCAGCGCTCCGATGGCCAAGCCCGCCCGGCCGTTCGGCAGTGCCGTGAAGTCGAGCACGCCTTCGAAGTAGTCCGAGGTGTCCACGCCTGACTCAGACAGGTAGGGCTCGATGTCGAGGATCGACTCCTTGTCCGACATCTCCCGGAGGAAGTCGTCATTGAGGCGCATCAGGTCCGGTGGCGAACCACCTGCGATCAGGGTGCGGAACCGGGTCTGGTAGTCGTCGAAGGGCACCGAGGCCTGCGGAGTTACAGTCAGCCCGCTGGCTGCCTCGAAGTCGGTCTTGATCTGCCCGAAGACGAGATCGTTGAGGCCGTCCGACCAGCCGGCACCGGTGATCTCGTCAGGACCACTCTCGGCACTGCCGCCGGCGCAGCTCGCTAGGAGGAAGCCTCCCGCCGCACCTGCGCCAGCCACGAGGAAGTTACGTCGATTCAGGATGGGGTTTGTGTTCATCGTGCGTCCTTACTGCCGTAGTAGGAGACAGCGCCGCGATGCGCGTCTGCTCGAGTGAAGTCCACATTCCGTTGGGGCAAATCGAATGGGACTCTACCCGCGTAGACACACGTGGTCAACCCGCGTAGACTGACGCAATTCATTCCTCCGCTACTCAGCGATCCTCTCGCCGTAAAGGAGCCCGATGCCCGACCGCGATCAGCCGCCAACCCCAAACCGGTCGGTGACGCGCTCGTGCGCGGTTCTTGACGGGCAGGCCGCCCCGGACGGTGAGGCCACCGCCGTCGCACACCGTGCTCCAGCTAACCGGGTGGCACCTGCAGCCACGGCAGTGCAATCCGGAGCGGACCCGCTACAGTCCCCCGACTTCCGCTCGATCGCCCACAGTTACCATCAATTGTGGCAGTAACCAGGAAGGATGTGGCACTGCGGGCCGGGGTGTCGACCGCCGTGGTGTCCTACGTGCTCAACAATGGGCCCCGGCCGGTCTCATCGGCCGCACGGGCCAAGGTTCTGGCTGCGATCGACGACCTGGGCTATCAACGCGACGGCGTCGCCCGGATGCTCGCTCTCGGGCGCTCATCGACCCTCGGGCTCGTGGTTCCGGACATCGTGATGCCCTACTTCGGACGCCTCGCTCAGGCGATTTCTTCGCTGGCATTCACGCAGGGACTGGAGCTCTTGGTCGCGACGACCGATTGGGACCTGGCGAAGGAGCAGGCCAATCTTCGCGCTCTCGTGGAACGCCGTGTTGAAGGCATCATCGTGGTCAGCGTGGACCGGCATCAGGATTTCGGCCCCTATACAGCGATGGGCACACCGATCGTGGTGGTAGATCGACCCGAGTTCGCGGTCCGTGGATCAGCACTGGTGACACAGCACCTGATCAGCCATGGCCACAAGAAGATTGCCTTGCTCGGCGGCCCTGAGGGCATCGTTTCCACTCAACGACGCTATGAGGGCTGGCGCGATGTGATGGCCGAGAACCACCTACATTCCGGCGACGACTATGTCGTCGCAGCGCCCCTGACCGAACCCGGCGGCTACGACGCCGTCGAGCAGTTGCTCGCGATGGACCCGGCTCCCACCGCAGCACTGGTGGCAACCGACGTTCAGGCGTTCGGCGTCCTGCGTCGACTGTATGAGCGTGGCGTCGCGGTGCCCGGCGATCTGGCACTCGCCGTCGCCAACGCGACAGAACTTGCCCAGTTCACAGTGCCCTCGCTGACGTCGCTGGTCGCGCCGACCATTGACATAGCCGGAGCGGCCATCGAGGCACTGGACCAGCGAAAGGACGAGCTCGTCCAGACCATCAACGTTGCCAACTATGCGCTGGCTGAGCGTGAGTCGTGCGGCTGCCTTCCCCGTAGGAGCGGCGGGCTGCGGTAAGGCCGAGATTCAACCGGACTGCTTCGATCCTTGAGGATGCCTCACAGTTCGGCGCTGGACCACACCTGCCCACTCTCGGCCACCAGATCCACCGACGTGACGCCGTCATCGGCCACGATCCACCGGTTCGGCGAGTCCGCGCTCAGCGCCCACGCTCCCAGGTCCGCCTTCGTACCGTCGGCGTACTCCACGAGGCAGGTGTATTCCACCCCCACGGGTCCCTCGGCCACGTCCACCACGAGCATCGGCCCGTCCGGGCCCCAGCCGCGGGACACCTGCCCGATCCGGGTGCCGTCCGCGGTCAGCAAGGGGGCCGACCACTCGGCGGCGGCTGATGGCGGGGCTTCCGTTCCGCCGTCCAGCAGCGCCACCGCCCCCGCTCCCAGGGCGAGGCCCAACAGCCATGCCGCTGCCACGGCGAAGATGGCCCGACGGCGGCCGCTCGCCCTGGTGCGAGGCGCGCCTCTCCCGGGCTCCCCTGTTCGCTCAGCCCGCAACCGCGCCAGCACGTCGGACTCGAAGTCGGGTCCCGGTGCGTGCCGGGGTACGGCGGGGAGCACCTGCTCGATCGCACCGGCGCGCTCGTCGTAGTCGTGGCGGCAGGCGCTGCACGCGGCCAGGTGGTCACTCACCCGGATACGGGTGTCGGCATCGGCGTGATCGAGCGCCACCTCGATGAGGGCGTCCTCGTCGGGGTGCCACTCGGCGTTCCGGCTGGACGTCATGATCCGCCTCCTTGTTCGGTCTCGACACCTCGTCGTAGTTTCCTGAGCCCGTCACGGATCCGGGTCTTGGCGGTGCCCAGGGGGATCTTCTCCCGCACACTCACCTCCGCGGCCGTACACCCGCCGAGCACGGCCAGCACCACGGCGCGCGCCTGCTCGGGTGAGAGGCGGTGCAGCCGGCGCACCGCACGCTCAGCCTCGACGCGGTGCACGGCCGTCTCCTCCAGGTCCGGCGAGGTGGTCAGTGTGTCCTGCACGAGCCGATCGAGGACGTCGTCCTCGGTGGGAGTGCTGCGCCGGGCCCGTACGGCGTCGATGGCGGCGTTGCGGGCGATGGTGAGGATCCAGGTGAGCACCGAAGCACGCCGTGCGTCGTAACCGCCGGCCGCTCCCCAGGCACGCAAGAACACCTCCTGGCTCACGTCCTCGGCGAGCGCCGCGTCGCGGGTGATGCTCACTGCCATCCCGAACACCGCGCTCTGGAACCGCCGAACGAACGCCGCCGACGCACCGGGATCGTCCACCGCCAGCCCGGCCAGCAGGGCGGCGTCGGCGGCCCGGTCGGCGCGTGACATGGCTCCCATACTTCACGATACGGCTCAGCCCGGGTGGAGGGATTGCCGGTACGCGGATCCCGCTGTTCCTCAGCTCGAGCAATCCCTTCGTCGCCAGCCGACGTACCACTCCTACCGGCCGTTCGGCCGGTGCTGACGCACGACGAGTGGAGAAGACCATGCGACGGACCCGGACCATACTGACGGCGACCCTCATGGGCGCGGGCCTCCTGCTGGCAGGATGCGGCTCCGCCGACGAGGGCGACACGGACGAGGGCGCGGGCGGAGGCTACGGAGGCGGCGCCCCTGCCGAGGAGGAGACAACCGAGGAGGGCGAGGCCACCGAGGAGAGCGGCGAGGAAGGCGACAACGGCGAGATGGCCGCCGCCCCGACTGTCACCACCGCCGAGACCGACCTCGGCACGATCCTGGTCGATGGTGAGGGCATGACCTTGTACATGTTCACCAACGACGAAGAAGGCGTGAGCAACTGCGAGGGCGACTGCCTCGAAGCATGGCCGGCCCTGGAGGGTGAACCGGAGGCGGGCGAAGGTATCGACACGTCGCTGCTCGGCAGCCTCGAACGCTCCGACGGCACGGTCCAGGCCTCGTACAACGGCTGGCCGCTGTACTACTGGGTGCAGGACTCCGCCCCCGGCGACACCACCGGCCAGGGCGTGAACGACGTCTGGTACGTCCTCTCCCCCGAGGGCGAGATCATCGAGTAGCCGGCCGCGGAAGTATCGACGCCTCTCAGGCCACTGGTGCCAGATCTGGCAGCAACTCACTCAGCGCCGTCGATACGTCCACGCGCTGCCGGCAGGAGCGGGTTGGTGGTGCCGTGCGACCATGATGAGTGACCATCACCGAGTTCATCCATGCCCGGATCGACGACGACGAGGCCGCGGCGTTGCGAATCCCGGCCGGAGTGGGCGCTGGCCTGCATCCCTTCGGACGCGAGCGGATTCTCGCCGAGTGCGCAGTCAAACGGGCACTCGTCCAGGAACTGTGGGAGACCGCAGGCCTCTCCGGGAACGAGTTCGGCGCGTTTCGTGACTGGCACGAGCTCGAACGCGTCGGTGAGTACCCCTCAGGGCTACGCCACCTCGCGACTCTCTACTCCGACCACCCCGATTTCCAGGAGACGTGGACACCCTGAGTGCGGCGGGCCAGGGCACCGACGAGGTTGGTTCCACCGTATCCAGATCGGGCCCATGCGGCCTCGCTCATGCCCTAGCCCAAGCCCCGCCGGCCGCCGCCTCGGCCGCGAACTCTTCCAGCGAGCGAGCCGGCCTGCCGAGCACGTCCGCCACGGTGGTGGTCGTGGCGCTGTTGTGCCCGTCGAGCAGGTCCACGAACAGCTCGGCAAGTCCGCGGGCCTCGTCGGTCGGCAGACCTGCCGCTTCGGCCACGGCAGCGAAATCCGCCGCACTCACCTGCTGGTACTGCACGCGATGCCCGGCCGCATCTCCCAGGATCCGGGCGGTCTCCACGAGAGGCACCGCGCGAGGTCCGGTCAGCTCGAGCACCCGCCCCTCGTGCTCGGTGCCCTCCGCCAGCAGGGCTGTCACCACGACGTCGGCGATGTCCTCGGCGTCCAGGAACGGTTCGGCAACGTCGGGCGCGCCCGGCAGCGCCAGCACGCCGTCGATGACTGCTGGGGCGAACGGACCCTCGGTGAAGTTCTGGTCGAAGAACGCGCAGCGCACCACTGTGCCAGTGGGCACCAGGTCCAGGAACGCGCGTTCACACTCCTGCGCCAGCGGCTCACCACGGCCGGAGAGCAGCACCACCCGCTGCACGCCCCGCTCGGCGAGCGCCGTCGCCACACCCGTGACGGCGTCCCGTGCGCCGGGCAGCGCCAGGTCGGGTTGGTAGGTCAGGTAGGCGGCTGCCACACCGTCGACGGCGGCCGGCCAGGTGTGTGGGTTGGTCCAGTCGAAGGGATGGTCACCGGAGCGGGAGGCGCTCCGGACAAGGTGCCCGGCCGAAGTGAGCCTGGCCGCGACCCGGCGGCCGGTCTTGCCGTGCGCGCCGGTGATGAGGATCGTTCCTGCGAGGGTCTGCACTGTGGTGTCCATGTCTTCATCTCAGCGGCTCCAATCAAGACGATCCATGGGCAGAACGGTCAATGGCATACGTGATCGTCTAACATCAGGGAATGGACGCCCTCTCCGCACTGCTGGACGGCCCCCGCGCTCGGGGCGCCTTCGTGCTCCGATGCCTGCTCGACGCACCGTGGTCGATCCGCGTCGGTGACGAGGCACCGTTGGCGCTGGTGGCGATGGCACGTGGTCGCGCGTGGGTGACCTTCGACGGAGAGGATCCGCTCGAGCTGGTACCGGGTGACGTGTTGCTGGTCAAGGGTCCGGATCACTACACGGTCTCCGACTCCCCCGGTCGTGACCCGGTGGTGTTCGTGGACACGGACGAGGTCTGCCGGGACGCGGCGGGCGCCTCGCTCGCCGAGGAGATGCTGCTGGGAGCACGAACCTGGGGGAACTCGGTCACCGGGGAGACAGCCTTCGTGATCGCTTGCTACGACCTGCGCGGCCAGGTGACGCCGCGGCTGCTGGATGCCCTGCCACGCACCGTGCGGGTGCCGGTCGGCAGCGGATCCGCCCTCATGGACGTGCTGCACACCGAGGTGAACCAGGAGGCGCTCGGGCAGCAGGTGGTGCTGGACCGGATCGTCGATCTGGTGCTGGTGCAGACGCTGCGCACCTGGTTCGCCGACCCCACCGTCGACGCGCCCCGCTGGTGGCAGGCGAGCGCCGACCCGGTGGTGGGTCCGGCGATCCGTGCCCTGCAGACGAACCCGGCCCGACCGTGGACCATCGATGCCCTGGCGCGCTCTGTCGGGGTGTCCCGCGCGACGCTCGCGCGCCGGTTCACCGACCTGGTCGGCGAGCCGCCGATGACCTATCTCACCGGTTGGCGGCTCACCCTCGCCGCCGATCTGCTCCGTGGCAGCGACGAGACCCTCGCGGCCGTCGCCCGCCGGGTGGGGTACGGAACGGCCTTCTCGTTCAGCAGTGCGTTCAAGCGCCGCTACGGGGTGAGTCCGCAGACCTTTCGCCGTTCCGACGTCCTCGTTCCGGCGTGATCCCGACCGGGTCGGTCCGGCCGGCCCGCAGCGCGATCCGGATCACCGGCACCTGGAGCGGGAGCCGCGCCACCGAGACGGCGAACCGCACCCAGGAGCCCGCGTCACCGTGCCGCCACGCCCAGCTCGCCAGGTCCGCGCTCATCTGCATGTTCGCCGGCCACACCGCGACCAGTAGCGCGGCACTGGTCCACCCGGCTACCCGGCGGGTGCGCGGATGCAGCAGCCCTGCCGCACAACTACACTCCGCCACGCCCGAGAGGATCACCAGCTCCCGCTTCCAGCGCCGCAGCGGCGCCGGGATGATCGACTCGAAGAGCCCAGGGCGCATCAGGTGCAACACACCGGAGACCGCGAACGGTCCGATCACGGCCCACAACTCACGTCGCACGCGAGCCAGCCTGGCACACGGCGCTCAGGGCGTGGTGGCGATCGGCATCCAGACCCGCATCGACGACGGGCCCGGTTCCCCCAGGAGTGCCGGCTGGCGATCCGCAGGTTCCACAGTGGCGGACTGATCACCGCAACCGGTGGGAGAATCGCCATCATGGGAGGTCACTGATGCGGATGCGGATCCTGCTGCTGGTCTGGGGTGGACTGATGCTCACCTGGTTGGGTGCGGCCGTCTTCGGCTGGGGCAACGTCGAGACCGGTTCATCCCGACCACTGGTGCAGATCAGCAGCGCAACCAGCCTGGTGCCCAACGACATCCAGGCTCAGGTCTCTCCCGAGTACTACCTCGCCGAGGGCCATCTCCTGGTGCTGATCGCTGCCTCTGCGCTGAGCGTGCTGTTGCCCCTGCGCGCGAAGGCGCTGCGGATCCTGGCCGGGCTGGCCTACGTGGCCACCGGCGGGTACCTGGGCTACACCGCGTGGTCGGGCAGCCCACCGGCCGAGATCGGCACGATGGTGGGATACGTCGTGGCCGGGTCGTTGGTGCTGGCCGGGTTGCTGTTCTTCGCGGACCGGCGCGGGGGCGTCGGCGTGGTAGCCGGGATCGCGGCGCTGGCAGGTGCGGCCTGGAACACCCACGCTGTGGTGCTGGTGGCCTTGCCCGGCCGCCCGGGCCTGGGCGCGGTGTGCCTGACCGTGGGCTACCTGCTGGTGGCAGCGGGGGCGTTTGGTGCGCTGGGTGACCGAGCCCGCAAGAATCGACGATCCTGAGCACATTGCTGCCGAATGTGGCGGCAGCGTGCCCGGGCCCGTCGATAGTTTCACGCTTGCCGCGGCCATCGTCGGTGCTGACGAGTGGCGAGCATGGCGGCTAGCTGATCCCGGGTGTCGTCCCAGTCGCGCCAGACCTGGGAGTAGCTCAACCGAGTGATCCGATACCCCATGCGTGAGGCGGGGAGGTCGCGCCGCCGGTCGTTCTCGTAGTTTCGCAGCGCGGTGTGGTGCGCCTTGCTGTCAGCCTCGACGATCCAGGAGCGTCCGACCACGAAGTCCACCCGGCCGACGCCGTCGATCTCGACCTGCTGCCGGAAGCTGACTCGGCGGCTGCGGAACCACCGTGCAAGCCTGGTCTCCGTGCCGGACTCGCTGCGGAGCGAGAGCACTCCGATCTTTCGCCGAATCGTCCTCGGGACGCTCTCGAAGAGGGCGGGCAGATCCGCCACGGTGAGATGACCGCTGTTGAGGGCCGACTCAAAGAGGACAGCGGCGCCCTCGGGAGGCAGGCACTGCGTGGCGTGCTGCAAGCACAACCCGAGCGATGCGACGGGACCTTGTTCCGGCCATGCGTCCAGATACGGGCCATGCCGGGAGTGGCCCAGCGGAACGGCACCCCGCCGGGCGTACACGTGCAGCCCCTCGAACGGCGGCACCCAGAGGCCGTGGAAGCGGGCGGCTGAGAGACATGTGAGGCGCGCACCGGCCTGGATCGCCGCCACCGCGTCCGGATCCGCGTCATAGGTGGCGTACCACCCGTGCGCGATGCGGCGCAGCTGACCGACCTCACACCGCCGTCGGAGCTCTGTCGAGCCGATTCCGCTGGCTTTCAACTGGCTCCAGGAGTGCAGACCGTGATCGGGTACGTCGCGCATACCCACCAGGCTGCCCGCAGCGCCCGCGCGCCGGGAGGGGGTGTGGATAACCTCCGGGTGGAACTATCGACGGTCCTGGACACACTGTCGCCACAATCGGCAGCAATGTGCTCAGGAGCGTCGATACTTGCAGCGGTCAGGAGTTGGGGTCGCGGTACTTCGACATCGGGTCCGGGTCGCCGACCGAGTTGATGCCGGACCTGTCGCTGTAACTGACGTCGCCGGACTCCCCGGTCGACGGGTGCGGTGCCTGCCCCGGGACGGTGGGCCGGAGCCCCTGACGTTGCTGGGCCGCCTGGACGCTGCGGATCTTCCAGACCAGCACCACCGCACCGATCAAGGCGGTCACGATGAGCACGGGCAACATCACATCGATCGTGATGATGTCGAGCACCATCGCCAGGATGACCGCAGCGAACACCGTGCCCTCGATGAGGGCGAACCGGACGAAGAAACGAGAGAGTTGCTGGCCCACGTCAGGCCCACCCGGATTCTGGTAACCCATAGCTCTATGGTCTCACTATGCGTGCGAATCGTCATCTGTGGATGCGGATCCGTCATGCGGCGAACTGGGTCAACTTGTCCACGCCGCTCGGCCTGGTCGTCGCGCGAGCCGGCGGCGCCCGACGGCGTCCCGGACCCTGGCTGCTGACCCTCGCCGAGGGCTACCGGTGGCCTTTCCCCACGGGCGGCGCGTTCACCGTGGGGGACGTGGTCATCACCCGGTCCACGATCACCCAGCTGCAGCGCCGTCACCCGCACATGCTCCGGCACGAAGAGGTGCACTCCCGGCAGTGGGCGTACTGTCTCGGCCTGCCGTTCCTCCCGCTGTACTGCGCGGCGATGGGGTGGTCGTGGCTGCGCACCGGGGACCGTGCTGCTCGCTGCTTCTTCGAGCGGCAGGCGGGCCTGGCCGACGGTGGGTACCGGGACCTGCCCCCGCGGAAGATTCGCACCCCGTGGCAGAACTATCGACGGTCCTGAGTGCCGTACTGCCAGATCTCGCAGCAGATCGCTCAGGAGCGTCGATAGTTGCGGGCTATCCCAGGGCGGCCCAGGTGGCCGGTCCGACCACGCCATCGGCTGTCAGACCGTGGCTGCTCTGGAAGCTGCGGACCGCTGAGAGGGTACGCGGTCCGAACTGGCCGTCGGCGGTCATGTTCTGTCCCCAGGCGATGAGCCGGTTCTGGAGGTAGACGACATCCTCGCCGCTGGCGCCGTAGCGAAGGGTGGGTCGGGGCTGGGTGGGCTGCTGACCGCCAGGTTGCTGGCCTCCGCCAGGTTGCTGACCGCCAGGTTGCTGGCCTCCTCCGGGCTGCTGACCGCCAGGTTGCTGGCCTCCTCCCGGCTGGCCACCACCAGACTGTCCACCACCGGGCTGGCCCCCTCCGGACTGACCACCACCCGGCTGACCACCACCAGGCTGACCACCACCAGGCTGCCCGCCACCTGGCTGCTGACCGGCCCCTTCCAACGCCGACCAGGTCGCCGGCCCCACCACCCCATCGGCGGTGAGCCCCCGTGCCGACTGGAACTCCCGCACGGCGTTCTGCGTGCCGTACCCGAAGATGCCATCCACGCTCACCGAGTGCCCCAGCTCACTGAGCCGCTGCTGCAGGTACTCCACATCGGCTCCGCGGGACCACAGCCGGACGGTGGGCCGGTTCGTCACCGGTGTGCCACCAGTCCCGCCACCGCCTCCCCCAGTCCCTCCACCGGTGCCGCTCGGCGGCGCCACGGTGAATGGCTGCTGCGCCTGATAGCCGGCCGACGCCCCGAGCAGGAAGTAGTTCGGGGTCTGGTCGGGCGGCATGAGCTCAACGATCTTGCGATGGAAGGTCGGGTAGTCCCCCGGGAAGGCGCCCTGGGCATACACCTGCAGCAGCTTCTCGGTGAACAGCCCGTTCACGTCCCCGTCGGCGGAGAGCTGGTTGTCCTGGCACCCACTGATCAGGATGAGCTCAGACGCGATCGACCGGCTCTCACTGGGTCCGGCGAGGTTCTTCACGAACTGATAGGTGCCCTCCCGAGCCTCGTAGTCGCGCATCTGCACGTCCATCGGCATCCGCCGCATCCGAGCCCGCGGGGTCCACTGCTCCACCGGCCGCAACTGGGCTCGTGCCCCCGGCTCGATCTCCGGTGCCATCACCATCCTGGCCACGGTTCCGCTGTGGCAGGAGTCGCTGGTCACCAGCACTCGCACGCCGGCTCGGAACTGGGAGTACATCTGGTGCAGTTCGTCGTCGACCACCTGGCGATCCCAGGCCACCCAGGTCTCGTCCTGGCCGTCGTCCTCGTCCCCGGTGCTGTCCGGGACCTGGCCGCCGTGACCGGAATAGGTGATCAGGCAGATGTCGCCGGCGACGGCGGTTCTCGCCAACCGCCCGAGCTCACCGATGATGGCTTGTGACGTGGCCTGCGCGTCGTGCAGGCGAGCGGCCTGATAGCCGTGGGAGAGCGCGATCTGCTCCATCGCGTTCGCGTCGTTGATGCACCCGGCGAGCTCGCCGTCCCAGCCGCCGTAGGCGTTCGGGTCGACGTAGTTGAGGCCGATGTGCAGTGAGTATCCGGACATGGTGGATCCCTTTCTCTAGGTGTTCTGTGCCGGGTCGATCGGGACGAGCGCCCCCTGGGACCGCATCGCCCAGGTACGTGTCGGCGTGGATGTCCGCGACCCGTCGTCGGCGAGGTGGTGCACCTCGTAGGTGAGCTGCGGGTCGGCGATATAGCTGGTCAGCGGCAGGTGCAGCCGCACCTCGGCCTGCCGGGCGGTGTCGGTGAGGGTCACCGCCGGCAGGTCCCTGCCCTCGAAATGCGCCGTCACCTCGAGCCCGGCCGCACCGGCGGTCGAGGGCTTGGCCGTGGTCACGAACACCACACCCACCTCGAGATCCTCGATGTAGGCCCGCACCTCCTCGATCGGGTGCCCGGCCGAGGAGAGGGAGTACACCGGGAGCATCCCGGGGTCGCTGTCCTCGCTGGTCACCACGATCTGCTCACCGGGATCGATGACGGCGTCCACGGCGGTCACGGCCACGCCGTCCCGTTCCAGCCCGGTCACCGCGACCGGGATCGCTACCTCGTTCGTGATCCGTTGGGAGCCCCGATCCGGTTGCACGGTCAGGGGGCCGGCCTCGAACGGACCGGTGATGGCCGCCGTCGAGATCGTCACGTCTGAGGCGGCACGGACACCGCCCGGCAGTGGCCAGGTGACCGAGCCGCGTAGCCCGCCCCGGTCCAGCAGTGTCTTCAGCGCCATGAAGCCCGCGATATCGCTCTCGCAGACCAGGTCGAATCCGGAGGAGGTGGCCGCCCAGTCCACGGTGACGCTGCCGGGCGCGACCACGGTGAGGGCCGGCTCGTGATGGGTGTCCTCGGGCAGCTCCAACCGGGGCTGGGGGTGCAGCTCACGCAGCTCGGCGAGGATCCGTGCCCGCACGAACCGGGGCAGGTCCGGCTGCAACCCGATCGCGACGATGCACCGCATCTGGGTGGGGTTGTCGATGTCGATGGTGGAGTGCACGAGCAGCTGCGGGGCGTAGGGCCGTGCGCCGTCTGGTTCGCTCCATCCCACTGTGTACCGGTCCGGGACCACGAGGAACGTGCCGGGGGTGCGCAGGGATCGCATCACAGCGGCCCACCCGTCCGCTGCCGCCACCTCGACCGGCTCGTATGTCTTGTACTCGATCTGACCGAGTTGCATCGCCGGTTGGCACCCGATCGCGGTGGACTCACCGTCGGTGCTGGAGCGGTAGAGATCACCGTGGGTCGCACACGGCACCACGAGATCCACGCGGTCCAGCGCGACCAGCTGTTCCCAGACGTCCTGCACGTTCAGCACGGCGGTGGCCTCGGTGAGCTGGTGCTGCAGGGTCGGTGAGATCGTCGCGCCGGCGAGGGAATGCATCGCCGGGATCTTCGGGGTGCTCGAGCGGGTGCGTCGGGCGGCGAGCGAGCTGATCTTCGTGATGCCGGCCAACGTCCCGGGCGTCCACGTGGTGCCGGACGTCTTGCGCCATCCGTGGAAGGTCGTGGTGGCCACGATCTGCGGCGGTTCGGACTGGAACCCGGGGGTGGACAGCGCCCCGTAGGCGAGCCGCGCCCAGGTGTCGCGCAGCCGGAAGGTGAGCGTGGTGCTGGCGTCGTCGTGGCTGATCGTCTCGGCGGCGAACAGTTCGCGCCGGGTCTGGCTGTGCTCGTCCACGAACGGGATCCGGAGCCGGTACTCGGTCTCGGCGTCGGGCACCACGTTCAGCTCCTCGGTACTGCCGGCGGCCTCCTCGGAGGGACCCCGCTCGAGCCGGACGGTGACGGTGGCGGCGATGGAGGGCCGCCCGTCTAGATCGTGGCCGGGTTCGCTGGTGATCTCGAACCGGAACGGACTCTGCGCAAGGTCGGCTACGGTCTCCGGCACGGTGAGCCGATGCCGGCGCACGTACCAGCGCTTGCCGAGCGTCCAGCGGTCCTGCCACCAGTCGCGGTCCACGGTGCCGCTGTCCCGTCCCACGTCCGGACCGGGTCGGCGCCGGATGGGGTTCAGCTCGATCAGGTCCAGCGGCTGCACGGTCAGCTCGGCCGTGTGCGCCGAGGCGAGGGTCGCGACGGTCGAGGCCGGCGGCCGGGCCACCACTCCTGGGCGCAGTGCCGCGGCGATGCTCTGCAGCCCACCCCCGGCAGCGGTGACCTTCAAGGTGGTGGCGAGCCCCGCCGTCGGGCCTCGGGTGCTGCGTGCCCGCCGCAGGGGCAGCAGAGGCCGCACCTCCCCTCCCCCGGCGACCACCACATGCACGTTCTCGTGCATGTCCGCCTCGATCAGCTCGGTGAGCGGCAGCGTGCGGTGCTGCGGGGGCGGCGCACTGACATCCGAGGTGAGGGACGTCGTCACCGTCATGTCGGGTGGGCGTGTCCGGCTCAGGCGACGGTCGCCGTCGTCGGTCAGCTCCAGCACCCAACGCCCTGCCGTGACCAGGGCGCCCACCACGGCCTCGGGTGACTGGCCGCCGTCAGAGATCGCACCGGCCTCCCGCAGTGCGGGGACCGCGCCGAGCAGGTCGGCGTGACGGAACACCCGCCCGACGGCGGCCCTCGCCTCGAGCACGTCCCACACCATGGCCAGGTGCACAGTGAGCGGGACCGGCGGAGCACCCTGGGGCGGTAGGTCCACCTCAGCACCCACCCGCAGTGCCGGCGCTCCGGACAGGACCGACTCCATGGCGGCCACCGCGTCGCTGCCAGTGAGCGTGGCCTCCAGGGCCACCGTGCCGAACGGGTCGGTGGACGCCTGCTCGGCGAGCAGCTGATCCTGCTCGCCGAGCAGCACGATGTGGCAGCCCCGGATCGTCGTGGCCTGGTCGGTGCCGGCTGCGAGGGTGAGGGCGAGGGTGGCGGACTCGACCAGGTCGGTGAGGCGTTCGTCCGGCTCGGGCGGGCGCCGGAGCAGGAACGTCGCCGAGAACACCGGGCGGTCGGCCTGGTCGCGCAGCACGGTCAGAGTGGCAGCCATGTCTCTCGCTCCTCGTTCCTGGTGCCGTCAGACCGTGTACTCGAGGTACTGGGCGGGCGGACCGCTACGGGTGGTGCGGGCCTGCTCCCCGTCCGCTGCGCCGTCGGGGGCCTCCCGGGAGGCCAGCTCACGGAGCTTGCCGATGCGCTCCTCCGGCAGGTAGCGCACACCGCGCACCGGGTCCGGCTGGGGGACGTTCACCACGAGCGGGCCGTTGCCGCTGCTGTACTCCCAGTCGCCGGACCACGAGCGCCCGGGCTCGAACAGGGTGCCCTTGACGGTCACGTGCACCCGGTAGCGGTAGAAGGGGCGAAACTCGGGGTCGGAGGTGAACACGGTCCAGAACCGGTCGGTGTCCAGATCGTCCTCGCCCCAGGAGAAACGCACCGAGGGGCGGCCGAGGGGTTCGCGGGTGTCCGGGTCGACGGGCTCGAACTCGGCCTCGACCTTCTGGGTGTTGTCGGTGAGGACCACACCCAGCTCGACCGGCCCGACGGCGAGGCGGCCGGCCGTATCGGCGCGGACCTCCAGCGTGGTGTCGTTGAGCAGCTGCCCGTTGGGTTCGGGGTCGAGATCGAGGACGTTGTTGTCGATCTGCACGCGACGGTAGGGGTCGGAGGCCTCGCTGGGCGGCTCGGCCAGGTGCACCTTGCGCTTGACGAAGGTCTTGTCCGGGGACCAGTCCTCCGGGGCGTTCGCCACGTCGGAGGCGACCTTCTGCGCCGTCTGGTACTTCCAGGATCCGTCCTCTCCCTCCAGTCCGGCGAAGCTGTGCCCCTCCCACTGGATCTCACCGCTGGTGTTCGGGTAGCCGACCTGCACGCTGAGGAACTCGACGTTGCCGTCCTCCCAGGCGGCCACCGGGCGCACCACACGGGCGAGCTTGCGGGGCCAGTCGTCGAGATAGACGGTGAGGAAGTACTTCTTCTCCGCCTCGGGGTCGGCTTTGATCTCGTCGAACATCCCGGCCATCGAGCTGGAGATGGTGTGATCCTGCAGGTAGGCGAACTGCTGGGTCTCGTGGTACTCGAGGTTCAGGCGGGTGGTGTCGCGGCGGTACTTCAGCGCCACGCCCACACCCCACGGAGTGAAGGAACCGGAGTCCGCCTCGGCCGCTTCGACCTCGGGGGGTGGCGGGTCGAAGATCATGCCCTTGGCCTGCTCCATGAACTTCTCGTAGACGAGATTGGACTTCTCGTCGAGGCGGCGGGCGATCTCCTCGGACCCGGGCAGCGTGGTGTCGACCTTGAGATCAACGGTGATGGTGCCGTTCGTGCGCATGTTGTTGAACTCGGCCTGGATGTCGGCCGAGGCCCAGAAGGCACGACCCGAGGCGGCGGCCGAGAAGTGCTCGAAGACGCGGTCCCAGTTGCCGACGATGTCCAGGGTCACCACCGGGGACCACACCTTGAGCTTGTAGTTCTGGATGACGATCAGCGGGGACGCGGTGCCGTGGAAGGCCTCCCAGCAGATCGCGGCCGGGTAGGCGCCGATGAGGCCGCTGAAGGCGTGCGTGCCGGTGGGCACGATGGAGCCCTTGCCGTTGCCGTGCATCTGCCAGTACCAGGGGTCAAGGTTGGAGCCGCTGCCGCCGGTGAGGACGGGGCTGCCGTCCTCGGCGACCGGGGGCGGGCCGGACTCGTCCCGGGTGCGGGTCAGCTGGGGCCGCCCAGCGGTGCCGCGGTAGGTGAACCGGGACCCGCCGGCGCTCGGCAGCGTGGGCAGGCCGCGGGAGGTGGGCGAGACGTTGGAGACCGACGTGATGTTCTCGGTGATGATCGCCGGGCGGAAGGTGGGTTCCTTGCGGCGGCCCTTCAGCCCCCAGAACACGTCCTCGCTCTCGGCGTACTTAGCGACGATCTGCTCCTCGGCCTGACGGCGCACGTGCTCCGGGATCGCCCCGGTCACGGAGAAGCTGAGCACACCGCCGGCGACCTCGCCGGGTGAGCCGATGACTGCCTCCCCGCCGGTACCGGAGAAGCGGATCAGGTTGAACAGGTAGTCGCCCGAGTCCGGCCCGTCCTTACGGGCCATCCGCACGATGTTCGGGATGTAGTAGAAGACGGGCGATTCGCCCTGCCTGATCAGTTCCTGCTGGTTCACGTCGGGCAGATACAGCACGTCGTACCCACCGCTGACGATCGGTTCGGTTCCCCCGGCGTAGGTAGGCCCCATGGCTTGAACGGACATGACGTTCCCCAATCTCGGTGACAGGTGGTCGTACCTGCTCATGAGGGGGTCGGGGGCGGCGTGATACAGCCACCGGGTCATCACGCGTGGCGAAGGGCGATCGAGACAGCAACTCAGTCCTACGACGGCGAGCAATCGACCGATTCAACCGGTTGATTTGGTGAGGGAACAACCGCATAGAACACTTTGATCCATCTTGACATTGAGAAGGGAAAGCGGTTGACTCATGGAAGTCGACATTCGAAGGAGAGAGTCATCATGGACAATCACAGGCTGACGCGACGCCACATGCTCGGGCTGCTCGGCGCGGGAGCAGGGAGCGCCACGCTGGCAGGCTGCGGCAGGGAACGGCCCGAGGACGACCCGGCGCCGTCCGGATCCGCCGGCGAGTCCCTCAGCGGCGCGGTCCGCGTCGCACTGGGAGCACCGAACCCGAACTACGAGGCGTTCCTGAACGAGCAGGTCACCGTCTTCAACCAGCAGTATCCGGACATCGAGGTCGAGATGCTGTTCTACCCGCCGCCGGAGTACGCCAACGCGATCAACCTGGCGTTCACCTCCGGCGAGGCTCCCGACGTCTACCGGCTCACCGGCCCGTCCCCGGCCACGAACATGGTGAACTCCTACCGCAACGACTGGCTGCAGCCGCTGACCCCGTTCCTCACCGACGAGTTCAAGTCCCGCGCCTTCGCCGAGGGCACGTGGGAGAACCCCGACGTGAGCGGCCTCTTCGTCGGCGAGGACGTCTACGCCCTCCCGCTGGAGTCGATGCGCTACACCCAGCTGCGGATCCTCTACTGCAACCGGGAGCTGCTCGCGGCTGCCGGGGCGGACGCACCGCCGGCGACGTGGAGCGAAGCAGCGGAGCTTGCGAAAGCCATCACGGCCAGCGGTGACGACGTGCACGGGTTCGGGTTGTCGGGCCAGAACATGGTGGTCTCCGTGGACGCGTTGCAGAACGTGGCTGGCCCCCCGATGTCGGGCATCGCGCCGATCAACCTCACCAACGCCACGTCCGGCGCGTCGCACGAGAGCTATGTGGGCGCCGTCGACTTCCTGCGGCAGATGGCAGCAGACGGATCGATCACACCGGGATACGAGTCCTGGGACGCAGCGCGACCGATCCAGGAGTTCGCCCTTGGAACTCTCGGCATGTACATCGGCGCGAACTTCCACGCCGGGCGCATCCGCGAGACGAACCCCGATCTCGACTTCGTGATGGGCACCGTCCCCGTGCCGGACTCGGGGCGCGGTGGCTACCAGCGCGCGGTGGCACTGAACCAGCCGTACTGGGGGATGAGCAAGACAGCCCAGAACCCGGAAGCCGCCTGGGCCTGGATGGACTTCATGAGCACCCCCGAGTTCCAGAGCGCCGCCTATCAGGCACTGGGCCTCATCCCGGCGCTGGAGGACGCGATCGCTCCCGAGGACATGACCGACGACACCAGCCGGCAGGTCGAGATCATGGACGAGACCCTGCGGGTGAGCCCCAACGTCGCCTCCAACGGTCTCGACGCCGACCAGCTGCTCTCGGCCGCGACCGGAGCCGCCCCGAACCCGAACGCCGTCGAGCTCTACACCCGCTCCATCACCGAGGACGTCGAGTACGCCGGCCCCGCCGGCGACTTCGACGCCGCCTTCGACCAGGTGATCGACGACACGGTGGAGCGTCTGCAGTCCGACGGCCTCGAGGTATCGCGGGACGACCTCGAGTTCCCGAGCTGGGACCCGCTGCAGGACTACACGGGCTGATCGATGACGCTGACCGTCGATACGGACCCGCTGGAGACCAGCGGGTCCGCGAAACCCGGGCCACCTGCAGGAGACCGCTTCGCCCGGATCAAGGAGCACCGGTGGCACTACCTGTTCGTCGCTCCCATGGTGATCCTGCTCGCCCTGTTCACCCTCTGGCCGATCGTGGCCAGTTGGGCGTACGGGTTCTACGAGTGGGACGGCTACGGCCCGCTGGAGCACTTCATCGGCCTGGACAACTACCGCGAGGCTGCCGCTGACCCCAGCTTCTGGCAGGCGTTCGGCAACACCTTCTGGTTCTCCTTCGCGTCGCTGTTCATCCAGGCCCCGCTCGCGTTGCTGTTCGCGCTCATCCTGAACAACCCGCGGCTGTTCGCACGCAACGTGTACCGGGTGCTGCTGTTCATCCCGGTGGTCAGCACGACGGCGGTCGTCGGCCTGGTCTTCTCGGTGCTGCTGGACACCAATCGCGGTCCGATCAACGTGGTCCTGACCACGCTGGGACTGGAGCCGGTGAACTTCCTCGGGGACTCCTCCACGGCACTGGCGACCGTGATCGCCGTCGAGACGTGGCGTGGCCTGGGGATCACGATGATCTACTGGCTGGCCGCGTTGCAGACCATTCCGGGCGAGCTCTATGAGGCAGCCAAGATCGACGGTGCTGGGCGCTGGCGCACCTTCGGATCGATCACCCTCCCACTGCTGGCACCATTCGCCATCATCATCATGCTGCTGACGTTCATCACCAGCTTCAACGCCTTCGACATCGTGCAGACGATGACCGCCGGTGGACCCAACGGTGCCAGCGACATCGTGCAGACCTATATCTACCGGTACGCCTTCGCACCCACCCAGTTCATCCCCCGATTCGGGTTCGCCTCGGCTGCAGCCCTGCTGTTCGGACTCGTGGTGATGGTGCTGACCTTCGTCCAGGTGCTCCTCGTCCGCCAGGCGCGCCGCAAGGCAGCAGGCGTCAGCCAGACCACAGACCAGGAGGCCACGTCATGACAACGACGGAGACCCGTCGTACGGCGGCACCTCAGCCCACGCGACGCGGACCGCGGAGCACCGGCGCTGGCTTGCGCCGTCAACGGTCCATGGGGCGGACCGGGCGGATGGTCACCCACCTGGTGCTGCTGCCCCTGGTGTTCCTGTGGGTGTACCCGTACGCGTGGTCGATGGTCTCCAGCATCCGGCCCCAGGCGGAGACGCTACTCGGCGGCGCGAGCCTGATCCCGGAGGAGTTGACCTGGAGCAACTTCGAGCGTGCGTGGACGCAGGCCCGGTTCGAGACCTACACGATCAACACGGTCATCGTGACTCTGGCCGTGGTCTTCCTGACCATCGCGATCTCCGCGACCGCCGGCTACGCGCTCGGCCGCGGTTCGATGCCCGGCCGGAAGGTGATCATCGGAACGCTGGTGGTGACGATGTTCCTGCCGAAGGGCTTCACCATCATCCCGGTCTTCCTGCTCATCGACGCGCTCGGCGTGAACAACACGCTGTTCGCGGTGATCCTCGCAGAGGCGGGGCCCGCGCACATCATGCCGATCCTGCTCTACATCGGGTACTTCTCGGCTATCCCCCGCGATCTGGAGGATGCGGCCCGCGTGGACGGCGCCGGCTTCGTCCGCACCTTTGCCTCGGTGATGTTCCCGATGGCCAAGCCGGTCACCGCCACCGTGGCGATCTTCAGCTTCATCGGTGCATGGAACGCCTTCCTCGTACCGCTGGTGTTCACCCTGAACGCTCCGGAGCTGCGCACGCTCGGCGTGGGGATCTACGCCTTCTTCGGGGAGGACTCCATCGACTGGGGTGGCCTCGCAGCGGCATCCGTGATCGCCGTGGTCCCGGTGATCGTGGTGTTCCTTTCCTTGCAGAAGTACTTCGTCGATGGCATCGCGGGGTCGATCAAGGGATGACCGCAACGGAACAGCCCGACATCCTGCTCATCCTCGCCGACCAGCTGCCCGCCGCAGCATTGGGCAGTTACGGGTGCACGGTGCCATCGGTCACCCCGCACCTCGACGCCCTCGCCGAACGGGGCGTCCGGTTCGACCGGCACTACACCCCGGTTCCGATCTGCGGTCCGAGCCGGGTCGCGCTGCTCACCGGCTGCTCCCCGGCCGTGACCGGCGGAGTGGCCAACGACTCCCCGCGTCACCCCGACGTGCGCTACGCACCGCAGGACCTGCGCGAGGCCGGGTACACCACCACGGGGATCGGCAAGTTCCACCTCGTCCCGCACAGCGAGTACCCGCCGGACGACCTCGACGAGTTCGGGTTCGACCACGTCGAAATCACCGAGGACACCAAGCACGGACCGTGGATGGACTGGATCGCCCAGGAGCACCCCGAGCGCGTCGACGAGGCGTTCGCCACGACCTGGCCTGCCCCCTACCTGAGCGCGATGCCACCGGACGGCCGCGATGAGCGGGACCGCTGGGAGCAGGCACAGCAGCGCCATCTGGCACCGCTCGCGGCTGAGCCGCACCGGCCCATCGTGCATCCCTCGCCGCTGCCCGCCGAACTCCATCAGTCCACCTGGATCGCGGACCGGACGATCCACCACATGCAGGAGCGCGATCCCGACCGCCCGATGTTCCTTTACGCCTCCTTCGTGGATCCGCACGATCCGTACGACCCGCCGGAACCGTGGTGGTCGTTCGTCGACCCCGACGACGTCCCATCGCCAGTCCCGCAGGAGTGGGACAGGCACAACGCACCCTGGCAGTACCCGGCCTTCCAGGACACCAAGTTCGGGCTGGACACCTTCGACGAGGGCACCTGGGCAACCCTGCGGGCCGCCTACTTCGGCTCGCTCGCCTTCGTGGACGAACAGATCGGCCGGATCCTGACGGCGCTGCGGGACAGCGGTCGGGAACGCGACACCTTGGTCCTGGTGACCACCGACCACGGCGACCTGCTCGGCGACCACGGCCTGCTGATGAAGGGACCCTGGCACTACGACTCCTGCATCCGCGTCCCGATGATCGCCGCCGGCGCGGGAACCGAGGTCGGGGCCAGTTTCGACGGGCTCACCTCGCACCTGGACCTACGCCCTACCCTGCTCTCCGCGGCAGGGATCGACGCCGGCCCGAGCGAAGGCGTCAGACTCCCCCGGTCGACCACGGAGCTGTCCGACCACCAGGGGCACGACCACCTCGTGGTAGAGACCAACACCTCGTACGTGGCCCCGGCCGGGGACCAGGTGCGCACGCTGCTCAGCGCCGACGGGTGGCGGCTGACCGTCTTCCCCGATCAGGAGTACGGCGAGCTGTTCCACCTAGTGGACGACCCCCAGGAGCAGACCAACCGGTACGACGAGCCGGGCTGCCTGCAGCGACGCCTGCAGATGACCGAAGAGCTGGTGGCCGCGATGGCCGCCCCGTCGATGGCGCAGTACCGACCCGGGACACGGCCGCCCGCCACTGCGCCGCAAACCGCCACGCGTGCCAGCGCTGGGACTGACCGAACGGTCGCGTCATGACCGCCGCCTGGCGCGCCCTGGATGCCGAGGTCCGGTCCTGGTGGGACATCGACCTCGCCCGTGCAGACCCCGCCGCGTGCGCCGAGGACGCCACGCTGCTCCCGCTGCCGAGCCCGTACATCACCGCGGGCGGCACCCACACCAGCGATTTCGCCGAGATGTACGGGTGGGACACGGCGTTCATCAATCACGGCCTCCTCGCGCACGAGCGGGGCGACATCGTGGCCGGCCACATCGACAATCACCTGACCATGATCGAGCGGTACGGGATGGTGCTCAACGGCAACCGCAGCTACTACCTCACCCGGTCCCAGCCGCCGCTGCTCGCCGACTCGATCGCGGCTTACATCCGCTGCACGGGCGACGAGCAGCTGGTCCGGCGGGCGGCTGCCGCGCTGGCCGCGGAGTACCTGGACTACTGGTGCGGGCCGGAGCATCAGACCGAGGCGGGGTTGGCGCGCGCTTTCGACCGTGGGGCGCCGAACCTCCGCGCGGAGCTCGCGGCCGAGGCCGAGACCGGCCTCGACTTCACGGCACAGTACGGGGGCGACGCTCGCCGGTGCGTGCCGTTGGTCCTGAACACCGCCCTGGTGCGGACGGCGCGCGTGCTCGCCGAGCTCCATCAGCTGCTGAATGAGCCGGCTGCCGCCGAGGGCTGGCACCAGCGAGCCGAGGTCCGGGCACAGGCGATCCGGGAGCACTGCTGGGCCGAGGACTTCTTTTACGAGTTCGACATCTCGAACCGACGCCACGTACCGGTCCGGACCGTTGCGGCCTACTGGACCCTCTGGGCCGGCGTGGCCACCGCGGAGCAGGCCGCCACGTTGGTGGACGCATTGCCGGACTTCCGAGGACCGGGCGGGCTCGCCAGCACCGACCGCCGGTACGCCAGCCCGCATCCCGAGTTCACCGACCTGCAGTGGCAGCACCCGGCCGGCTGGGCGCCGATGCAGATGATCGCCGTGGCTGGCCTCGACGCCTACGGCTACCACGAGCACGCCGCGAGCATCGCGCGTGACTTCGTCGACCTGCAGGTCCGCACGCACGCCGCGACCGGGTCGTTGTGGGAACGCTACGACGTCGTCCACGACGGCGCGCTACCGACCGATCTGCCCGTCGAGCGCTATCAGGTGGTCCCGATGCACGGCTGGTCCGCCGCGGCCGTCGCCGTGCTCGGACGCCGCGCCTACGCACCCGCCGAAGGAGACCTCCGATGAGCCGACCGAACGTGGTGTATCTGCACACCCACGACACCGGGCGCTGGGTCAGCCCGTACGGGCACGCTGCTCCCACACCGAACATCCAGCGTTTCGCCGAGGACGGCGTCCTGTTCCGCCGCGCTTTCTCCGCGGCACCCACCTGCTCCCCGAGCCGGGCGGCACTCCTCACCGGCAGATCGGCGCACTCGGTGGGGATGCTCGGGCTCGCCCACCTGGGCTGGGGGTTGCACGATTACCGCCAGCACGTGATCCACCCGCTGCACGAGGCCGGGTACACCTCCGCGCTGATCGGGGTGCAGCACATCGCTCCCGGGCCCGACGAAGGCCCGGTGATCGGCTATCACGAACAACTGCCTCTGGCCGGCAACCGTGCGCCCGAGGTCGCCGCGGCAGCGGTCGACTACCTCGGCCGCGAGCACGAGCGCCCCTTCTTCCTCTCGGTCGGGTTCGTCGAGACACACACGCTGCCCGAGCCCGGTGCCACGTTCGGATACCCGCCCGAGGACGACCGGTACGTCGCCGTGCCTCCGACTCTGCCCGACACGGCCCGCACCCGGGCCGACATGGCCAGCTTCTGGTCGTCGGCACGAGCCATGGACGCCGGGATGGGCGCGGTACTGACCGCGCTCGAGGAGAATGGGCTCAGCGAGAACACCATCGTCATCATCACGACCGACCATGGGGTGCCGCTGCCGGGGATGAAGGCCACGCTGACCGACCATGGCACCGGCGTGATGCTCATGATGCGAGGGCCCGGCCTGCCCGCGGGCTCCATCTGCGACGCCCTGGTCTCCCAGATCGATGTGGTCCCCACCCTGTGCTCGCTGCTCGGGATCGACCCGCCCGAGTGGACCGAGGGGGTGGACCTGACCCCCGCGATCCGAGATGGCATCGAGGTGAACTCGGCGGTCTTCTCCGAGCTGACGTACCACGTCTGCTACGAGCCGGCCCGGTCCGTGCGGACCGATCGGTGGCGGTATACCCGGCGGTTCGACGATCGCGATCGGCCGACCTTGCCGAACATCGATGACAGCCCGAGCAAGGACGTGCTCGTGGAGGCCGGGTGGCCGCAGGTCACAGTGCCCGCTGAGGAACTGGTCGACCTCGCCCTCGACCCTGGCGGCGCCGCCAACCTGGTGGGCGATCCGGCCCATGCAGACGTGCTCGAGGACCTCCGGGCACAGCTGACCGCCTGGATGGTCCGCACTGACGACCCAATCCTGGACGGACCCGTCCCCCAGCCCGCGGGCTACCCGTACGCCTCGGTGGACGCCATCTCGGCGGAGGTGGCGCGATGATCCGGCACGTCATCGTCACCGGTGCCGGCGGACGCATCGGGAGTGCCGTGGTCCGCGAGCTCCGCGACCACGGGATCCGGACCACAGGTCTGGTCGTCGAGGGCACCAGCCCGGCGGACGACACGCTGCTCGGAGACGCCGGTGACCCACGAGCCGTTGACCGCGCGATCACGCACGCTCTCGATCACTCCCCGGTGGCGGAGGTCGGCATCGCCCATCTGGCCGCGATCCCCTCCCCCGGTGAGGGCCTTGCGGAGGAAGTGTTCGGCAACAACACCGCAGCCACGTTCGCCGTGCTCGAGGCCGCCGGACGGGCCGGGATCGGGCGCGCGGTGATCGCCTCCAGCGTCTCCGTCCTCGGCTTCGCCTGGGGCAGCGCGGACCTTCGCCCGCACTACCTGCCGATGGACGAGCAGCACCCGGTCCTGGCCGAGGACCCCTACGCCCTGTCCAAATGGGTGGACGAGTGTACGACCGTCATGATGCACCGGCGCTGGGGCACCACGATCGTCGCGCTACGGCTCCCGTTCGTGGCAGACGGCGAACGGTTGGCAGCACGCCAGCGGGAAGCCGCCGCTGATCCTGCGGCACTGCGGGCCGAGCTCTGGGGCTGGCTGCACACTGATGACGCCGGGCGTGCCTTCCGGCTCGCGCTGACGGCACCGACGAGCAGGGCCACCACGATCACTGTCACCGCGCCGGAGTCGCTCTCCGACGTTCCGACGGCCGACCTCCTGCGCACCTACCTGCCCGACGTCCCCACGCGGGAAGAGCTCCCAGACCGCACCGTCCCCTACGACCTCACCCGGGCGCGAGAGATTCTCGGATTCACCGCCCGCCGTCGACTCGTTCGCTCCACTCCCATCACCGCGAGCGAGTCCCTGCAGAAAGGAACGACATGAGACAGCGACGTCTACCCCGTCTCGCCGCGCTCGGAGCCGGCGGAGCACTCCTCGCCGGGACGGCGATGGTGGCGACGCCCGCGTGGTCGGCGGACCCGCCGGTGATCGACGAAGCACCGTTGAGCTCGATCGCGGTGGACACGCACGCAATGAGCTTCACGATCACTACTTCCACCACGGCGACCTGGGTCGCCACGGACGACCAGGGTCGCACGGTCGCCTCCGGCGACCTGGCCGCCGGTGCCACGCCGATCACGCTCGAGAACCTGGCGATGGGGCAGTACCTGTTGCGCGTCGAGGACAGCAACGGGCTCGTCGACTCCTCCCCGTTCGCCGTCGTGACGACCTTCACGGGTGAACGTGACGTGCGCTTCGCCATGAACACGAAGTTCGGCCTGCCTGCAGACGGCCAGGCCCCGCGGTGGGATCCTGAGTCAGAGACCTATGACCCGGTAGGAACACCGCGGTATACACAGGATCTGATGCCGATCCTCGAGCTCACCGGCGCGGGTGCCACCCGGGACACCATCGCGTGGAACCAGTTCGAGCCGGAGACTGCGCGATACGCCGGCGGTCCGCACTGGTACGAGGACTTCATCGACGCCAACGCCGAGATGGGAGCGCCCACCACGGTGATCCTCTCCTACGGGAACAACCTGTACGACATCGATGAGGAGGGCTTCGGGGCCGCGCCGCACACCGACGAGGGCATCGCCGCCTACGCCGCCTACGCCCGCGAGGTCCTGAGCCGCTACGAGGGCCGCGTCGACACCGTCGAGGTGTGGAACGAGTACAACGCCGCCGAGGCCCCGTGGAATCGCGGCCCGTGCGCCGGGGACGCACGCTGCTACTACGAGATGCTCAAGGCCACCCACGAGGCTGTCGCGGAGGTGCACCCCGAGGCGCAGATCGTCGGCCCGGCGGCGGTGACCCTCCCCTACGGCTGGTTGGACGAGCTGTTCTCCTACGGAGCGCTCGACTACCTCGATGCCGTCACGGTGCACCCCTACGGATTCCCCGCAGCGCCGGAGACCGGCTACTCGCACCCCAGCTTCGACGAGGCGGGGATCGAGGCGCGCGTCGAACAGCTCGACGAGCTGATCCGTGAGCACAACGACGGCGAGCAGGTGCCGATCTGGTTCACCGAGATTGGGTGGGGCTCCTACGAGGCACCTCGCGGGGTGAGCGAATCCGTGCAGGCCGACTACATGGTCCGCACCCACGTGATGGCACTCTCGGCAGGCGTGGAGCGGATGTACTGGTACTCCCTGCGCAACGACCGGTCCATCCCGGCCGGCCCCGGCGCCAACTGGGGACTCGTCCGCAACGAGGGCGACCCGCTCGGCAGCTACGCACCCAAGGAGTCCTTCACGGCGTACACCACGATGACCCGGCTGCTCAGCGGCGCCGAGTCCAGCGGACGCCAGGATGCTCCGGAGGGCGTCCGCGACTACCTGTTCGAGCAAGCCGATGGCACCGAGATCGATGTCCTCTGGTCGCCGGAGGGACACCGGGACGTGACCCTGCGCACCGATGCTCCGGTCACCGTGACCCGGCAGGACGGTGAGTCGCGCACCCTGTTCCCCGACGACGGTCGTGTCTATCTCTCGATCAGCACCGATCCGGTCTACGTCGACGGTGGCATCGACGCCGTCGAGGACGGGTCACGCATCACCGCGAGCGGGCCCGCCTCGGCTCCCGCAGCCGAGAACGCCACCATCACCGTGACCGTGGACGGCAGCGACGAGCAGCAGGCCACCCCCGCCCTCGTCGACGTGGAAGGCGAGGTCCTGGACGTCACCACCCCGCCGAACCAAGAGCGGGCCGCCGAGAGTTCGGTGCCCGTCGGCCCGGGTGTGGAGACCTCGCCGCACGAGGGACAGGAGCAGATCTACACCCGCACCGTCCTGGTGGAGGTCGAGCTCCGGGACCGGCTCAGCGGCTGGCTCTCCACTGAGGTCCGGGTGAGCTGATGTCCCTCGACCTGCTCACGCAGGTCGACTGTTGCGGTGCCGTCGACCTCGAGGTCGACGGCACCGCAACCCCTGGCACCTGCCCGTCGGCTGACGAACGCACCGATGTCGGCCTGACGTTGGCCGCCCCGGGACCGCCCTTCGGCGACCACTCCTCGCCGAGGAGTCTCGATCCCCACCTGTCCGACCACCTGGAGCACCTGTGAGACCCCGCCCGAACATCGTCTTCGTCATGTCCGACGATCACGCGAGCCACGCCATCGGCGCCTACGGAAGCCGCGTGAACAGCACGCCACAGATCGACAGGATCGCCGCCACCGGGATGCGCTTCGACAGCTGCTTCTGCGCCAACGCGCTGTGCGCGCCGAGCCGAGCGTCGATCCTGACGGGGACGTACAACCATCGCAACGGCGTGCGCACTCTGAGCACCGAGTTCGACGCCTCCCAACCCACGTTCCCCCCGTTGCTGCAGCAGGCCGGCTATGCCACCGCCGTCATCGGTAAGTGGCATCTCGGCCACGGAGAGGGTCACGACCCCGTCGGGTTCGACGACTGGGCGGTCCTGCACGACCAGGGCACCTATCAGGACCCGCTGTTTCACACCGCCGACGGCGAGGTGGTCCACGAGGGGTACGTCACCGACGTCATCACGGATCTGTCCGTGGAATGGCTCGCCGACCGGAGCACGGACCAGCCGTTCTGCCTGCTGGTGCATCACAAGGCACCGCATCGACCGTTCGTCCCCGCCGAGCGCCATCGCGACCTCTATCAGGACCCGATCCCCGAGCCCGAGACGCTCCGGGACGACTATGCGGGGCGCCCTGCCGCGGAAGCGGCCCGGATGCGCGTCGCTCGCGACTTCCGGGAGGTCGACGTCAAGGAGCCGGTGCCGGAGGGACTCACCGACGACGAGTCGCTGGCCTGGCACTACCAGCGCTACCTGCAGGACTACCTGCGCTGCGTCGCGGCCGTCGACGAAGGAGTGGGCCGCATCCTCGACCAGCTGGAGGATTCCGGCCTTCGGGAGAACACGATCGTCGTCTACACCTCGGACCAGGGGTTCTTCCTCGGTGAGCACGGGTGGTACGACAAGCGCTTCATGTACGAGGAGTCATTGCGGATGCCCCTGCTGATCAGCTACCCGGCAGCGGTGCCCGCCGGGACCGTCAACGATGACCTGGTCAGCAACGTCGACCTGGCGCAGACGCTCTGTGAGCTCACCGGCGTGGCGGCCCCGGCAGGAGCCCAAGGGCGCAGCGTGGTCCCACTGCTCGCCGGGGAGGAGGTTCCCCAGTGGCGCGAGGAGGTCTACTACCGGTACTGGGAGCACGATGACGCCCAGCACGGGGTGTGGTCGCACTACGGGATCCGCACCCACCGGTTCAAGCTGATCCACTACGACGCCACCGGCCGAGGCCTGCCCGGGACGGGACCGGCGGCACCACCGCCGTACTGGGAACTGTTCGATCTCGCCGACGACCCGCTGGAACTGCACAACCGGTACGACGACCCTGCCTACGCCGAGGAGCGCCGCATGCTGCACGACCAACTCGACCGGACGATGGCGGACGTGGGCGACGTCGCCGAGACGGGGGTGCTGGTATGAGAATCACCGACGTCCGACTGATCCTCACCTCCCCCGGCGCCAACTACCTGACCGTGAAGGTGATCACCGACGACGGCCTGTACGGGTTGGGCGACGCCACTCTCGTCGGGCGGGAGCTCGCCGTGGCCACCTACCTCGAGGAGTACGTGATCCCGATGCTGATCGGACGGGACCCGTCCGCGATCGAGGACACGTGGCAATTGCTCGGGCGATCGGCGTACTGGCGGCGGGGCCCGGTCCACACGACCGCCCAGTCCGCCATCGATATGGCCCTGTGGGACATCAAGGGCAAGGAGCTCGGCGCCCCCGTCTACCAGCTGCTCGGCGGCCGGAGTCGCCGGGGAGTTCTCGCCTACTCGCACGCGAGCGGCATCGAGATCGCTCAGGCCGTGGACGCGATGCACGAGCAGATCGCGGCCGGATACCGCGCCGTCAGGTTGCAGTGCGGGGTACCCGGACTGCCCTCCACCTACGGGGTCGTCAGCGACGAGAGTGACCAGCCACGAGCACCCCACGAGGTGCCCTACGAGGAGAGCTGGAACACCGCTGCCTACCTCGAGACCGCCCCGAAGCTGTTCGCTGCGGCACGGGACGCCGTCGGGATGGACGTACACCTGCTGCACGATGCCCACCACCGGCTCACCTCGATCGAGGCGGCAGCCCTGGGCAAGTCGCTGGAACCGTACCGGCTGTTCTGGCTGGAGGATCCCGTGCAGGCAGACGATCAGACGGCGTTCCGGCTGGTGCGCCAGCACACGACCACACCCCTGGCGGTGGGTGAGGTGGTGAACCATCTGAGCGAATGTCAGACCCTGATCAGCGAGCGACTGATCGACTACATCCGTGCCACGGTGGTTCATGCTGGCGGAATCACGGGCTTGCGCCGGATCGCGGCGTTCGCGGAGCCGTTCGGGGTGCGCACGGGGTGCCACGGGGCCCCGGACATGTCTCCGGTCACGCTCGCGGCCGCCCTGCACACGGGCATCAGCACGCACAACGTGGGCATCCAGGAGCACGGGCGACACACCTCGACCACCGACGAGGTGTTCCCACACGCCTACACCTTCGCCGACGGCTACCTGGACCCGGGAGAGGCCCCGGGTCTGGGCGTCGACATCGACGAGGGCCTTGCCGCCCGGTTCGAGTACCGGCGCAAGTACCTACCGACGACCCGACTGGTCGACGGCACCATGTGGAACTGGTAGGTCCGGCTCGGCGTCGGGATCGGGCCCCAGCGTCGACTCGCCGAGCCGGAGGATGCAGGGGTGCAGGTGCACCCCCGGCTCGAAGGCGCCGTCGACGGCCTCGATCAGATGGGCGGCTGCTGCCGCGCCCAGGCCACGCAGGTCTGGATCGACGGAGGTGAGCACGTTCCGGCCCTGACGACCGGTGCCCGTCATGGACTCCCAGTTGTCCACGCCCACCAATGCCACGTCGTCGGGCACCCGCAGCCCGGCGGCGGTGAGCGCGGCCAGCGCCCCGAACGCGATCTGGTCGTTGGCGCAAAAGATCGCGTCGAAGGCGACGTCGGCGGCGAGGAGCCGGCGAGTGGCCTCGATGCCTCCGGAGCGCCGCCAATCGTTGCTCTCCACCCTCCCGCCGACCATGTCCAGCTCGGCGGCAGCCAATGCACGGAGGCAGCCGCGGGCACGGGCGGCGCCGGCGAGGTCGTCAGCGACCCCGATGTGGGCGATCTTTGTCCGGCCCCTCTCGATCAGGTGCTCGGTCGCGACCACGCCGACCATCTCGTTGTCCGGGATGAAGGACACGTCGGCCGGGTCGGCCGACTCACCGAAGGCGTAGACCACGGGAACACCCAAGCCGGCCGAGACGGATCCGAGCCGCGAGTGCAGCCCGTCACCGATCACCAGCAGCCCGTCGATCCGCCGCGCTCGCAGCGATCCTGCCAACTCGCCCATCGCCTCACGGTTGAGTGCCGCGTCGGCGAACAGCACGCCCATCTCGTGCTTACCGAGGTACGTGCTGGCGCCCACCATCACGGGGCTGGTAAAGGCACCCGGCGCGAATTCGGTCAGCACGCCGACGAGCTGGCTGCGTCCGGTCGCGAACGAGCGTGCCAGTGCATCCGGCCGGAACCCCAGACGCTGCACCGCCTGGGCAATCTTCAGATGCGTCTCCGGGGCAAACTTGCCGCGTCCGTTGAGCACTTTCGAGACGGTGGAGACGGAGACGCCGGCGACTGCCGCCACGTCGCGAAGAGTGGGTGCGCTGGCCATCTCACTCCTCTCCCCTGGGCTTCGATCCTAGTTCACGGGACGCTTCGCCGGGGCCACGTCGCGGCGGCTTCCAGGGCGCGAGACGAGCCGCGCCACAGCCAATTCTCTTCGATTACCTCTTGATTACTCTGCACACCGGAGCGCACGCTCGCTCTGCAACGAAGCACGGGGAGAGGATGTGCGGTGGCAGATTCCGCGGTCGGTGGCGAACGACCCGACGTGCGAGACACTGCCGTCAGCGCCCTGAAGTTCCAGGCGCTGGCTGGTGACCTCCGGCGCGGGATCCTGGCGGGCGAGTGGGCAGGCCATGGCAAGTTGCCGACTGAGAGCCGCCTCGCTGCCGAGACCGGCTTGTCCCTGACCACCGTGCGCCGCGCCTACGACGAGCTGGTGACCGAGGGGCTCGTCGTTCGTCGTCGGGGCGCCGGCACCTTCGTCATCGACAGGACTGCCGCTGTGCAGCGCGGCGACCTCCGAATCGGCGTGCTCGTCCCGGACGCGCAGCTCTACTACCCGCGGGTGCTGCAAGGGATCGACGACGCATTGTCGGCCGCCGGGGCGGGAATGCAGCTGGCGACGTACCACTACGACCTGGACGAGGAGCAGGCCGATCTCCTGCGGCTCCTCGACTCCGGCGTGCACGGGCTACTCCTCGCCCCCGACCTGCTGACGGTCGACGACCCTGCTGCCCGCGCGGCGGAGCTCACGGCACTACCGGTCCCGGTGGTGCTGATGGAACGCCGACTGGCCGGGACCGGTCCGGCGGACACGAGCGAGCACGTCACCTCCGACCATCAGGGCGGGGCCTTCGACGCCGTCGTTCACCTGCACCGACTCGGCCACCACCGGATCGCCTTGCTCACCCGGAGCCACGGCCCCACCCAGGACGGCGTGCGTTCCGGGTATGAGGCGGCCGTCCGTGCGCTCGGCCTTCCCGATCTACAACGGTGCGAGCCGCCGGTATGGAACCGCGAGCTCGCGGCCGAGTGCATCGACACGCTGACCGACGCCGAGGCCACAGCCGCCCTGATCTTCAGCGACCGTGAGGCCACTCTCGTCCTCGGCGCGGCACGTCGCCGGGGGCTGCGGGTGCCCGAGGACCTCGCCCTGGTCTCCTACGACGACGAGCTCGCCGACGTGGCAGACGTACCGCTGACCGCGGTGGCGCCACCGAAGTATCGGGTCGGCAGGATGGCGGCGGAGGTCCTGCTGCGCCGGCTCATCGACGGTGACGCCGGACCCATCCACCAGATCCAGCTGCGGCCGCGCGTGGTGGTGCGCCAGTCCTGCGGAGCCCGCACCTGACCCGACCCACTGGTCGCACAGACCGGACGACATGAACAGCCAACCGACCCCCCACCAGTTCAGAAGGAGCCAGTCATGACCCGAGGACGCGCCATCGACCGCCCTACCCACACCCTGAGCCGCCGAGCTGTGCTCGCCGGATTCGGCGGTGCCGCCCTGCTCTCCGGCACGCTCCCGGGCCTGGGAGGCTTCTCCGCCGCGGGAGCCTATGCGGATACCGAGGACACCTATGCGGCCGCGCTGCAGGTGTGGCGTGATCTCCTGACCGGCGGTGAGGACCTCGACCCCGGCGATCCTCGGCTGGCCGGAGCCATCGACGTCCTCGACGCGGAGGTCGCCGACGCACTCGCGCTCCTCATCCGCTCTCCTAGCCGGACCCAGGTGTTCACCGACCTCCCGCTCGATCAGCCTCCGATGATGACCGCCACCTACCGGCGGCTGGCGTCGATGGCCGCTGCCTTCATCACACCAGGGAGCGAGTACCAGGAGGATCCGGCCGTGCTGGCGGACGTGCTCGCGGGCCTGCGAACCACGCACGACGTCGCCTATCACCCGGACCGGGATGAGCCCGGCAACTGGTGGGAGTGGGAGATCGGCTCAGCCCGCGCCTCGATGGACGCGTGCATCCTGATCGCCGACCACCTCAGCGATGCCGAGATCGGCGACTACACCGCCACCATCGACTTCTTCGTGGCGGACCCGTTCTTCCAGTTCCTCGGCTCCCGGCGGACGGTCTCCACCGGCGCCAACCGGATCGACCTGTGCCGATCGGTGGCACTGCGAGGCCTCCTCGGGCGCGTCGAGGAGAAGGTCCTGCGCGCCCGTGACGGCGTCTCCGAGGTCTTCGAGTACGTCGAGACCGGCGACGGCTTCTACCGGGACGGCTCGTTCGTGCAGCACGGGAACGTCGCCTACACGGGCACCTACGGTGAGGTGCTGCTCGATGGGTCCTCCCGTCTGATCACCCTGCTCTCCGGAACTCCCGGGGCGATCGTCGACCCGGACCGGCAGATCCTGTTCGACGCCGTCGACATCACCTTCGCCCCCGTCATGTTCAACGGACTGATGATGGACTTCGTCAGTGGCCGTGCGATCTCGCGGGAGCGGGCGTCGGACAACTACCACGGCCGGCTCATCATCGACCACATCCTGCGCCTCGCCGATGGGCTCGCGGTCGAGCACCCGGAGATGGCCGCGCGTTGGAGGGCACGCTGCAAGGGCTTGCTGGAGCGGTCCACCTTCCAGGATGTGTTCCTCGATGCCCGTGCTCCACGCGCGGCCGCCTACGCCGCCCTGCTCGACGACGACACTGTCGAGGCCCTCCCTGAGCCGCGGGACTTCGCGCTGTTCCCCGGCATGGCTCGCGCGGTCGGACGCGGCGACGGCTGGGCGTACGCGATCTCGATGTCGAGCAAGCGGATCGCCTACTACGAGGCCGGTAACGGGGAGAACGAGCGAGGGTTCCACACCGGCGAGGGCATGACCTACCTCTACAACGACGACCACGGGCAGTTCACCGACGAGTTCTGGCCCACCGTCGACCTGTACCGGCTACCCGGTACCACGGTGGACAGCAGGCCGCTCCCCGATGCGGTCGGCGGCGAGTGGGGAGCCGCTCAGCCACCGAGCGCCGCCTGGGTGGGCGGTGCATCGCTGGGGGCGCACGGCGCCGTGGGGCAGCACCTGCAGGGCATCGCCTCCACGTTGGAGGCCCGCAAGTCCTGGTTCCACCTCGGGGACGTCGTCGTCGCCCTCGGTGCCGGGATCACCGGGGGTGGGGACGCGCACCCGGTGGAGACGGTCATCGAGAACCGGAACCTGCACGCCGACGGCGCGAACACCCTGATCCTTGACGGCACCGGCCAGCCGACGCAGCAGGGCTGGTCCACCGAAGGGCGGGTGCGCTGGGCGCACCTGGAGGGAGTCGGCGGCTATGTCTTCCCACGTGGGTCTCAGGTGCATGCTCTCCGTGAGGAACGGACCGGAAGTTGGCAGGACATTCATGTCAACGGCTCCACCGATCCGATCTCCCGCCGGTACCTGACGATGTGGTTCGACCACGGCGTGCAGCCCGACGACGACAGTTACGCGTACCTGCTGCTACCTGGTGGTTCACCGGCTCAGACCCGCGAGCTCGCCGAGTCCGATCGCGCCGACGTGCAGATCCTGGAGAACTCGGGCGAGGTCCAGGCGGTGCGCCGGCGCAGCCTCGGTCTCACCGCGGTCAACTTCTGGGACGCCGCGCCCGACACGTCGAACCGGGCGGTCGCCAGCGCCGATGCGCACGTCAACGACGGGCAGCATGCGGACACGAACTACGGCGCACGGACGCTCATGCTCGTCAAGCACGTGGCACGAGCGGACTCGGGCTACTCCCGGCAGAGCTATCTGAAGTTCGATCTCTCCGGCATCACCGTCCCCGCCGGGGAGGTGGGGGCCGCCACCCTGTATCTGCGTGCCCGGGTCAACGACGCGGGCGGTTCAACGGCCGACGTGATCGTGCACTCCGTGGACGAGGCCTGGGACGAGGCCGCACTGACCTGGAACACCAAGCCCGCCCTGGGGGCGGAGGTCACCACGGTCTCGATCGACAGCGACTGGGAGTGGCGCGCGATCGATCTGACCGCGCATGCGGTCGGAGTCCTGCGTGACGGCGGCTCGCTGTCACTGGCCCTGGCCGAGCCGGACGGCCCGACGAACGGCCTGTCGATCGAGATCTTCAGCCGAGAGTCGGCCGATGCTCCCTATCTCGCGTTCGAACCTGTCCTGGAGCCCCGGTCGGTCGCCAGGATCACCAGCGCCCACCCCTGCTCAGTGGTGCTCGACGAGTCCGAGCCCGGGACCCTGGCGGTGGCGGTGTCCGACCCCACCCAGGAGCAGGACGCCGTGGAGGTGCTGATCGCGGGCCCGAGCTACGGCTCGTGGGACGCCGATTCCACGATCGAGGTAAGCCGGCACGATGAGGGGACCCAGCTAACTGTCCGCACGGCAGGATCCCTGGGAGCCACGCACCGGGTGACGTTCCGCAGCTGAGGTGCATGGGCCTGGTCCGCGCCGAGGTGTCGATGCGCTCCGCCACAGGCTCCCCCTGAGACGACAGCCGTGAGATCAGGGGGCAGATCGGGGTGGTACCCGATGTGTCAGCAGGGATGAAGCCGGTTGCCTGGTGCCATGCACAGGATCCTCCCCGCGCGAATCGATCGTCGCATCTTCCTTCAACTCGGCACACTCGGTGTCGCCGGCGCCGTCACACTGACCGGCTGTGACGGCTTCGGCTCGCGTGGCACGAGAGACACCGTCGGCGACGTGGACTTCCGCAACCAGCTGCCGATCCCACCACTCGCCGAAGGAACCCACCGAGACGGCGTCACCGTCTTCGACCTGACCGCCCAGGCGGGCAGGTCCGCCATCGTCCCGGAAGGGATGTCGGACACGTGGGGACTGAACGGAACATTCCTCGGGCCCACGCTGCGTGCCCGACAGGACGAGTCCGTGCAGGTCAACGTCACCAATCAACTCGACGAGGCCACCACGTTGCACTGGCACGGGATGCACCTTCCCGCTTCCGCCGACGGCGGCCCGCACCAGATGATCGCCCCCGGTGACACATGGTCACCGGCCTGGACCATCAACCAGCCCGCCGCCACGCTCTGGTACCACCCGCACCCCCACGGGGAGACCGAGCGCCACGTCTACCGCGGTCTGGGCGGCCTGTTCATCATCGACGACGAGCAGGAGTCCCTCCTCGGCCTGCCGCGCGACTACGGCGTCGATGACATCCCCGTCATCGTCCAGGACAAGAGCTTCGACGACCGCGGCCGGCTCGTGGAGACCTCCCGACGTGACAACGGCATGCTCGGCGAGACGATCCTGGTCAACGGGAGCCCCGGGCCCGTTCTCGAAATCACCAGCGAGCGGACCCGATTGCGACTACTGAACGCCTCCACCGCGAGGAGCTACTCCTTCGGGTTCTCCGACGATCGTGAGTTCGCCATGATCGCCAGCGACGGCGGACTCCTCCGTGAGCCGACCTGGCTGACCCGCATCCTGCTGACTCCCGGCGAACGTGCGGAGATCATCGTGGAGATGCGTCCCGGACAGCAGGTAACGCTGCGCTCCTTCCCCCACGATCTGGGCCTGTCGAATGGCCGTAGTCGCAGCACCGGCGCGACCGACACGCTCGATATCCTCCTGCTGCGCGCAAACGAGGACCTCGACAGATCCGCCGATCTGCCTGCGCGCCTCGCCACCATCGACAGGTTGGACCCGTCATCGGCGGTTGAGACGCGTGAGTTCGAGCTGCGTAGTCACCGGATCAACGGGCAGTCGATGGAGATGGACCGCATCGACGACGTCGTCACCGTCGACACCACCGAGATCTGGGAGGTCTGGAACGGCCACCGTCAGCCCCACAACTTCCACGTCCACGACGTGCAGTTCCAGGTCCTGGAGATCGATGGACAGCCGCCCTCACCCGAACTAGCCGGGTGGAAGGACACGATCTACCTGCCCCCAGACCTCCGCTACACACTGATCATGCGGTTCACCGAGTATGCAGATCCCGCGGTGCCGTACATGTACCACTGCCACCTGCTCTGGCACGAGGACCAGGGGATGATGGGCCAGTTCGTCGTCGTCGAACCCGGGCAGGACCCGGATCGGATAGGAACCGATCACGACCACTGACTTGGGCTGGTCAGTTGGCGCGCTCGACGAACGCGCGCGCCTCGCTCTCGTTCCAGCCACTGATGGTCACCGCGCCGCCGGTGATGCTCTCCGCCACGACCGGAGCCGAGACGACGGCGCCGTCCACGAGCAGGGCGATCCGCCCCTGCCCGGACGCCGACGCTGCCTCGGTCAGTGCCGCGAACTCCTCGGCCTCATCGGGCAGGAACTCGATCTGCACGACCGTCTCACCGGTGGTCTCACCGTCGCCGTCGACCGACTCCCCCAGCTCGAGCCGCTGGAGTGCCTGGACGTCGACCTGCTCGGTCAGCGCGAGACACTCTGTCCCGTCGGGCCCGCGGTGGTATCCGTCGTCGCAGTCCGGTCCGTCCCTCACCTCGTCCACGAGGGCGAAGACGAACGGGGCGGCAAGCGTCACCGCGTCCGAGCCCGGATCGCTGGTCCCGCATCCGCCGAGCACCACGGCCCCGGCCATGACGGCGACCGCCGCAGTCGATCGAACCCCTGACCTACCCCCAGATCCCATACCGCCACCGTACGCATCCCGCGCCGGCACACAAGGGTCAGTCGGTGACGAAGTCCGCGCTCACCTCGGCGCGGGTGTCCACATCGCCGGCCTTGAGATCCGCCGACGCGCCGGCCGAGGCCGGTGCACCACGGGCAGCGAATGCCGCCGGCGGCGGCGAAGCCGGGCCCGCGTGCGGCCGCAGCCCTGGTTCGAACACCGCCACCAGCCGCGGTTCGCCCAGTCCGAGGGCCGTCGCGTAGTCCTGGGCCCGCACGACGGCGTCCCGCACCGCATCGATGCGCGTCGCCTTCTCCGTCTCTCGACGGGTGTGCTGGGTCAGCTCCCAGTCGATGCCGCTCACGGACACCCCGTCCAGCGCGCCGACCTGCGCCACCCACTCGGCCAATGCCTCGAAGTCCTGGAACCGCACCGTCACCGACGCTGAGCTGCGGAACTTCGTGATCCGCCTGTCGGAGTTCTTCACGTACTCCTTGAACGGCATCGCCTGCACCCGGTCCGCACCCCACCAGGTGGCTGCCCCGGACTCCTGATGACGCCGTGCCTGCTCGGTGACCCGCCGGTGCACCTCGATCGTCCGACTCAGCACTTTGCCACGGTCGGCGCCCTCGAAGACCACCTGCAGCCGTAGTTGCGCCCGCTCGGGCGGAACTGAACGAATGGCCGTCCCGTGCACACTGAACGTGGTCATCAATGCATGATGGCACGAGTTCTCGCCCGCGACCGTCCGGCCGACTGCCGTCGTGGGGTCACGCTCCGGGACACCCGCGCCGGCGCTTGCCCACCAGGTGGGTGCCGGTCACAGCCCCTGCCACGCGGGCTTGGTCTCGTAGGTCTCGCGGTAGTAGTCCGCCAGTTGCAGGCGCGCCGCCGCGGCCGGGTCCACGAGCACCGAGACGTGCGGGTGGTGCTGCAGCACCGACGCCGGCCACATCGCCGAGACCGGCCCCTCGACCATCTGGTGGATGGCCTCAGCCTTATGCCGCCCGGTGGACACGAGTACGAGATGCCGGGCTGCCCGGATGGTGGCCAGCCCCTGGGTGAGGGTGTGGGTGGGCACCTTCTCCACGTCATCGTCGAAGAACCGGGCGTTGTCGATCCGGGTCTGTCGGGTGAGGGTCTTGATGCGGGTGCGGGAGGCGAGCGAGGATCCGGGCTCGTTGAACGCGATATGCCCGTCAGTACCGATGCCCAGGATCTGCAGGTCCACCCCACCGGCGTCCACGATCGCCTGCTCATAGGCGGCACAGGCGGCCGGGATGTCCGCAGCGAGCCCGTCCGGGCCCTGCACCGCCCCCTCGGCGAAGTCCACCCGGCCCACCAGCTCGGTCTCGATCACGTTCCGGTACCGCTGCGGATGGTCAGCAGGCAGCCCGACGTACTCGTCCAGCAGGAAGGCGCGCGCCTGCGCGAAACTCACATCTCCGGCCTCGTGCCGCCGTACCAGCTCGTCATACACCGCGAGCGGTGACGATCCGGTGGCCAGGCCGAGAACGGCGTCGGGCTTGCGCTGCAGCAGCGCCACGATCGAGTCGGCGACGATCCGGGCGCTTTCGGGCGCCCCGGGCTGAATGATCAGTTCCATACGCCCAGTCTCACAGAAAGAGGCCCCTGTACGGACCGTGTCCGTGCAGGGGCCTCTCCGAGCGAGTGTGCTACTTGCTCCCGGTCTTCTTCTTCCCTGTGATCCCCATGAACACGCCCAGCAGGATGACGGCAGCGACGACCGAGATAATCAGCCGGATCCAGTCGATCCCGGAGGTGTCGTCCACCCCGAGCCAGCCGGCCACCAAGTACCCGATCAGCGCTCCTGCGATACCGACGAGGATCGTCCAGATCACGCCGATCTTCTGCTCACCCGGCTTGAAGAGCCGCGCGAGCACACCGATGATGGCGCCGAAAACGATGAGGCCGATGATTTCGCCCATGCGTGGCGTCTCCTTCCTGTCAACCGCCCGAGGCGGCGCGCAAGCGTTCCTCGCGCGACGCTCACAGTGCCACAGCAGCGACCGAGCCGCTCGTCGAGACACGTCCTTGACCTTGTCACTGTGACAATCTCTTGACTGACGGACAAGGAGGTGGCCCATGTCTACGCCACAGCACCGTCCGTCCCCTGAGCGAGTGCAGCAGGCGCTCGCTGCCGCCAACGCCTCGACCCGGCTGCGTGCCGCGATGGCGGCCGGCACCTACCCGCACACCCAGCTCCTCGATCCTCTGCTGGACCGCGCAGCGATCGAGCCGGACTTCTTCGTCCGGGACATGCTCACCTGGGCGTTGACCCGGCACCCGGCCACTCGCACCGTGCCACGGCTGCTCGCCGAGCTGGACTCCGATCGTGGACAGGCCCGGAGTCAGGCCTTGCACACCCTGTCCAAGATCGGCGCGGGCCAGGCGTGGCAGGCGGTGCGCGGCCGACTCCAGGACCCGGACCCCGAGGTCGCCCGCAGCGCCTGGCGTGCCGCCGTGGTGCTCGCCCCGATCGAGGAGCGAGCCGAGGTGATCCGCTCCCTGGGCGCACTTCTCGGCCACGGTGACCGGGAGGTCCGGCTCAGCCTCAGCCGGGCACTCATCACGCTCGCGAGCAGCACCGAGAGCGCTGGCCGCGCCCTGCACGCCACCCTCGAGGCGGCCGCCATCAGCCCGGACCCTGCCGTGCGCGAGCATGCGAGCGCCACCGAGAGCCTGTGGCACGACCCGGACGCCGGGTTCGAGGTCTCCGTTGCGCAGGCGCAGAAGGTCCGGGCACGGGCTGTCGACCCGCAGGGCCAGGCAGGATAGGTCCATGCTGATCGGTGAGGTGGCCCGTCGCTCGGGGGTGAGCGCCCGGATGCTCCGGCACTACGACCGCCTCGGCCTGGTCCGCCCCACGGGGCGCACCAGCAGCGGGTATCGGGAATACTCGGCGAAGGACTTCCGGCGCCTCTTCCAGGTCGAGGGCCTGCGCACCTTGGGATTGTCCCTGCGTCAGGTCGCCCAGGCGCTCGAGGACCCGGGCGTCACGCCCGCCCACCTCGTCGGTGACTTGGTGCAGCAGTCCGAGGAGCGCCTGGCCCGGGAGCAGGAGCTGCTCGATCGCCTGCGCACGGTCGAGCAGCTCCGATCCACCGGGTGGGAGGACGCGCTGCAGGTGGTCGCGCTGTTGAAGGATCTGCGCTCGACCAGCTCCATCCGCCGGCAGCAGGTGGCGCTGGATCCGACGAGGCCCGCGCCTACCGATGCGCTCACGGCAGCGCTGCTCACCGAAGCGGACCAGAATGCCGCGGGAGCGCTGCGATGGGCGCTGGTCCGGGCCGGCGGTGAGGCCGTCGACCACCTCGCCCCCGCCCTCACCGCCGCAGACGTCATGGTGCGACGCCGCGCCGTCCGGGCTGTGGCCGCCATCCACCGTGAGCAGGCGACCCCAGCCTCGCTCGCCGCACTTCGGACGGCCCTCACCGACGGCGACCCCTCTGTCCGCCGGCACGCCGCCCTGGCCCTGGGGGCCGCCGCCGAGGCAGCCGCCGTTCCCACGCTCGTGGCCATGGTCATCGAGGGCAGCAATGACGTCGAGGCCGCCGAGACTTTGGGGGCCTTGGCCACTGATCCGGCAGCAGCCGGGACCATCGTCTCCGCCCTCAGTACGGCCGCCGACACACCGGACCCGGCCGTCCGTCGTCGGATCGCTCAGGCCCTCGCCGAGTTCCCCGGTGAGCTCACCGCCCCACTGTTGCAGTACCTGGCCACCGACGAGGATCGGTCGGTCTCCCTCACCGCGGCCGCGCTGCGCGACCGGTGATCGTCCAGCAGCCTGGCCGCTACTCCCCGGCCGCCCGCTGCAGCCCTGGCCGCTTCCGCGGGGCGGAGATCCAGACGGCGGCACTCACCGCGAGCGTGCCTGCCACCTCACCCCAGGTGGGGATCTGGCGCAGCGCGATCACACCGATCACGGCCGCCGAGACCGGCAGCAGGGCGTTCAGCAAAGCGAACGTGGCTGTGCCCAACCGCTTCAGGGTGATCTGGTCGAGGGTGTACGGCAGCGCCGTGGAGAGCAGCCCGACCAGCACGACAACCAGCCCGATCGGCCAGGTCAGCTCCGTCACCGCGTCGGCCGCCAGCAACGGCGCATACAGGAGCGAGGCCATCGTCAGGCCCATCGCGAGCGAGGCCACCCCGCTGCGCCGTTGCACGATCCGGCCACCGATCACCATGTATCCCGCCCAGAGCACCCCTGCTCCCAGGGCAGCGGCCAGACCGAGGGCGAGCTCCGCCGTCGCCCCCTGCACGGACCAGTCCAGCCCGACCAGGGAGATCGCGAGCACGCCGGCGGCGGCGAGCGCCACGGCGATGCGGTGCCGCGCGGTTCGTCCGCCGATGGCGGCCACCGCTACTGGCCCGGCGAACTCGATCGCCACTGCGGCCCCCAGCGGCAGGTGGTCGATCGCCACGTAGAACAGGATGTTCATGCCGAGCAGGACCACCCCGAACAGCCCTGTCTGCGCCAGCTGGCGCCTGGTCCATCGCAGCCGCCACGGCCGCACCAGCACCAGCAGCACCAAGGCCCCGACGGCGCCGCGCGCCCAGGCCACCGAGGTCGCCGGGATCACGGTGTACAGCCCCACCGCGAGCGCCGCACCGATGTACTGGCTGATCCCGGCGGTCAGGAAGAGCATCGGTGCGGGGACACGGTCGAGCCTGCCCCCGCGTGCCGTGCTCACGCGCACCTGCCTGCCGTCATGGCTCCATGGTCACAGGTTTTCTCCGCTGCCTGCGCCGCTCACATCTGGACCCGGACCTGCAGGCCCCGGTGGTCCGAGATCGGCAGACGCGGCGCGGACACCTCACTCAGGGCTTCCCCACGGACGAGCACGTGGTCGAGCTGGCGGCGCGGATCGGCTGCTGGGAAGGTGCGGGCCCGGGGCAGCTGATAGCCGGGGGCGAGCACGGAGACCCACCCGGGGTCGAGGTTGAGGTCGCCGCAGACCAGCAGCCGACCCTGGGTCGCGCGGCCGAGGCGCTCGGCGGCGCGCAGCACCCGCGGGAGCTGGACGGCGGCCATCGGGCCCGCGAGCGAGAGGTGCGTGGAGCACACTGCCACCGGGCCTGCTGGGGCCTGCACGATCGCCGCCAGCACCCCGCGCGGCTCGTCCTCCCACCATGCGGGGCGACCCCTGCGCAGCGCCGGCAGTGGCATCGGGACGCGAGGCAGCCGGGTGGTGAACCAGGCCAGCACCGGGTACCGGGAGGCGATGGCCAGGCCGTAGGCGGGGCCGGGGTGGTTGCCGGCTCGCGCGGGAACCTGGTCCCGACGATGCCCTCGGCGCACGTCACCGGCGAGGGTGGCCGCATACCGCAGGTGGGGCAGCCCGAGCCCGTCGGCCACCAGCTGCGCCTGGTCCAGCCCACCGCTACGTGGCTGGCCGCGATCGACCTCCTGCAGGGCGACCACGTCCGCGCTCACCCCCGCCATGGCGTGGGTGAGCGCATCTGCATCGGTGGGACGGCCGGTCTCGGCGGTCAGGCCTCGCTGCAGGTTCAGGGTGAGGACCTGCAGGTGGCTCACGCTCCGCCGTCGGGCTCTGCGCCCTCCTCGAAGCTGAGCGAGACGGAGTTCATGCAGTACCGGTCCCCGGTGGGGGTCTGCGGGGCGTCCGGGAAGACGTGCCCGAGGTGCGAGCCGCACCGCGCGCAACGCACCTCGGTGCGAAGCATGCCGAGGCTGTGGTCGTCGATCGTCTCCACGGCGTCGGAGTCCTGCGGGGCGTAGAAGCTGGGCCAGCCGCAGTGGGAGTCGAACTTCGTGGTGGAGCGGAACAGCTCGTTCCCGCACGCGCGGCACCGGTAGATCCCCTCGCGGTTCTCGTTCAGCAGCGCCCCGGTGCCGGCCCGCTCGGTCCCGGCCTCGCGCAGCACGGCGTACTCGGTCGGGTCCAGCTCGGACCGCCACTGCTCCTCGGACTTGCTCACCTCGTACATCTCGCCATCATCCCACCCCGCCGGAGAAGTCCGACGTCGATCTGGCGGCCCGATCGACGTCGGTTCTCCCCGGGTACGACGCTGCCGTCCGCCCGGACCAGGCAGAATGGTGCTGCCCAGCTCGGCAAACCCCCTCTTGGAGTGCTCTCCCCTATGCGCGTGCTCATCACCAACGACGACGGCATCACCTCCCCCGGACTGGCGATCCTTGCGCACGTGGCCGCGGACGCCGGGCACGAGGTCCTCGTGGCCCCGCCGAACCGGGAGTACTCCGGGTACAGCGCCGGGCTGAACGGCGAGCAGGGCGACGACGGCAACCTGCTCCGGACCGAGGGCCGTCCACCGGGGCTGCGCGCGGACATCGAGGCATTCGGGGTGCACGCCAGCCCGGCGCTGATCGCCTACGCCGCAGGGATGGGCGGCCTCGGGCCGCGGCCGGACCTGGTGCTCTCCGGCATCAACCTCGGTCCGAACGTGGGGCCGGCGATCCTGCACTCGGGCACCGTGGGGGCGGCACTCTCGGCCGCCGCGCAGGGGATCCCCGCCGTCGCCTTCTCCAGCACCGGCCGCGAGATCGAGCACCCGGAGACCGCCACCGCGGTGGTCACCGAGGCGTTCCGGTGGGTCACCAGCCACCCGCAGGACGGGCGCGTGCTCAACATCAACATGCCGGACATCCCGATGGCACAGCTGCGCGGGCTGCGCACCGCCGTCCCGGCCCGGTTCACCCTCGAGGACGGTGAGCGGGACCGGCAGGTCCAGCGCCTGCTTTTCCAGCCCTTCTCCGCCGACGCCGTCACGTTCGAGCCGGAGACCGACGCCGGTCTGCTCACCCGCGGGTGGGCGACGGCCACCCTGCTTCGGTCGCACACGCACGACGAGTCGGCCGCGACGATGCCCGGATTCCAGACTCAGGAGGCCTAAGCGATGACATGGTTGGTGACCGGCGGAGCCGGCTACATCGGAGCGCACGTGGTGCGCGCGTTCACCACAGCGGGGATCGACGTCGTGGTGGTGGACGACCTGTCCAGCGGACTGGGCGGGTTCGTGCCCCAGGGGGTGCCCTTCGAGCAGGCGTCCATCCTGGACACCGAGCGCCTCACCGGGATCATGCGCACGCACTCGGTCCAGGGTGTGGTCCACGTGGCCGGGTTCAAGTACGCCGGGGTGAGCGTGCAGCGGCCGCTGCACACCTACACCCAGAACGTCACCGGCACGGTCAGCGTGCTGGAGGCGATGGCCGCCGCCGGGGTCCCCGCGATCGTGTTCTCCTCCTCCGCCGCCACCTACGGCACCCCGGAGGTGGACCTGGTCACCGAGGACACCGCCACTCGCCCGGAGTCGCCCTACGGGGAGTCCAAGCTCATCGGTGAGTGGCTGCTGGCCGACCAGGCGCGCGCCACCGGGCTGCTGCACACGTCGTTGCGGTACTTCAACGTCGTCGGCTCCGGCTCACCCGACCTGCGCGACGTCTCCCCGCACAACCTGTTCCCGCTGGTGATGGACGCACTCGTCGAGGGCCGGACCCCGAAGATCATGGGCACCGACTACGACACCCCGGACGGCACCTGCGTGCGTGACTACATCCACGTCGCCGATCTCGCGGATGCGCACGTGAACGCCGCCAAGGCGCTCGCTCAGGGGCAGAACCTGCTGCCGGTGTACAACCTGGGCAGCGGCGACGGGGTCTCGGTGCGCCAGATCATGGACACCATCGCTGCCGTCACCGGGATCGACTTCGAGCCCGAGCTGGTCGACCGCCGGCCCGGCGACCCGGCCCGGATCGTCGCCTCCGGTGAGGCCGCGGCCCGCGACCTGGGCTGGCAGATGACGCACACCCTGGAGCAGATGGTCTCCAGCGCATGGGAAGCCCGCCAGGCCGCCGACGCCTGACGCTTGCCTGCACCGGTACCGGCACCCGGCACCCAGCACCCGGCACCCAGCACCCAGCACCCAGCACCCGGCACCCGGCACCCGGCACCCGGCACCCGGCACCCGGCACCCGGCACCCGGCACCCGGCACCCGGCACCCGGCACTATCTGACATACCTCCGGCAGACTGACCTACCGCCGTCGGTGGGTCACTCTGCCGAACCTCGTTCAGACGCGCGGCGAATGCGGACCTCAGCCCCAGCCGAGCGCGTGCAGGCGCGCGTCGTCGATGCCGAAGTGGTGCGCGATCTCGTGGATCACAGTCACCGCGACCTCTTCGGCGACCTCGTCGACCGACTCGCAGAACCGCAGCGTGGGGTTGCGGTAGATGGTGATCCGGTCCGGGAGCGATCCCGCTGCCCACCACTCCCCGCGCTCGGTGAGCGGGGTGCCCTCGTACAGGCCGAGCAGATCCGCGTCACCGGCGTCGGCGGGTGGGTCGTCCTCCACCAGCACCACCACGTTGTCGATGTGCCGGGCGAGCTCGGGCGGGATCAGGTCGAGCCCTTCACCGACGGCCGTCTCGAAGTCTTCCCGCGACATCTCGATCACCCGGGCAGTCTCTCACTGCGACCGACTCCGGGTCGCGCCGGCACCCGCCCACGAGGTGCCACTCGCCGTCGGTATCCGGGCCCGGTGCCGACGGCCGATGGCACCTACCCGCGAGGGCGCCCTCGGTAGGTGCCACTCGCCGTCGGGACGAGCGCCGAGCGGCGACAGGCGGTGGCACCTACTGGGTCAGGAGGTCGCCCCGACGGCGCCTGGCACCAGCGTGCTCCACGTCACGTTCAGGCGTTTTGCCGAGCGGGCCAAGTCTGTCGTATGCTTTCCGAGGTTCTGGGGCGTCGGACGGCGTCACGGGCAACCGGGCCCCCATCGTCTAGCGGCCTAGGACCCCGCCCTTTCACGGCGGTAGCACGGGTTCGAATCCCGTTGGGGGTACGACCACAATTTCATAGCAACACACGCGAGGCCCCGTAGCTCAGTTGGTCAGAGCGCCGCCCTGTCACGGCGGAGGCCGCCGGTTCAAGTCCGGTCGGGGTCGCGATCAATCGCCCGGTCACCACCATGACCGGGCGATTGTGTCAGGGCTCTGTAGCTCAGTTGGTAGAGCGTTCGACTGAAAATCGAAAGGTCACCGGATCGACGCCGGTCGGAGCCACCGAAGAACAGCAGATCAACCCAGCCCCGCCCGGAACTCCTGGAGCGGGGCTGAGTTGTTCCACCGATCGGGACCGGAGCCCACCTGGAGGCGGCCCCGCTGACCGGTTCACGTGCGCCTACCCAGTAGCGCAGCGCGATTCCAGGGCACCACTGGCGGGCACGGCTGAGCCTGCCCCCGCCATCGTGAAGATCACAGGTCCCAGGGGTCCGTAGACTGCGAGTTGCCGAACTCCGGCCGACACGGTTGGGTGAGGACCCGTACAGGCATCGACGTCACGAACCAAGGCAATCGAGAGGTGAGCACGGTGAGCCAGAGCACGAAGGACCCTGGGTCGGGGCAGGAGCCGTCGATCGGCGCCCTGGTCGGCCAGCTCACTGAGAGCCTCTCCCGGCTCCTGCGGGACGAGCTCCAGCTGCTTCAGGCGCAGATCGCGGAGAAGGGGAAGTCGGTCGGGATCGGTGGCGGGCTGCTCGCCGGCGCCGGCGTGTTCGCCCTGTTCGGGCTCGGTTGGCTGTTCACCGCAGCGATGCTCGCACTGGCCACTGTGCTGCCGTACTGGGCGGCCGCGCTGATCGTGGCCGGTGGGATCCTGCTCATCACGGCGATCCTCGCGCTGGTGGGCAAGACGCTGCTGAAGAAGGGCCCCACCCCGCAGCCCAAGGACAGCGTGATGAAGGACGTCGAGGCGATCAAGCAGGGAGTGGGCAAGTGAGCGGTGAGAGCGAGCAGACGCGGAAGCGCACGGTCGCAGAGATCGAGGCAGACCTCGCGGCCAGTCGTGAGCAGTTGACCAAGGCTGTCGACGAACTCTCGCGACGCGTGGACCCTCGCCGTCAGGTCGAGGACGTCAAGGAACGCGCACGTGACAGCGCGACATCCTTCGTCGACGGGCTCAAGTCCGGCGACCCCAAGGCGCTCGGCATCGCCGGCGCAGCAGCAGCGACCGTCCTCGCGATCGTCGGTCTGACCGTCGCACGCCGGAAGAAGTGATCTGTCTCACTCAACGAGACCCATCTCCTCGCAGGACGGCGCATTTCGTCCCGTTCGGTTCGCCCGCTGGCCGAATCACGGGGTACGGTTGAGACACGACAAATGACCATTCCCGGTGTCACTACGTCCTCGGACGGTGTGGTGCCGGCACCAACGGTGGAGGGGGTCACGCCATGGGGCGCGGCCGTCAGAAGGCAAAGCAGACGAAGGTTGCTCGGAAGCTGAAGTACTACAGCCCCGAGACGGACTACAACGCGCTCGAGCGCGAGCTGGCTTCGTCGACGCAGACCGACCTTGCGGATCGGTATGACATTCCGCCTGCGGAGGACGAGGACGACTGGCAGTCGCCACCGTCCCGTCACTGAACGTGCAAGCCGCGCGGTAGGCGCGCGTCTCGTTCCTTCAGTGTGCCGCAGGCCCCGTCGGGTGCCGACGATGCGTGATGGTCGCGGCCGGTCCTGATCGGGTCAGACTCTGGTCAGGGTCAGTCGCGACCATGCGTCCACGCGTGACCACCCGGATGCGTGCCCGCCCGCACCATGGGGCCGGCCGATCATTGCGCGACCTCGCAGCCAGCGACGCCCGCTCGCGGGCATCCGATGGCTCACGACGTGCGGTAGTCGCCGATCAGGCGAACTCCGCCACCATGCACGCCCTTGGTCCCGCTGACGATCTCGACGTCGCCACCAGCGGTCAGGTCGACGTCCTCAGCGCCACGGACGACGCCGAGCTCCCAGGCGGGAACGCCTCGCTCGGTGCACAGCCGTCGCGCCGCGTCTACTCCGTCAGCAGGGAGCACCGCCACCATGCCCACGCCGAGGTTCAGGGTGTTCTGCAGGTCGGTCCACGGCACGGAGCCGAGGCGGCGCACCATGTCGAACACCGGTGGCACCACCCAGGACGAGCGGTCCACGTCCGCCACCAGTCCAGCGGGCAGCACTCGAGCCAGGTTGGCCGCCAGTCCCCCACCGGTCACGTGCGTGAAGGCGTGCACGCCCACGTCGTCCGCTCGGGCCAGCGCCAGGCAGTCGGCGGCATAGACCCTGGTCGGCTCCAGCAGCTCAGCGCCGAGAGTACGCCCCAGCTCAGGCACGTCCCGGTCCAGCTCCCAGCCGGCCACACTGATCACGCGACGCACCAGCGAGTACCCGTTGGAGTGCAGACCGCTCGCGCCCATCGCAAGCAGCACGTCACCGGCCTGCACGCGGTCGGGTCCGAGCAACGCGTCGGCCTCGACCACTCCGGTCGCCGCGCCGGCCACGTCATACTCGTCGGGGTCCAGCAGACCCGGGTGCTCGGCCGTCTCGCCGCCCACCAGGGCGGTCCCGGCCACCGAGCAGGCCGCCGCGATCCCTCGCACGATGTCGGCGATCCGTTCCGGCACCACGGAGCCGCAGGCGATGTAGTCGGTCATGAACAACGGCTCGGCACCCACCACCACGATGTCGTCGACCACCATGCCGACCAGGTCGAAGCCGATGGTGTCGTGGATGTCGAGCGCCTGCGCGAGCGCCACCTTGGTGCCGACGCCGTCGGTGGAGCTGGCCAGCAACGGCTTGCGGTACCGCGTCAGGGCCGTGGCATCGTAGAGACCGGCGAAGCCACCGACACCACCGAGCACCTGCGGCCCGTGCGTGGCCCGGACGGCGTCCTTCATCAGTTCGACGGCTTTGTCCCCGGCCTCGGTGTCGACCCCGGCGGAGGCATACGTGATGGGTGCGTTGGATGTCGTCATGGGTGAACCAGTGCTCCCGACCCGCCAGCAGAGACGGACAAGGACCGTAACCCGTCCTCGGGTGCGCCGAGCGGCAGTTCCTCCTGGTCACCCAGTTGCGCGGCCACCTCACGCTGCTCAATCTTCACCGGGTACTCACCGGTGAAGCATGCGGCGCAGAGCTGGCTGGCCGGCTGCTCGGTGGCGGCGATCATGCCGTCGGTGGAGATGTAACCGAGGGTGTCGGCACCCAGGCCCTGCCCGATCTCCTCGGGGCTCAGGCCGTTCGCGATGAGCTCGGCGCGGGTGGCGAAGTCGATGCCGTAGAAGCACGGCCACTTCACGGGCGGGGAGGAGATCCGCACGTGCACCTCCGCGGCCCCAGCCTCGCGGAGCATCCGGATCAGGGCGCGCTGGGTGTTGCCGCGCACGATCGAGTCGTCCACCACCACCAGGCGCTTGCCGCGAATCACCTCGCGCAGCGGGTTGAGCTTGAGCCGGATGCCGAGCTGACGGATCGTCTGGCTCGGTTGGATGAAGGTGCGGCCCACGTAGGCGTTCTTCGTCAGCCCCTGCGCGAACGGGATGCCGGACTCCGTGGCGTACCCGATCGCGGCCGGGGTGCCGGACTCGGGCACCGGGATCACCAGGTCGGCCTCGGCGGGGTGCTCACGGGCGAGCGCGCGGCCCATCTCCACCCGCGCGGCGTTCACGGAGCGGCCGCTGATGGTGGTGTCCGGGCGGGCCAGGTAGACGTACTCGAAGACGCAGCCCTTCGGCTCGGCCGGGGCGAACCGCTGAGCGCGCAGCCCATCGGCGTCGATCGTGATCAGCTCACCCGGTTCCACCTCACGCACGAATGCCGCACCCACGATGTCCAGTGCCGCTGTCTCGGAGGCCACCACCCAGCCGCGTTCCAGGCGCCCGAGCACCAACGGCCGGATGCCCTGCGGGTCCCGCGCGGCGTACAGCGTGTTCTCGCTCATGAACGCCAACGAGAAGGCGCCGCGCACCCGCGGCAACACCTCCATAGCCGTGTCACCCAGAGTGTGCTCCGGGTCTCCGGAGAGCAGCGCGGTGAGCACCGTGGTGTCGGAGGCGCAGTCGTCGAGCGCGCGGTCGCGCACCATGCTGCCGTAGCGCTCGCGCACCAGCTCGATGAGCTCACCGGTGTTGGTGAGATTGCCGTTGTGGCCGAGGGCCAGCGTTCCCGACGACGTGGGGCCCAGTGTGGGCTGTGCGTTCTCCCAGGTGCTCGCACCGGTAGTGGAGTAGCGTGCGTGGCCCAGGGCGATGTGCCCGGTCAGTGAGCGCAGCGCCCCATCGTCGAAGACCTGGGAGACCAGGCCCATGTCCTTGTAGACGAGGATCTGCTCACCGTTGCTGGTGGCGATCCCGGCGGACTCCTGCCCTCGGTGCTGCAAGGCGTACAGGCCGAAGTAGGTGAGCTTCGCCACCTCCTCGCCTGGGGCCCAGACTCCGAAGACGCCGCATGCATCCTGCGGGCCCTTCTCGCCAGGGAGGAGTTCATGGGTGAGACGACCATCTCCGCGTACCACGGGACCATGGTCCCACACCCGCAGCCACCCCGGCGATGCGTCCCACGCTCCCCGCTACGCCAGGGTGAAGGTGACCTCACGCTCGTCGACATCGACGCTGTTCACCCGTACCCGGACACGCTCTCCCAGCGGCAGGTCCGCACCGGTCACCCGGGCTCGCACCGCCGGGTCGGCGATCACCACCGTGCCGCGCTGCTGCCGCTCACCGCCCTCGTCGTCGGAGTCGCCACCGTCGATCTCCACGATCACGCCGTCGAGTTCCTGACCCACACGGCCCTGGAACAACACCGCCTCGATCACGTCGAGGCAGGCACGCTCGTACGCCGAGGAGCGCTGCCCGGCCCGGCCCATGATCGAGGGCAGATCCGCGAGCGCAGCACGCACCCAGTCCGGAACATCGGTACCGGCGGTCGCAGCCAGGCAGATCTCCAAGCCGTACCGGTCCACCAGGCGTCGCAGCGGTGCCGTGACGTGCGCGTACTCGGATGCGATCGCCGAGTGCGGTGAGTCCGGCGGAAGGTCGCCGTCGAAGGTGAGGTAGCCGGCGCCGCGGAAGAGTGACGTCGCCTCCTGGAGGAAGGCCGCGTGCGCGGGCTCGGCCGAGTCCAGCCCGGCGAGCACCTCACCGTAGGCCACACCGTCCGGCCACTCGATCCCCAAGCCGTGGGCGGCACGGCGCACCCGCGCGATGTCACGGCGGCGCGCTGGTTCGAGCGTGCGAAGCACGCCCACCCGCGCCTGCCGCATCAGGCCGGCCGCCACGATCCCGGTGAGCAGGGAGATCTGCGCGTTCCATTCCTCCACGGCCAGGCTGCTGCGCTGCACCAGCCGGTACCCGCCGTCGTCGACCTCCACCTCCTGCTCGGCAATGGCCAGCGACGCACCACCCCGGGCACGCTCCTGGGCGATCCGAAGCCTGCCCACCTCACGCAGCAAGGTGAGTGTGTCCTCCTGCTCGGAAGGGCCGCCGTCGGGACTCTGCTCGATCCGCTCCGCCGCCTGCTCGTAGGTGAGCTGCTCCCGGCTGCGCACCTGAGCCCGGCGCACTCCCGCCTGCACCACCGCACCCTCGGCATCCAGCTCGATGGACCACACGCATGCCGGGCGGGACTCCCCCGCGAGCAGGCTGGCTGCGCCCTCCGAGATGGCCTCCGGGTGCAGGGTGATCGACCCGTCCGGGCCGTAGAAGGTGACGCCTCGGTCGGCCAGCTCGCCGTCCAGCGCGCCGCCCGGGGTGACGAACGAGGCCGGGTCGGCGATCGCGTAGCGCACCAGGTATCCGCCGGAGGTGCGGGAGATGTGCATCGCCTGGTCGAGGTCCTTCGCGCCCGGTGGGTCGATGGTGAGGAACGGCAGGTCAGTGAGGTCCTCGGCGTGTGTCACCGGGGTGCTCGCCGCCTCCGAGGCCTCGGCAAGGGCGGCGTCGGAGAACGCTCCCGGAACCTCCTGCTCGGCACGGACGCGCTCCAGGTGCGGGTGCACGGCGTCGGCCGCAGCCTGGTGCAGACGCAGGATCCGGTGCTGGGCAGCTGCGCTCACTTCTTCCTCCGGTCCAGGAGCAGGGCTATGACACAGCCGATCAGGATGCAGAACGGCACCAAGAGCGCGGTGAGCAGCAGGAAGAGACCGCCGTAGTCCAGGAACTCGGTCTCGTCGGCGAACGGGGTGGCCACGGCCGCGAGGATCACACCGAGCAGGCCGCCGAGGGTGGCGAAGCGGCCATAGCGCGGGACCCGGCGCACTCTGCTCCGGTCCACGGAGTCGGCGATGCTCACCTCGTCGCCGACGTCTCCTCCAGCGGCTCGCACCTCGCCTGAGCCTCGGTCCGAACCCGGGTCGGCCTCTGGTGCGGAGGGTTCGGTGGGTGCGGAAGGCTCGGCGGCAGTATCCGCGTGATCGGCCCCGTCCGGGTGGTCGTTCCCGGCGGCCGCGTCGGGGCGGCCAGTGGGTGGCTCAGTGCTCATCGGTCCCTCTCGTCCAGGTGCATGACCAGCCTAAGAGATCGCGCGGATAGGCGAAGCCTGCTGCGCGTCGCCCCAGCACGCACCTCTAAACGCCGGACTACTGCAGGAGGGTCCGGTCGCCCAGGTCCGCACCCTTGACGTGCTCGAAAGCGCTCAGCAGGTCGGCCACGGTGGCCTTCTGCTTGCGGTCACCGTCCAGGTCCACCACCACGCGCCCCTCGTGCATCATGATCAGCCGGGTGCCCAGGCGCAGCGCCTGCTCCATGTTGTGGGTGACCATCACGGTGGTCAGGTGGTGGCGCGCCACGGCCTTCTCGGTCAGCTCGGTCACCAGGGCGGCACGGGACGGATCGAGCGCGGCGGTGTGCTCGTCCAGCAGCAGCACACGTGGCTCGGAGAAAGTCGCCATGAGCAGTGAGAGAGCCTGGCGCTGTCCCCCGGAGAGCAGCCCGACGGCGGCCGACAGCCGGTCTTCCAGGCCCAGTTCGAGAGAGGCCAGCTCGGCACGGAAACGCTCCCGCTTGGCGGCCGTGACCCCTCGCCGCAACCCGCGGCGGGTGCCGCGGGCGAGCGCGATCGCGAGGTTTTGCTCGATGGTCATCGCCGGGGCGGTGCCGGCCATCGGGTCCTGGAACACACGGCCGACGAGCCGTGCCCTGCGGTGGTCGGGCCACCGCGTCACATCCTGACCGTCCAGGCGCACCGTGCCGGAGTCGGGGATCAGGGCACCGGCGACAGTATTCAGCAGGGTGGACTTGCCGGCACCGTTCGATCCGATGATGGTGACGAACTCGCCCGGCTTCAGGTGCAGCGACAGGTCCACCAGGGCCCGGCGTTCGTTCACGGTCCCAGCGAAGAACGTCTTGCTGACCTCGTGCAGCTCCAGCATCTACTCACGCCCTCCCGTCGCGGCGGCGCGCAACCCACGCAGCCCGGTCGCCTGGCGGATCCTGCTCCACTGGGGCAGCACCAGGGCGATGATCACCAGCACCGCGGAGATCAGCTTCATGTCGTTCGGGTCCAGCCCCACCTCCAGGGCCACCTGGATGGCGAGCCGGTACAGCACCGAGCCGAGCACCACGGCGGTGGTGGCGAAGATCACCCGGCGGGAGGAGATGATCGCCTGCCCGAGGATCACCGAGGCGAGACCGGCGATGATCAGGCCGATCCCCATCGAGATGTCGGCGAACCCTTGGTACTGGGCGATCAGGGCACCGCACAGGCCGACGAGGCCGTTCGAGAGGGCCAGCCCGAGGATGATGGTGCGGTGCGTGTGCACGCCGAAGCTGCGCACCATCTGCGGGTTGTCCCCGGTCGCCTGCACGGCCAGGCCGAGGTCGGTGCCGAGGAACCAGTCGATGCCGAGCTTCACCACCGCCACCGTCGCGAGCAGGATGATGATGGACACCCCAGAGCCGAGGAATCCGGCCTCCCGCAGCGGGGTGAACAGCGTGGTCTCCCGCAGCAGCGGCAGGTTCGCGGCGCCCATGATGCGCAGGTTGATCGAGTACAGACCCACCTGGGTGAGGATGCCCGCAAGCAGCGGGTTGATCCCTCCCTTGGTGTGCAGCAGACCGGTGATCACGCCCGCGAGCACGCCCGCGCCGGCCCCGGCGAGCGTCGCCACCCACGCCGGCACACCGCCGGTGATGAGAATGGCAGCCGTGCCGGCGCCGGTGGTGAAGCTCCCGTCCACCGTCAGGTCGGGGAAGTTCAGCACCCGGAACGTCAGGTAGACGCCGAGCGCCATCACGGCATAGATGAGGCCGAGCTCGAGTGCACCGATCATGGCCGGGCGATCACTCGATCACGGTGTCGGCCTCGGCGAGCAGGTCCTCGCTGAGCTCGATGCCCATCCGCTCCGCGGCCGCCGGGTTCACGATCAGGGAGAGCTCGGTCTGGGTCTCGACGGGGATATCCGCCGGGGCGGTGCCCTCGGTGAGCACCTGGACGGCCATCTCCCCGGTCTGGCGGCCGAGCAAGTCGTAGTCGAGGCCGTAGGTGGCCACCGCACCGCGCTCCACGCTGTCGCCCTCGGAGGCGATCACCGGGACGCTGCGGGACTCGGCCACCTGCAGGAGCGACTCCAGCGCGGAGACGACCGTGTTGTCGGTGGGCACGTAGTAGGCGTCCACGTCGAGCGAGTCGGCGGCCTGCTGCACCTCGCCGGAGTTGGTGACGGTCGCCGTCTGGACCTCCAGCCCGAGCGTCTCCGCCGCGGCCGTGGCCAGGTCTACCTGTACCTGAGAGTTCACCTCGCCGGAGCTGTACACGATGCCGAGGCTGCCGGCGTCGGGGGCGAGGTCCTCCAGCAACGCGAGCTGCTCCTCCACCGGGTTCAGGTCCGAGGTGCCGGTGAGGTTGCTTCCCGGGGATTCCCAGCTGTCCACCAGGCCCGCCTCCACCGGGTCGGTGACCGCGGTGAACAGGATCGGGATCTCGGTGGTGGCCTGGGCGGTCGCCTGTGCGGTGGGGGTGGCGATCGCGAGGATCAGGTCCAGGTCGTCGGAGGCGAAGGTGGTGGCGATCGAGGTGGCCGTGGCCTGGTCGCCCTGCGCGTTCTGCTCGTCGTAGGTGACCTCGAGCCCGGCGTCGGCGAGGGCGGCTTTGAACCCGTCCCGCGCGGCGTCCAGAGACGGGTGGGAGACGATCTGGGTGATCCCGACCGAGTAGGACTCGCCCCCGGCGGAGTCGCCGGAGCCGTCGTCGGAGGACTCGGAGCACGCGACCAGTGCGAGTGAGGCACCGGCGGCCACAGCCAGGGTGCGAATGGTGGCGACGCGGGTCATGGGGGTCCTTCGATCGATGGGCAGGATCGCGCAGAGACTACACAATGCACGATAGGTGGTGCGCCGCCCCTCACGGCCACAGCGGTAGCCAGCCGGTGAGGTTCGCACGCGAGCCCGATGCGGTGACCGCTCCGGAGCCGACGGCGTCCGGCCAGCTGGTCTGCCCGGTCGCCAGGGCCAGGAAGGTGTCCGGGTTCGTCTCGACGACGTTCGGCGGGGTGCCGCGGGTGTGCCGTGGCCCTTCGATCACCTGCACCACCCCGGCCGGCGGGACCCGGACCTCCACGGAGGTGCCGGGGGCGCGGTCGGCCAGCGTCTGCAGGCCATACCTGACGGCGGTACGCACCTGGGCGGGCGTCGCCTCGCCGCGTTGCCACGCGGCCAGGGCGAGCTCGCCCTCGCCGGGATCGATACGTCGTCGGGCCACGGCATCTGAGCCTACCCAGCCAGTCGATCTGGCGGTCGGACGGCTCAACCGCCGAAGCGACGCGCGATGTCCGGGTCCTACGCTCGGGGGATGGACGAGGCCGAGATTACGCGCGCCGTCGACGACGCCTACGCGGCCCTCCCGGAGAGCCGGATCAGCTGGCCGAATCCCCGGCCCAGGGACACCGAACCGCCGGACGAGGCGTACTCCCGGGTGAGCGACCCGCGGAAGTACCGCATCGTGGGCGCCCGGGCGCTCGCCTGGCAGCAGGCACTCGCCGGTCTCGGTCTGGCCACGGCCGTGTCGGTGCCGGTGACCGATCTGCCATGGCGGCTTCCTGTCGGCGCCGGCACCCGGCTCACCCCACATGCTGCGGGGACCGAACCGCTCGTCCTGGTCACCAACGCGCTCCAGGACGTGCCCGGGTGCATCCTCACCCTCGGCATCGGCGCACCCCCTGCCTGGCTGGACCCAGAGCCGGACTGCGGGTGCGACGCCTGCGACTTCGGCTCGGCGAACCTGCTCGAGGCGATCGACACGAGCATCGGTGCCATCGTCCGGGGCGGCATCGTGCACGTCACCGGTTCCGGGTGGCATGTCACCACCACCCCGGCCACGCGGCAGGCCGGGTGGAGCGGCACCACGGAGAAGCCGGACGTCGACCGGATCATCGCCGATGCCCGCGCTGGGAGGCCCGTCCCTGGGGCCGCACGCACCCTGGTCTCGGGCTCGTGGCTGACGTGAGTGGACCCACACCTTCCTTTTCGGCAGTTGTGCGGTAGGCTTGAACCTGGTTGCAGTGAATCGCACGTCGGACGCCCCAGCCTTACAAGGCTCGGGGCGTTTTTCTTCACCAGAAGAGTTGACGCCCGACACCGTGGCTGAATCGGACCCGACAGTCGGGTCCGCACTCTGAATGATGGAGAAACGCATGACTGTAGGAACTGTGAAGTGGTTCAACTCTGAGAAGGGGTTCGGCTTCATCGCCCCCGAGGACGGCAGCGCGGACGTGTTCGCGCACTACTCGGCCATCCAGGCTGACGGCTACCGCTCCCTCGAGGACAACCAGCGTGTCGAGTTCGAGGTGACCCAGGGCCCCAAGGGCCCGCAGGCGTCGAACATCCGCCCGCTCTGATTCTGACGGCGGAGCTACTTCCGTAAGGAACGCTCCGCTCGCTCCGGCCGCCGTTGGTTCGCCCGACGGCGGCCGGAGCATTTTCACCGTCGGTGACGATGACCGATCGTCACCGACAGCCCACGACTCCCCCGATCGAGACCTGGGCACTCAACCTCAAGCGTGAGAGGTGCGCGATGACCGCCACCGCCGAGCGTCCTCGGGACGCATACATCAGCCAGTTCAGCGCCCTGACCCGCGAGGTCCGCGAGAGCGGTCTGCTTCGCCGGCGCTACGGCTACTACTGGCCGCGCCTGATCGGCGCGGCCCTGGCCTTCGGCGCGATCATCGCGGCGATCGCTCTTCTCGGCAGCACCTGGTGGCTGATGGCTCTCGCCGTCGTCATGGGTGCGGTGATGACGCAGATCGCCTTCCTCGGCCACGACGCCGCGCACAAACAGATCTTCAGCTCGCCGAAATGGAACGACTGGACGGCTATCGTGCTGGCCAATCTGTTCGTCGGCCTGAGCCACGGCTGGTGGCAGAGCAAGCACTCCCGCCACCACGCCAACCCCAACAAGCGCGGCTCTGACCCGGACATCGACCTGCCGTATGTGACGTTCACCCCGGAGCAGGCCGACGAACGTCGCCGCCACCCGGCGATCGACTGGTTCCTCAAGCGCCAAGGGTGGTTCTTCTTCCCGATGCTGCTGCTCGAGGGGCTCGACCTGCACCTGACCAGCACCAAGCGGGTCTTGGGCCGCGCACCGCTGAAGCGCCGCACGGTGGAGATCATCTTCCTCGCGATCCGGCTGATCGCCTTCCCCGCCTTCCTGTTCCTGGTGCTCTCCCCCGGGATCGCCGGAGCGTTCCTCGGGGTGCAGCTGGCCGTGTTCGGCGTGTACATGGGTGCCTCGTTCGCCCCGAACCATGTGGGCATGCCGGTCGTGCCGAAGGACATGCGCCTGGACTTTCTCCGCCGGCAGACCCTGATGAGCCGCAACATCACCGGTGGTCGTTGGGTGGATGTGGCCATGGGCGGCCTGAACTTCCAGGTGGAGCACCACCTGTTCCCGAACATGCCCCGCCCGCACCTGCGCCGGGTGGCACCGTTGGTCCGCCAGTTCTGCGCCGACCACTCCGTCACCTACACCCAGACCAGCCTGTGGCGCTCCTACGGCATCGTGGTGCGCCACCTCAACGTGGTCGGCCTGGGCGCGAGGGACACCTTCACGTGCCCGTTGGCGGCGCAGCTGCGCTGACCTCGCGGCCGGGCGTAGGCGCGCCTGGCGCACGACAACCGCCCGAACGTGACAGTGGTGGCCCGCCTCCCCCGGGAGAACGGGCCACCACTGTTTCCTCCCTGTCCCAACGAGGTCAGATGGCTGGATCGACGGGGATGCGTCGAGCGAGGCGGCATGGGCGCCTACGCTGACGCATGCCCGTCGATCCGGTCGGGCGCGAAGCCTCAGACGGCGGTCATCCGGTCCGACCTCGCCTTGGGCCCGGCGTGCTCCGGCGGACCCGCGTGCTCGGGCGGACCGGCATGGTCCGGGGCTCCGGAGTGCTCCGGCGGACCTGCGTGGTCGGGCGGACCCGCGTGCTCCGGCGGGCCCGCGTGGTCGGGCGGACCCGGCTGCCCCGGGTCGTCCCCGGCGCTGATGGCCACCGGCACAGTGATCGAGGTGCCGTTCAGCTCGTCGGTGATCACCAGCTCCACCGGAGCCTCGAGTCCGTCCGGCACGGTCACCCGCACCCGTGCTTGCCCCACCAGGTCGGTCCCGTCAACCGGGGTGACCTCCAGCGCCGCCGGTTCGGTGGCTACGCCTCCCAGCGATGTCTGCAGCGCCTCGGGGGCCGGCTCACCGGTCGAGAAGGCGAACGAGGAGACGTCCACCGCGATCTCCTCCCCCGGCGCGTAGGTCGCGTCCGGGTCGGAGGTCCAGGTGAGGCCGACAGCCCGCTGCTGCTGGTCCGGGGCGACCGTGCCGAGCTCGGCGAAGTAGTCCACCATCGCCGTCAGGTCCACCTGACCGGAGTCGGCCGTACCTGCGCCTTCGGTGAACACCGAGAACCCGTCGCCGCCGGCCGCGAGGAAGGAGTTGGTGACGATCGTGTACACACCCTCCGGTTCGATCGGCTCCCCGTCCAGGCTCATCGCCGTGATCCGCTCACCCAGCGGGGCGCTCGGGTCGTAGACGTACTGGAAACCGGCCGACACACCGAGGTGCAGCTTCGTCTCGGCGTCGCCATCGGTGCGCCACTGCTGCTCGAGCAGCGTGTCCAGCTGCGCACCGGTGAGGTCCATGGTGACCAGGGTGTTCGCGAACGGCTGCACGTTCGCTGCCTCCCGGTAGGTCACCACGCCATCGCCCTCGTCACCGTCGGCGGCGTAGCGCAGGTCATCACGCAGCCCGCCCGGGTTCATGAACGCGATCTGGGTGCTCGGGTTGGTCCGTTGCGCGGCCCAGAGCTGCACGTCGGAGACGGCGTTGCCCAGGGTGGACTCACCGGCTCGGTTCGAGCCCGGCTCGCCCGAGGTCCCGACGGCGCGATTCAGGTCCGCAGTGATCTCACCGAGCGGCACGCTGCCGAGTTCATCGGCGACGGCCACGGCTTCGTCCACCACGTCCTGCACGTCCGGGTCCCCGGCGCACAGTTCCTCGCGCGGCGTGGTGTCGTCTCCCGGCTCCGGGACCAGGTCCACGTTCTCCGCCTCGCCGGCGACGACGTCACCGGTGGTGGTGTCGACGGTGAGGCTGAGGTGGCCGAGCAGCTCGCCGTACTGGCGAGCCTGGGTGACCCAGACGCCGTCGGTGTTGTGCACGTAGGCCTGGTGCGTGTGCCCGGAGATGATCGCATCGATCTGCTCGTGCGCCCCGTCGACCAGATCACCGAAAGGAGCACCGTCCGCACTCGACAGCTCCGCACCCGGGGCGCCGTCGTGGGCGAGAACGACGATCACGTCGGCCTCGTCATTGGACTCGTCACCATCGGTGAGCTGGTCGGCGTAGGTGTTGGCCGCCTCGCCCATGTCGGTGAAGGTGAGGCCCTCGATCCCGGCCGGGGAGACCAGGGTGGGCATGTCCTCGGTGAGTACTCCGATGAAGCCGACTCGCACACCACCGGTCTCGGTGACCCAGTACGGGTCGAACGCCGGCTCGCCGTCCGCGTCGACGATGTTCGCGCCCAGCAGGGGGAAGTCCGAGGCCGGGATCACCCGGTCGGTCACGTCCTGCTGACCGCGGTCGAACTCGTGGTTACCCAGGGCGGAGACGTCCAGGCCCATCATGTTCAGCACGTCGATGGTGGGCTGATCGTCAGAGATGAACGAGGTGAACGTGGAGGCCCCGATGTTGTCCCCGGCGGAGACGAACAGAGTGTTCGGGTTCTCGCTCCGGTAGGAGTCCACCGTGCAGGCCAGCACCGCCGCACCCGCGGACTCCCGGTTCGCCTCGATCCGGCCGTGGAAGTCGTTGATGGACAGGATGTCCAGGTCCACCAGGGTGTCCGTGGCGTCCGGCACGTCGATCCCGACGAGGATCGGGTCGTGGTCGGAGGCCCGGTACTGGGTGCCCGGCTGGAAGTGGTCGCTGGCGAAGTAGTTGTGGCGGGAGTACTCCGCGAGCACCGACTCGGCCGAGTTGATGCTCCAGATGTCGACGCCGGTGACCCGATCGGCCGCGGTCTCGTTGGCGAACACGTGGTCGAGCGAGCCGACCTTGCCGTCGAAGACGTAGGTGGTCTCCCCATCATTGAGGTTGGTGTAATCGGCATCCTCGATGGCCAGCGCGGGGGCCTCGGCGCTGTAGGAGTTGAAGTCGCCGAGCAGGAAGATGTCCTCGGTTCCGGCGTCGGTAGCCACATCCTCAGCGAAGCCGGTCAATGCCTCGGCCTGCGCCACCCGGTCCTCCTCGTAGCAGCCCTGCGGCAGGTCGCCACAGTCGCCGCCCTTGGACTTGAAGTGGTTCGTGACGGCCACGAAGGAGTAGTCGGTGCCGACGGCGGTGAACACCTGCGCGAGCGGCTCACGCGCGTTGTCGAAGGCCGGGTCGCCGGTGAGCACCACCGATTCCCCGGTCGGTTCCACAGTCTCCGGCGTGTAGATGAAGGCGTTGCGGATCACGTCTTGGTCCGCAAGCGCCGGCAGCTCCGACGGCGACTCGGCATAAGCCCACCGGTCCTCACCTGCGGCGGCATTCAGTGCCTCGACCAGTGCAGCGAGTGTCTCGTCCCGGTCGGCGCCGAAGACCGCCGAGTTCTCGATCTCCTCGAGGGAGACGACGTCGGCGCCGAGGCCATTGATCGCCGCGACGATCTTGGCCTGCTGACGCTCGAAGTTCTCGGTGTCCCAGGCTCCGCGGGGATCGCAGCCGCGGCGCACGGTGAGCGGGTTGCCGTCCCGATCGGTGTAGGCCTCACACTCGGGCACGTCCTCGCCGAGGGTGGTGAAGTAGTTGAGCACATTGAAGGTGGCGAGCACGAGGTCCCCGCCGACGTCCTCCGGTGCGGCGTTCGCGGCTTGGGTGTTCCCGCCCCCGAAAGTCACCAGTGCGTCCGCGTTGCCGCTGACCGGTGCGGTGGGCTGGAAGTTCCACTGGAACCGGTAGTCCACGATCACCGGCTCGGTGAACTGCACCCCGGCTCCGGTGCGCAGGTCCGGGGCGCCGGTGAGATAGGGCACCTCCTGGTCGCTGCTGGTCTGGGCGGACTGGCCGTCGTCGAGGGTGACCGCGCGGGCGTTGTTGTCGGCGACGGCGGCGTCGTACTCGGCAGTGCCCAGCGGTGCGACGTCGGTCTCCTGCACCAGCGGGCCGCCCAGCCCCAGGCCGATTGACCCGTATGCCGAGCCCCACCCGCCGAGGGCGTAGGTGTCGGAGACGACGTAGTCGGCCACCGGGGCTACCAGCATGCCCTCGACCACCTCACGCTCAGCCTCGGTGGCGCCCAGGGCGAAGTCGGCGATCGGTTCGACGGGTTCGGCAGGTGTCTCGAGCACCACGGCACCACCGGCCGGCACGGTGATCTCGGTGAGCCCGTAGTACTCGGTCACCTGGCCCTGCACGCGCACGTGGTCGCCCACCTGCACCTGGTCGACCGTGGCCGCGGAGTACACGAAGATGCCGTGGGAAGCGGTCAGCGAGGCAGGGTCGACGTCACCGCCGGTGCCCGGCGTCTGGATGTAGTACCCGTCGAAACCCCCGCTCGGGTACACCGCCGTCACCACACCGCTGGTGGTGACCGTCTGATCGACGAGCTCGCTCGCCGCCCCGGTGCCTTGGATCTGGGCAATGGTGTGGGTGTCACCCTCCGGCGGATCCACCGGATCGGGATCCGTCCCGCCGTCAGCAGTGTTCACCGTGCCGAAGGAACTCGGCGCCGGTCCGGTCCACTCGCCGTCGATCCGCTGCAGCGACTCTGTCGCCGAGGCGGAACTGCCTTCGCTCACCCCGATGTCGGTGCTGGTCATCCCGTCGGCGGGACCCCGACGGCGGTCAGCTCCCCTTCGTAGGAGAGCAGCTCGACCACCGTGCCCGCATCGTCGACGAGGGCGAGACCGTCCGGGGAGCCGTTCTGGATGCCGGCCTGCTCGACCACCACCACACCGGAATCCCCGACCACCCCGGCCAGGTCCGCCGTCGCGTAGGGGCTGCCGCCATTGCCGTTGTAGAAGACCAACGACCAGCCGGTCAGGTCGGTCCCGACCGGTGCCTGCACCTCGACGGCCTCACCGGTGTCGGAGCCATCGTTGTCGTAGTGGAGCTCACTGATGAAGGTGTCACCGTCGGAGATCAGCCGCGGGCCTAGGCCCGCCGTTGCAGGCGTGGCGTCGGCGAACGCCGGCGTCACACCGAGGCTGAGAAACGCGGTGGCCGTGAGAGCGGCAAGCGGGCGAACGATGCGCCCGCGCCGCGCACGAGGGTGAGACATGGGGCTCCTTTGACGTTCGGGGGCTCAGAGCAAAGTAACCCCAATCACACGGTTCGGGAACCCGTGCACCCGGTCGATCGCGAGAATTCGCTCGATCGTCACCCCGCCGCCACCCGACGGCGTCCCACGCCTCAGCTCTGCGTCACCGAGGACCGGGACTGGCTGTCCGCCTCAGCCGCCGCCTGCACCGAGGCGGCAATCGCCGTGTGCAGGCTCTGGTGGAACACGCTGGGCACGATGTAGGTGGCGTTCAGCTCCTCCGGGGTCACCACGTCAGCGAGTGCCGTCGCCGCGGCCACCAACATCTCGTCGGTGATGCGCGTGGACCGCCCGTCCAGGAGCCCGCGGAACACCCCCGGGAACGCGAGCACATTGTTGATCTGGTTGGCGAAGTCGCTACGACCGGTGGCCACGACGGCGGCGTGCCGGGTGGCGATCGCCGGGTCGATCTCCGGCAGCGGGTTGGCGAGCGCGAAGACGATCGACCCCTCCGCCATGGCTTCCACATCACTCTCGGTCAGCAGATTCGGCGCCGAGACACCGATGAACACATCGGCCCCGACGAGCGCATCCTGCATCGTGCCCGGGTGCTCACCGCCTCGGGTGGCCTCGGCGACCCACTGCAAGGAGGGCGCCAGGTTCGGACGGTCCGTGCGAATGATGCCCTCGACGTCGGCGACCACCACGTTCCGAGCTCCCGCCGCCAGCATCAGCCGCAGGATCGCCGAGCCCGCGGCGCCGGCGCCGGACTGCACGATCCGCACGTCCTCGATGTTCTTGCCCACCACCTTCAACGCGTTCCGCAAGGCGGCGAGGGCCACGATCGCCGTGCCGTGCTGGTCGTCGTGGAAGACAGGGACGTCCAGCTCGGCCCGCAGTCGCTCCTCGATCTCGAAGCAGCGGGGCGCGGAGATGTCCTCCAGGTTGATCCCCGCGAACACCGGGGCAATGATCTTCACGGTCCGCACGATCTCGTCGACGTCCTGGGTGTCCAGGCAGATCGGAAAGGCATCGATGCCCGCGAACCTCTTGAACAGGGCGGCCTTGCCCTCCATCACGGGCAGGGCCGCCGTCGGGCCGATATTGCCCAACCCGAGGACGGCCGAGCCATCGGTGACCACGGCGATCGTGTTGCGCTTGATGGTCAGCCGCACTGCATCCTCGGGGTGCGCGGCCAGCTGCTGGCTGACCCGCCCCACACCAGGGGTGTAGATGAGGGAGAGATCGTCCCGGTGCCGGATCTGCATCTTCGGCTGGATCTCGATCTTGCCGCCCAGGTGAGCCAGGAAGGTCCGGTCCGAGACCCGGCCGATCGTCACCCCGTCCAGGTCGCTGAGCGCACCGACGACGTGCTTGGCATCGTCCTCGCCCCCGGTGGCGCAGGTGACGTCCACCTGCAGCCGGTTCATCCCCGAGGCGGAGACGTCGACGGCGGTGACGATCCCGCCCGCGCGTTCGACCGTGGTGGTGATGGTGCTCACCGCCGACGGCTGCGCCGGCATCTCGAGCCGGACAGTGATGGAGTAACTGACGCTGGGGGAACTCATCGAGGGACCTGGCACCTTCCGTCGCTCCCGGGAACGCCGCGTCGCGATCCCGGCTGGTCGCTGTGGGCCCGAGCCCATGCAACCCGGCCACCCGATCCGCATTCTGCCTCACGGACGCTCCTCAGGGCGCGGCAACGCGCGTGATAGACCTGACCTGTGCCCGATGACTCCGTGACGTCCGGAGCGGCGAGACCCTCCCCGCAACGCTGGTCGGCCTTCGCCGTCTGCCTCGCCGCCGGGTTCCTCACCCTGCTGGACGTGTCCATCGTGAACGTCGCGCTGCCGTCCATCGAGACGGCGCTGCGTGCGGACCCGTCGGAGATCCAGTGGATCGTGGCCGGGTACACCCTGGCGTTCGGGTTGGTCCTGGTGCCGGCGGGCCGCCTCGGGGACCTGTTCGGGCGCCGTCGGATGTTCCTGCTCGGGGTGGCACTGTTCGCCCTCACCTCCGCCCTGTGCGGGGCAGCCCCGACGGCGGAGCTGCTCGCCGTAGGTCGCGTGCTCCAGGGTGTGGCGGCCGGGACGTTGAACCCGCAGGTGCTGGCGCTGATCCAGGAGCTGTTCCGTGGCCCGGAGCGGGGCCGGGCGTTCGGCATGTTCGGGGCCACCGTGGGGATCTCGACCGCGATCGGCCCGCTCCTGGGCGGCGGCCTGATCGCGCTCTTCGGTGCCGAGCAAGGCTGGCGGGCGGTCTTCTGGGTGAACGTGCCGGTCGGCGTGGTGGTGCTGATCCTCGGGTGGCGCCTGCTCCCGAAGGTCCGTCCCACCCGGAACACCCTCGGGATCGACGTTCCGGGGCTGCTCCTGCTCGGGGTGAGCGTGCTGGCCTTCATGCTGCCGTTCCTCGAGGCGTCCGAGGGTGGGGCCGCGCAGCCGCCGTGGTGGCTGCTCGGCGTGAGCGTGGTGGCCGGGGGTGCGTTCGTGTGGTGGGAGCGTCGGTACGAGAGGCGCGGCGGCGATCCGGTGATCACCCGGGACCTGCTGCGCACACCGTCCTACACCCGTGGTGCCCTGGTCGCGATGCTGTACTTCGGCGGCTTCACCGGCATCTTCCTGCTCTCCACCCTCTACCTGCAGTCCGGGCTCGGGCTGGAACCGTGGCAGGCCGGCCTGGTGCTCACCCCGTTCGCGCTGGCCGGGGCCGTCTCGTCCTGGTGGAGTGGTCGCTGGGTGGCCCGGGCCGGACGCCGGCTGGTGATCATCGGGATCGTGCTGATGATCACCGGGGTGGTGGTCGCCGACGTGCTGGTCACCGTGATGGACGGGCAGGCGGCGGCCTGGTGGCTCGCCGGCGTTCTGGTGATCTCCGGCTTCGGCAACGGCATCGTGATCTCCCCGAACCAGGCACTGACCCTGGCCGATGTGCCGGTGCCCCGGGCCGGAGTGGCGGGCGGCGCACTGCAGACCGGTCAGCGGGTGGGCACCTCGGTGGGGGTCGCGGCGTCGGCGTCGATGTTCTTCGCCACGCTGGCCGCGAGCGGGGACTACGGCGAGGCGATGTCCGTGGGGCTGCGGGTGGTGCTCGGGGTGCTGCTGGTGGCGTTGCTGATCGCCGTGGTGGACCAGCGGGCCCGGGGCCAGAGCGCAAGCAGCGACTGATCGTCTGTGCCGGACTCAGCCGACGCTGATTCCCCAGGTCCCGGTGAACTCCTGCCCGGGGCCAGTGTGATGAGGCCGTCGCCGGTGTTGAAGGCATCCACGGCGCAGGTCATCGGCTCAATGGCCAGCGAGCCCCGCTTGCCCTCGGCGTCGCTGACACCGTCGGCGGTGTAGAGCAGCACGAACGGCCACGCCTCGTCCTGCCACAGGTCGACCCGCAGACCGTCCGAGCGGTCCAGCACGGTGTGAGCGATGCCGTCGGCGTCGCGGTCCAGGTCGGTGTACAGGCCGAGCCGGTGGTCGCCGATCTGGCGCGCGGTCCGGAAGTCGTCATCCGGCCCGACGGCGGAGCGCTCCGTCATCAGGCCACCGTCACCGGTGATCCGGGTCGCCCCGGGCACGGTGACGCCGGCCTGGTCCACGAGCTCCCCACCGGGGGCAAGGTACGGGTGTGCGCCGGCTCCGAAGGGGGCCGTGGAGGTGCCGAGGTTGCGGACGGTCAGCCGGGTGCTCAGGCCGCCGGGGCCGAGTTCCCAGCGCACCACCACCGCCAGGGCCCACGGGTAGCCGGGGCGGGCCGGCAGCACGGCGCCGAGGTCCACCCAGGTCTCGGTGCGCTCGAGCAGGTCGAACGCAGCCCAGCGGGCGAACCCATGGATGGCGTTCCGCGGATCGGCTTCCTTGATCGGCAGGGACTGCTCGGTGCCGTCAAAGGTGTAGCGCCCGTCGGCGATCCGGTTCGGCCACGGCACCAACCACTGGCCCCGGCCGCTCGGGCACAGCTCATCGGCGGAGTAGCCGGCCACCACCGGCGCATCGGCCACCGTGTAGTCGCGCAACCCAGCCCCGGCCTCAGTGATCACCGCCTGCTGGTTGCCCAGAGTGAGCGTGTGCTCCCGGTGCCCGCCGAGGCGGTGCAGCGTCTCGTCGGTGACTGTCATCGTCGGCTCCTCAGAGATGAGTGGTCAGGCGAACCGGGCCGGGAGCGTCCCGGCATGGGCGGCGCGCAGGTCGCCCACACTCAGGGTGAGCTGACCTGCCACGTCCAGTCCGCCGTCGGCCGTCACACCCAGGCGCAGGAACGGGACCCCGTGCTGCTCCGCGAGCGCCACCAGTGCCTCCTCCCGGTCCGGCTGCACGGCGATCAGGGCGCGCGCCCCGGACTCGGCGAACAGCGCCGTCGGCGCGTCGATCCCGTCACGCGCGCACAGCTCGTCCAGGCTCACCGCGGCGCCGACGTTGTGGCGCAGCACGGCATCGGTGAGGCTCTGCAGCAGACCGCCGGCGGCCAGGTCGTGCGCGGCCTGCGCCAGGCCTGCGGCGGATGCGCTCACCAGTACGTCGGCCAGGGCACGCTCGGCGGTGAGGTCCACCGCGGGCGGGCGGCCACCGAGGTGGTCGTGGATGACGCCCGCCCACACCGATCCGGACAACTCGGTGCGCGTGCTTCCGAGCAGGTACAGCGCCAGACCCGCCTCGGACCAGCCCGACGGCGTGGCGTGCGAGACGTCATCCAGCACGCCCAACACGCCGACCACCGGGGTGGGGTTGATCGAGGCGTCGATGTGCCCCTTGCCGACCTCGCCGGCGAGGGTGGAGTTGTACAGCGAGACGTTGCCGCCGGTGACCGGCACGCCCAGCTCGGCGCAGGCATCGGCCAGTCCGGTGATCGCCTGCACGAGCTGCCACATGGCGTCCGGGTCCTCCGGGGAGCCGAAGTTCAGGCAGTCGGTCACGGCGAGCGGGCGTGCCCCCACGGTGGCGACGTTGCGGTAGGCCTCGGCGAGCGCCTGTTGGGCGCCGGTGTAGGGGTCGAGCTTGGTGAAGCGACCGTTGGCGTCGGTGGCGATGGCCACCCCGAGGCCGCTGGCCTCGTCCACCCGGATCACGCCTGCGTCGTCGGGCTGGGCCATCGCCGTGTTGCCCTGGACGTACCGGTCGTACTGGTCGGTGACCCAGGCCTTCGACGCGAGGTTCGGGGAGGCGAGCAGGGTCAGTGCCTGGGTGCGCAGCTCCTCCGGCGAGGTGGGCCGCGGGAGGTGAGCTGCGTCGTCGGCGTTCAGGGCGTCCTGCCAGGCCGGCTTAGCGTACGGGCGGTCGTAGACGGGGCCCTCGTGGGCAACCGTGGTCGGGTCGACATCGACGATCCGCTGGCCGTTGTGGTCGATGGTGAGCCGCCCGGTGCCGGTGACCTCGCCGATCACTGCGGTCTCCACGTCCCACTTGGTGGTGATCGCGAGGAAGTCCTCCAGCTTGTCCGGGGCCACCACGGCCATCATGCGTTCCTGGGACTCGCTCATCAGGATCTCGCCGGCGGTCAGGGTGGGGTCGCGCAGCAGCACGTTCTCCAGGTCCACGTGCATCCCGCCGTCGCCGTTGGAGGCGAGTTCGCTGGTGGCGCAGGAGATCCCGGCAGCACCGAGGTCCTGGATGCCCTCCACCACGCGGGCGGCGAACAGTTCCAGGCAGCACTCGATGAGCACCTTCTCCATGAACGGGTCGCCCACCTGCACACTGGGGCGCTTGGAGGGCTTGTCCTCGTCGAAGGTCTCGCTGGCGAGGATGGAGGCGCCGCCGATGCCGTCGCCGCCGGTGCGGGCTCCGAACAGGACCACCTTGTTCCCGGTTCCCTCGGCGTTGGCGAGGTGGATGTCCTCGTGGCGCAGCACGCCCACGCAGAGGGCGTTCACCAACGGGTTGCGCTGGTAGGAGGCGTCGAACTCGGTCTCCCCGCCGATATTCGGCAGGCCGAGGCTGTTGCCGTACCCACCGACGCCGGAGACCACGCCGTGCACCACGCGTGCGGTGTCCGGGTGGTCGATGGCCCCGAACCGGAGCTGGTCCATCACGGCGACCGGGCGGGCGCCCATCGAGATGATGTCGCGGACGATGCCGCCCACGCCGGTGGCGGCCCCCTGGTAGGGCTCAACGTAGCTGGGGTGGTTGTGCGACTCCACCTTGAACGTGACGGCCCAGCCGTCACCGATGTCGACCACGCCGGCGTTCTGCCCGATGCCCACGAGCAGGTGCTCACGCATCGCCTCGGTGGTCTTGTCGCCGAACTGGCCGAGGTGGCGCTTGGAGGACTTGTAGGAGCAGTGCTCGGACCACATCACCGAGTACATCGCGAGCTCGGCAGCGGTGGGACGACGGCCGAGGATGTCCACGATCCGGGCGTACTCGTCATCCTTCAGGCCGAGCTCGGCGTACGGAAGCTCCGCGTCCGGGGTGACGGCGGCATTCTCGACGGTGTCGACGGCCTGAGTGGGCACTTCGGTCATCTCGTTCCTCACGCGACGCGGACGGGCGCCCGGGCTGCTGCGCCTGGCGCTCAGGAGCAGGGCCAACTCTACTGGTCCCGGCGCGGGCCGGATCGACCAGAGCGCCGGCCCGCTGGCAGATGAGATGGCCACGTTCCCCGCGCCCCTCTGACACAGGTGGGATCATGATCCGGATGGAGATGCGTGAGTACCCGTGGGTCGGTACCCCGGCCGAACGTCCGCTCGTGGTGGGCGTCGAGCCCGGGCAGGACGCGCGCGTGCTGCGCACCGCGGCCGAGATCGCCCAGGCCCAAGGCACCGGAGTGGTGGCCGTCTGGGTGGATCCCACGCACGTGCTCGTGGCACCGGACTCCTCCGGTGTGCCTACGGCGACCCCGGTGGACCCCGACGGCACCGACACCCCGCCCACCGAGGACGAGCGTGAGGTGCGCGCGCTCGTGCACGGCGAGCTGGCGCCGTCGGCGGTGCCGTGGCGGTTCGTCTCCGCCGTCGGCGAGGTGGCCCGGGGTCTGGCGCACGTGGCCGCCAGCTACCGCGGGGTGATGATCGTGGTGGGTGCCCGCCGCCCGGGGTTCTCCGGCTGGATGAACGAGGTGATCGGCGGTTCGGTGGCCGGTCACCTCGCGCACACCCAGGATCTGCCGGTGCTGGTGGTGCCGCTGCACGGGGGCGCGTCCGCGTGAGCCAGGGTCGGCTCCGTCTCGGGGCACTGGTGGCGGTGGGTGGTGCCGCGGGAACGCTCGCCCGGTTCGGGCTCACCGAGGCCTTCGGCCCGCCCGACGGCGTCCCGTGGGCCACGCTGACGGCGAACCTTCTCGGAGCGTTCGCCCTGGGCGTGCTGCTCGAGGCACTGCTGCGCGCCGGCGCGGAGGACCGCACCCGCCGGGCTTTCCGGCTCGGCCTGGGCACCGGGTTCCTCGGTGGTCTCACCACGTTCTCGAGCCTGGCCCTGGAAACCGAGCGGCTGCTCACCGGCGGGCAGTTCGCGGTCGCGGCCGGGTACGCCCTGGCCAGTCTGGCGCTGGGGCTGGTCGCGGCGCTCGCGGGCATCGCTGTCGGTGGGGCACGGCGCACCGGTCGGGGCGACCAGGGCGAGAGCCGATGATCCCGGCGCTGATCGCCGTCGCCGGCGGCCTGGGTGCGGCGCTGCGGTTCTGGGCGGACGGGGCGATCCGGGCCCGGTGGCACAGCGCGCTCCCGGTCGCCACGATCGCGATCAACACGACCGGGTCGTTGCTGATCGGCGTGCTCGCCGGTCTGTTGCACGCCGGAGCCCTCGGCAGTGTGGCCACCGTGCTGGCGGTCGGGCTGTGCGGCGGGTTCACCACCTTCTCCACGGCGATGGTGGAGTCGGCGCGGCTACTGCTCGCCGGGGACCGACGCCGCTGCGTGGTGAACCTGCTCGGCACTCTGGGCCTCACTCTGGCCGCCGTCGCGGTGGGCTTCGCGGCGGTGACAGCGCTGGCCGGGTGAGAGAGACCTCCACACGAGATGGCACCACGATCTGGCTGTTGGCCCGCCACCACCTCGGCGCCCGATTCCGGGGGTGCATGATGGAGTCACCCGACCCGCAACGGAGGACCAGATGAGCCGCAGCACCGGTGACCCCAACCTGCCGATCGAGACTCTGCGCGAGGCACTCACTGTCCGCCGCGTGTTCGGTGAGGCCTACACGGTGGGTGAGACCACGGTGATCCCGGTCGCGCGAGTGATCGGTGGCTCCGGGATGGGCTTCGGTTCCGGCAGCGGCCGCGACCCGCACGGTTCCTCCGGCGAACCGAACGCCGAGGGATCCGGCGGTGGCGGCGGCGTGGGCATGTGTGCCTGGCCGTCCGGTTCCTACGTGGTCCGCGGCGACGAGGTCACCTGGAAACCGGCGTTCGACCTCAACCTGGCGGTGGCGGGCGCCCAGGCGCTTGCCGGGGTCGTCGCAGTGTCCGTGGCCTGCGCCCTGCGCGCGAAGTTCCGGCGCCGGATGTTCTGACCCAGCCGCGTGGCCCAACCGCATTCGCCGCTAGCCACGCATTCCCGGCCCGCCACCCACACCATGCCCGCATTCGAACGCGGTTCCGTCGTTCGAACGGGCTTCCGCGCGCACGCAAACCCGTTCGAATGCCGTCACCCCGTTCCAACGAGGGATGGTGAGCCGGGTGGGTGCGGGTTAGGCAAGACTGCCGAGCGCGGACGTGAGCCGCTCCCCCATCAGGCGGTAGCCCTCAGGGCCCGGGTGCAGACCGTCGTCGAACTGGCCCGCCTCGTCGGCGCTGATGATGTTGAGGCCGTCGATCAGCGTGATCCGGGCGCCGTGGGCGTTCTGTGCCTCGACCACCTCGCTGATGGCGTCTCGCATCTGCACCAGGGTGAGGCCGTCGTGGTCCGCTGAGTTCTCGCGGTTCGGGCACCCGATCGGGGTGATGACGGCGAGGGCCGCCTCCGGGTGCGCGCCCCGCACTCGCTCGACGAACCCAGAGATCTGCGGTGCGAAGGACCGCGCGTTGAAGGAGGTCCTGCCGTGGATGTTGATACCCAGGCACAGCGAGATCACGTCGGCCGGGGTCTGCGCGATGGCGTGCTCGGCGACCGGATCGAGATGGCACTGGCCGCCGAACCCCAGACAGGTGAGGTCCCACCCGAGCCGCTGCGCCACGATCGCCGGCCAGGTCTCGCTCGGTCCGGCCGCGGCCGAGCACTGGGTGATCGAGCTGCCGTAGGTGGTCCACCGGGACCGGCCCGGCAACGACCCGACGGCGCTCGCGCCCGTGAGGGTGAGCCCACCGACGGCGGTGTGCCCCGCCTGGGGGAGCCACACGCGCACCTCATGCTCGCCGTCAGGCAGGTCCACCTCGAGCACCTCCGCCCCGGAGGCGAGCTCGACGCGGCGGTGCAGACCGCCGTCGACCGTGACATCCACGAACCCCGGGGCGTCGTAGGTGTACCTGATCGGAAGGCTCAGTCGCGAGGCGTCGGTGCGCAGCTCCGAGCGCACCCCTGCAGCCATGCGGGCCGGCCACAGCAGATCGGGGGCGTGCACACGGTCGGTACGCTCCGGGGGCAGGCGCCACGGACGCCAGAGGTCGCCGTCCGGCACCCAAGAGACGGCACCGCGCCAGACATCGGACGAGACAGATGGTTCCAGGATTTGGGCTACGTCGCTCACGATGGACGAGCCTACCGGGACTGGAACGCGCGGATCCGCTCGATCGCCGTCACCACAGCGTCGTGCCCGGCCGCGAAGGAGAGGCGCACGTAGCGCCCACCCCCGGCAGGATCGAAGTCGATCCCGGGCACGACGGCGACCCCCGCCTCCTCGAGAAGGGCACGACTCCACGAGGTGGCATCCCTGTGGTGACCAAGAGCGTCGGCGAGGTCCGCGTAGAGGTAGAAGGCGCCGTCGGCGGGAGCGATCGGACCCCAGCCGAGCGAGTCGACGGCCTCCAGCAGGGTGGCCCGGGTGCGGGCGAACTCGGCCACCCGGGCATCGGCCGCGGCATACGAATCGGGCGAGAACGCTTCGATCGCCGCGTAGGCAGCCGGGGCGGGTGGGCATAGCGCGACGTTCCCGGCGAGTGCGTCCACGCCGGGGCGCAGGTCGGGCGGGACCAGCGCCCAGCCGATGCGCCACCCCGTCATCCCCCAATACTTGGAGAAGGAAGAGACCACCACACCGGTGCGCGACCTCTCCCAGGCGCTCACCCCACGCGCGTCCGGGGCACCGGCCGCGGCGTAGGTGATGCCGTGGTAGATCTCGTCGCTGATCAGGCGGACGTCGTGGACGTCGCACCAGGTGGTGAGCGCGGTGAGCTCCGTGCGCGTGAGCATCGTGCCGGTGGGGTTGGCCGGGGAGGCCACCACGAGACCGGCCAACGGACCCTGCGCGGCGGCATGGTCGAGCAGCGCCGGGGTGGGCTGGAATCGGTCCTCGGGCCCGCACGGGATGTCGACGACCTCGCAGCCCAGGGCGGTGAGGATGTTCCGGTAGGCGGGGTAGCCGGGGCTGGCGAGGGCCACCCGATCGCCCGGGTCGAAGGCAGCGAGGAAGGCGAGCACGAAGGCGCCGGAGGAGCCGGTGGTGATCGCGACGTCGTCGCCGGTGAGGTCGAGGCCGTACCAGCGGCGGTAGTGGCCGGCGATCGCGTCCCGCAGCGGGCGCGGGCCGAGAGCGCTGGTGTAGCCGAGGTCGTTAGCCTGGTGCAGGGCGGCCGCGCGAGCTGCGACACCCGGCGGCGCTCCTCCGGAGGGCTCTCCGGCGCAGAGGGAGATCACGTCCCTGCCGGCGGCGCGCAACTGGGCCACCCGATCGAGGATGGACATCACCTCGAAGGGCGGGACTCCTGCGCGACGAGCGACCTTCATCCTCGCCTACGCTACCCGCGCTCATCCGGCCCGGTGCCGCACCGACCCTGCAGTCACCAGGACCAGGCCCACGGCAAGCCATCCCGCGAGTACCGCGACCGGTCCGCCGATCGCTGCCTCCGGGAAGTACGAGAGTGATCTCACCAGCGTGGCTGCGGCCCCGGGCGGGAACCACTGCCCCACCTCGCCCCACGGCCCCGGGAGGAACTCCACGGGCATGGCGGCCGACGAGATCGGGTTGGCGATCACAACGAGCAGAACCACCCCGAGCCCCGCACCGCGGGGACCGAGCACGGCGATCAGCCCGGCGAGAGTGGCGGAGATCGCTGCCAGAATGAGCGTGAATGCGCCCATGTTCGTGAGGTAGTCCCCGTGCACGATCCCTAACCACGGTCCGAGGATCGCGGGGAGCAGCAGTCCAGCGCCGACGGCGTAGATCGCCACGCCGAGCAGGCGACGCCCCATGGAGGCGCTCAGCAGACCGATGACGATGCCGCCGAGCAGTCCGACGATGAGCAGCGGGAGAGAGGCGAGTGCCAGGGCCGCCCCACGCGGGTCGGTATCAGCGAGCGGGACCACATCGGTCACCGTGACCTCCACCTCGGGCGCCTCGACTCCGGCGGCGTCCGCCTGCGCCTGGGCGGCTTGCTGTGCCTGGGCCTGGAGCGTGGGCGCCATGCCGGCGAGCGCCGTCGCGATCGCGCTGCTCGCTGCCGAGGCGGTGAGTACCTCCGGCCGTTCGCCCAGCAGGATCGCACCATAGCTCTCCCGGTTCCTGATCGCGGCCAGCGCGGCGTCCCGATCGGGCATCTGGTCGGCTCGGAACGCCCCATCGCCGTGCTCGGCCAGTGCGGACTGGACGCCCATCACTGCCTGTTCCGGCCCCACGATCGCGATCGGGACATCGCGCGGCTCGGCCGTCCGGGCCGGCCACACCAGGGCCAGCACCACCACGCTGGCAACCAGGACGAGCGCAAGTGGGACGGCGATGGCACGCGGCCACGCCGAACGTTCGCCGGACGGGTGGGTGGAGTGTTCAGCCATGGCAGCCTCCTCAAGATCGTGTCCACACCGTAGAACTCAACATACGTTGAAGTCAATGCTTGTTGAGATTGGGTAGGCTCACGGTCATGACGGACCAGCGGTCGGCACGGACCGGTCGGCGCCCTGGCGCGAACGACTCGCGCGCGGTGATCCTGCACGCCGCGCTGGACCAGTTCGCCGCCCACGGATACGGCAGCACCACCATCCGTGCCGTCGCCGCCCAGGCGCGGGTGGACCCCGCACTGGTGATGCACTTCTTCGGGTCCAAGGACCAGCTCTTCGGCGCGGTGCTCGATCAGATCGCCGACCTCCCGGAGCGGGTCGCGCAGTCCCTGCACGGCACCCCTGACGGGCTCGCACGGCGCCTCGCCACCGTCTACCTCTCGGGATGGGAATCGCCCGACCTAGGCCCGTCGCTGCGTGCTGTCCTGCGCTCGGCGAGCTCCAGCGAGGCGGCAGCGGCGCGGGTGCGAGATGCCATCGAGTCCCGGATGCTCATTCAGGTCACGAAGGACCTTCCGGCGGAGACCGCCGCACGACTCCCGTTCGCCATGGCCCACCTGTTCGGGATCGCCACGGCGCGCTACATCCTGCAGGTGACCCCCGTGGCCGAACTACCGTTGGAGGAACTGATCGAGACAGTGACGCCCGGGCTGGACGCCGTCCTACGTCCCTGAGGCTCACCCGGCCGGATTGTCGCGGGAACTGTCCCGGGCTTGGCGAGCCGAGGCGACGTCGTCGACCACCAGCACGATGTGCCGCATGCTGGTCAGGACCGACCCGTAGGCGGGCCACAGGTCTCCCGGCAACCCGTCTGCACCCGAGGCGCGGGCAGCCAGTGCATCGAGTCGGTCGTAGATCGGCTCAACCTCGGCGCCCGGGTCCCGGATGGAGCGACCGGCATCGCGGACGATGGCCACCCATTCGCGGCGGAAATCCTCATCCCATCGACTCTCGCCGTAGGTGGACTCCCGCACTGTGCGCGCCAGGTGGCGCAAATGCGAGACCCCTTCGCCGACGCGCGTCAAGATCTCCTCGTAGCCGACCTCCTCGCGCTCGGAGTCAGCTGTTGTCTGTCCAGCGCGGCCACGCATCGACGAGGGCACATACCGGCGCGGGTTGATCCGGGCGCTCTCGCGCGCGAACCACACGGACTGCCAGGCGGTGGCGAGCTGCTCATCGATCGATCGCGTCCGGGCTACCCATTCATCGGCACGGTCGGTGTCCCACGAGCCCTCCAGCTCATCGGCCATCTCGATCAGCGTCTCACCCATCCGGCGGTTGAGGTCGTCCACATGACGCGCCGCCTGCTGGCCCCGCAGCGGCGGCACGATCAGGAGGTTCACACCGATCCCGACGGCCACACCCACGCCGACCTCGATCAGCCGGTCACCGAGCAACGGGGCCTGATCACCGAAGCCACTGCCGAGGATGAACACGGAGGTGGTGGCGATCGCGATCCCTTCATCACGCAACCAGGTGAGTCGCGATCCCGCCAGCCCTACCAGGACGGCGAGTGCAAACGTCCAGACGCTCACTCCGAGGAACGCACCGACCACGAACGACAGCCCAACTCCCACGCCGGTCGCCACCGTGGTCTGGGCCCCGCGGGAGAGGGACCGGTAGACCGTGGCACGAACGGCGAGAAGCGCCGTCCACGGCGCCAGGAAGGGCAGCTGCGAGTCGAGCAGATTCACCGAGATCCACCAGGCTGCCGTCGCGGCAACGACCGACTTGAGGATCTGGAGAAGGTCGGTCACGAACTCGGGCGTTCGGATCATCGCGATGGCCCGCCGGACTTGCTCCGGACGAAGCCATCTGCGCTGGGACGTCGATGGGGTCGGGTGCTGGTCCACCTGCCCACGGTATGGCGAGCAACGCAGCAGCAACAGTTGACGACCTACGGGGCGGGCCGGGCGCCGTCGTAGGCCAGGAACCGGCGCTGCGTGAGGCCGAGCACGGCGATCGCCACCAGGCACAACGCCCCACCGATGACGGCCGCGAGCCCTTCGCCGAACCAGGACGCCTCCGCACCCACCACCAGGTCGCCGAGGCGGGGGCCACCAGCGACCACCACGACGAACACGCCCTGCAATCGCCCACGCATGGCATCCGGTGTGGCCGCCTGCAGGATGGTCTGGCGGAAGATCGAGGAGATCGAGTCGGCCGCACCGGCGACCGCGAGCAGCACGAACGCCGCCACCAACGCCCAGACGATCACCCCGTCCGGAGACGTCTCCCCCACCAGGAGCAGCACCACCCCGAATCCGATCACCGCGAGCGCGAACACCGCGATCGCACCCACGATCACCTTGCCCTGGGCGCGCACCCCGGACAGCCCACCGGAGAGCATGCTGGCCAGCACCGCCCCGACGGCGATCGCGGCCGTGAGCGCGCCCGTGGTCGCCTCTCCCCCGCCGATCAGGACCACCCCGACGGCGGGGAAGAGGACCCGAGGCATGGCCAGGATCATCGCGCTCAGGTCGAGCAAGAAGGTCATCCGCAGGTTCGGTCGGGTGCCGAGATAGCGCAACCCATCGAGCACCGAACGCCAGCCGACCACGCGCCGCGCGGGGGCGCTGCGCTGAGCAGGGCCGTCCTCGTCCGCGTCGTCAGCAGGTTGCGGCGGAATGTCCGGCAACCGCCACAGCGCATAGAGGGAGGCCGTGAACAACAGCGTGTCCAGGGTGTACGCGATCGGGAACCCCTGCCAGGCCACCAGCACGGCACCCAGCAGTGGGCCGAGGGTGAGGGCCACATTCCACGCGAGGGTCTGCAGGGCGTTGGCGGCGGCGAGCTGACTGATCGGCACCAGGCGCGGGATGATCGCCGAACGCGCCGGGTTGTTCACCGCGCTGGCCGCCGACTGCAGCGCCACGAGTGCGTACAGCAGCTCCACCGACTCCAACTGCAGCCATGCCTGGACGGCAAGCAGCGCCGTCACCACGAACAGACCGGTGGAGGCCACCAGCGCGACCTTGCGTCGATCGAACTGGTCCACCAGCGCACCGCCGTACAGGCCGAGCACCACCAGTGGCACCAGGGCGCAGATCCCGAGAATCCCGACGGCGAGGGTGGAGCCGGTCAATGCGTACACCTGCAGACCCACGGCCACCGCCGTCAGCTGGGTGCCGAGGTTGGAGATTCCGAGCCCCCACCACAGGCGGCGGAACGCGCCCACCCGCAACGGCGCGGTATCGGCGAGCAGGCGAGGCACGATCACTGAGCCTACGCCGGTCGACCCCGCCGGCGGATCGCCGGCACCAGGGCCGGGCAGCCTTCACGCCACCCGCCAGCACCCCGCCATGTGGTCATCGACCATCCCGGCCGACTGCATCAGCGCATACATCGTGGTCGGGCCCACGAACCGGAACCCGCGCTTGCGCAGAGTTTGGCTCATGGCCGTCGACTCCGCTGTGACGGCCGGGACGTCGTCGAAGCTGCGCGGCCGGGCAGCGGCCTCCGGGGCGAAGGACCACATCAGCGTATCCAGATCGTCTTCGGCCATCTCCTGCACGAGTCGCGCGTTCTCGATGGTGGCGACGATCTTCGCCCGGTTGCGGATGATGCCGGCGTCACCCATGAGCCGCTCGATGTCGTCCTCGCCGAATCGCGCCACATCGCCCGGGTCGAAGCCGGCGAACACTTCGCGGAAGCGGGGCCGCTTGCGCAGGATGGTGATCCAGGAGAGCCCTGCCTGAAAGCCCTCGAGCGCCATCTTCTCGAACAGGGCGCGGTCGCCGTGCAGCGGGAAACCCCATTCCTCGTCGTGGTAGCGCTCGTACTCGGCGTCCGAGCCGACCCAGCCGCAGCGGGTGCGCCCGTCGGTTCCGGTGATGAGGGAGTCCATGGGCTCAGGGTAGGCGCGGGCACCGACGTTGGACGGGTGCTGCGCACCCGGCCTGGTCAGAACAGGGCCGTCTGCGCGGGCCGCGGGTCGGCCCGCGCCAGCGCAGCCGGCGCCGGTGGATCCCCGACAGCGTCCGGATCCGTGCGTAGGGTCCACCTCGCCCCACCCTGGGTCTCCTCCCGCACAAACCCGTGCTGACGGCGCATCTCACGCACGCGGCCGGAGAGCCACTCGCGGTACTCGGTGCTCGTGTACGACCCACGGCCGAAGAGCGCCCGGTACTTGGGCACCAGCGCGGGATACTCGCGGGCCAGCCAGGCCATGAACCACTCGCGAGCGCCGGGTCGCAAATGCAGCGGACCGGCGGTCACCCAGGTACCGCCAGCCTCGCGGATGGCGCCGAACAGTTCGTCCAGGTGCTCGGTCGAATCGGTCAGCCACGGCAGGATCGGCATCGCCATCACCGTCGGCTGCAGCCCGGCGTCGGCCACAGCACGGATCAGGTCCAGACGCGCCTTCGGGGTCGGGGTCCCGGGCTCGACGCGCTGCTGCAACTGCGGATCGGTGAACGCGAGCGAGACGCCGATACCCACATCGACCCGTTCGGCGGCGGCGCTGATCAGCGGCAGGTCCCGCCGCAGCAACGGACCCTTGGTGAGGATGGAGAACGGGGTGCGGGACGCCGTCAGCGCCTGGATCACCCCCGGCATCAGCCGGTAGCGCCCCTCGGCGCGCATGTACGGATCGGAGTTCGTGCCCAGGGCCACGTGCTCGCGCCGCCAGGACGGTTTCGCGACCTCGGCGGCCAGCACCTCGGCCACGTTCGTCTTCACCACGATCTGGGTGTCGAAGTCCGCGCCGGAGTCCAGGTCGAGATACTCGTGGGTCTTGCGCGCGAAGCAGTAGGAGCACTGATGCAAACAGCCACGCGTGGTGTTGATCGTCCAGGTGAACGGCATGTTCGACCCGCCGGGAACCTTGTTCAGGGCACTCTTGCAGAGCACCTCGTGGAACGTGACGCCGGCGAACTCCGGGGTGGTGATGCTGCGGATCAGCCCGCGCAGCGGGAGCAGCGCGCCGGCGTCGGTGGCTTGCTGACCGTCCCATCGCATACCGCTATTCGAACATACATTCGAACTCGAGGTCGAGGAGCAACACACCCCGCCTGCCGAGCGCAACCTTGTGCGGCGTTTCTCGCGAGAAACGCCGCACAAGGTTGCGTTCGACGCTGGGGGTAGGGGCGCGGGTGGGGGCGGGTCGTGGGGCGTGGGTGGGGCGGGGCGGGCGTAGACCCAGGTCAGGAGTTGCGGGCCTCCTCCTCGGCCTCCATCTGCGCGACCCACTGACGCTTCACGGCACGCCACTGGTCGTCGTTGGTGCCGCGCTTCCAGTAGCCCGAGGCGTGCAGATCCTCCTTCGGCACCTCCCGCTCGAACCGCAGCAGCGCGCGCAGCTGCTTGACCACACCGGCGTCGCCGTGCACGAAGGCATGGACGCGGCCCGGTGGGAAGCGCAGCCCCCGCACCGCCTGCACGAGCGCCTCGCCCGGCTCCGCGCCATCGTCGGCCGCCGACCGGTGGATCCAGGTCACCTGCGCATGGGCCACGGTCAGCAGCGCCTGCTCCTCGCTCGGATCGGCCACCTCGATGAAGGCACGCACCTGCGCCCCTTCGGGCATCGCTTCCACCGTGGCGGCGATCGCCGGGAGTGCGCTCTCGTCGCCGACCAGCAAGTGCCAGCCGGCCTCCGGATTCGGGGCATACCCCCGGCCCGGGCCGAGTAGCTGGACAAGGTCCCCCGGCTGCGCCCGCGCCGCCCACGGGCCGGCGATCCCCTCGTCACCGTGCACCACGAAGTCGATCGTGGCGTGCCCACTCTTGGGGTCCCAGGCGCGGATCGTGTAGGTACGGTTCACCGGCCAGTCCTCGCCCGAGAGTCGCTCCTTCACCTCGTCGATGTCGAACGGCTCCTGCACACCGGTCCCCGGTCGCGGCAGGACGACCTTCACATAGGTGTCGGTATAGCCGGCCGGGTCGGTCTCCAGCGGGCCCCCGCCCGGCGCGGAGAGCACGATGCGCACCATGTGCGGAGTGATCCGCTCGGCCGTCACTACTTCGGCTCGTTGCGCCACCTTCTTGGGCATGACCAACCTCCCTCTCATCGACTAAGGCAAGCCTAACCAGAGATCGCGGTGAGCCGGTCATGACGTGTGCAATGCCACACTCACCAGGTGACCGTCACCGAGCCCGCGCCGGACGTGCTCGTCCACACGTCTCGCACCATGCGCACCACCTCCACCGTGCTACGGCACGGGACCTCCGCCGTCGTGGTGGACCCGGCCTGGCACGCGGACGAGCTGGACCACCTCGCCGACCTGCTCGCCGAGCACGACCTCACCCCGACCCTCGGCTGGTCCACCCACGCCCACCACGACCACGTGCTCTGGCACCCGCGCTTCGGCAACGCATCCCGGCTCACCAGCCCGACGGCGGCCCGCACCGCCGCCGCGCACCTCACCGAGATCCGCGCTGCCCTCGAGCTGCCGCCCGACCTGCTCGCCCTCGCCGGTCAGGTGCAGGCCCACGACGGCGACCGGTTGCCCTGGCCCGGGCCGGAGGTCCAGGTGCTCACGCACCAGGCGCACGCGCCCGGGCACAGCGCCCTGTGGCTGCCGGGATCGGAGGTGCTCATCGCCGGGGACATGCTCTCCGACGTCGAGATCCCGCTGCTGGAGACCAGCACGCTGGCGGAGTACCGGGCCGGGCTGGACCTGCTCGCACCGCTGGTGGAACAGGCGCAGGTGCTGATCCCCGGTCACGGCAGGATCGCCCATGCCGGTACCGCCGACTCCCCCATGGCACGACTCGCCGCCGACCGGGCGTATCTGGACTCGCTGACCGCACCGGGCTCCGACCCACGCCTGCGTCACGCCGATCCCTGGTTGCACGAGGCCCATCGGCAGAATCTGCGACACGCGCAGTGACCAGGTCGACGGCCATGCGTCGAGCCGCGCGCCATGGGGCCGAGGCTCGACGCATGCCCGTCGATTCGGTCAGGCGGTCGACTTCTTCTTCAGGTCCTTCTCGCTGACCGGCTCGTCCCCGGCCGCGCGCCGCCGCCGCAGGTGATCCTGCGCCTCCCGCTGCCGCTGCGCCTCGACACCGGTGCCGATCACGGCGCCGATGTGCTTGTCCGTGTAACCGAAGGCCTCCACCAGGCCAAGTGCGTGCGCGCGAAGCCGGGGCAGCAGCCGGTTGATGTAGGAGGTCACGGTACGGGCCCGCTGGGCCGAGATGCGCCCGTTGATGAGGTACCAGGAGAGGTTCTTCTCGATCGTCACCAGGCCGAACAGGTCCCGCAGCCAGGTGAGCACCTTGCGGGTGTCCGGGTCGGCGACCGACTCGACCGCTTCGGTGAACGCCTCCCACTGCAGCAGCTCCCCGTGCGCCCGGGCCGCCTCGATCAGGTCGTGCTGGTGCGAGTTGAACAGGGCGTGCGCCACATCCTGCGGTGCGTCCTTGGCGGCGCGCAGCGCGAGCGCGATCTCCTCCACCATCGATTCCACGCGATCCTCGAGCAGTTCGCGCTGCACGTCGGCATCGCGCAGCTCTCCTGCTGACCTGGCACGGGATCCCCAGTCCTGGATGGACTGTGCGGCCCGGCGCAGCGGGGTGCGGTGCAGGGTCATGTCCACTGCTCGGTCGGCCACCCACCGCACCGCTCCGCCGACGTCCATGGTCGCCATCTCACGGCCGTAGTCGGTGAGCAGCCGCTTGCCGACGAGCTGGAGCAGCACGTGGTTGTCACCCTCGAAGGTGGTGTAGACATCCATGTCCTGGTGCCAGGTGACGAACTTGTTCTCGGCGAGATAGCCGGCGCCGCCGCACGCCTCCCGGCTGGTCTGGATGGTGTCCATCGCGAGCCAGGTGCTCAGCGGCTTCGACGCCGCGGCGAGGGTCTCCAAATCCTCGCGATCGCCGTCGTTGTCGTGATCACCGGAGAAGACCTCGTGGAAGCGCTGGCCGAGCTGGTTGTGCATGAACTGCGCCGCGTACACCCGCGCGAGCAACGGCAGGAGCCGGCGCTGGTGCTGTTGATAGTCCAGCAGCACGGTCTCGGTGTCGGAGTCGGCACCGGCGAACTGACGGCGTTCGTTGCCGTAGCGGATGGCCGTCGCCAGGGCCATCTTGGCGACCACCACGGCCGAACCACCGAGGGAGACGCGCCCCTGCACCAGGGTGCCGAGCATGGTGAAGAAGCGGCGCCCGGGGCTCTCGATCGGGGAACTGTAGGTGCCGTCGGCGGCGACGTCGCCGTACCGGTTCAGCAGGTTCTCTCGCGGCACGCGGACGTGGTCGAAGGCGAGCCGGCCGTTGTCGACCCCGTTCAGGCCGCCCTTGATGCCGTCGTCCTCTCCGGTTACGCCGGTCAGGAACGGGCCGGCGGTGCCGTCCGCCTGAGCCTCGCGGATGGGCACGTAGAAGGCGTGCACGCCGTGGTTCACGCCACCGGTGATGAGCTGGGCGAACACGACGGCGGCCGTCCCGTGATCAGCGGCGTTGCCGATGTAGTCCTTCCAGGCCCCGCGGAACGGGGTGTGGATCTCGAACTCCTGCGTGGCCGGGTCGTAGGTGGCGGTGGTGCCGATCGCGGCGACGTCACTGCCGTGCCCGGTCTCGGTCATCGCGAAGCATCCAGGCACGTCCAGGCTCATCGCCCCCGGCAGGAACCGGTCGTGGTGACTGTCAGTGCCCAGGTGCAGGATCGCCGCACCGAAGAGGCCCCACTGCACCCCGCACTTGATCTGCAGGGAGGGGTCGGCCACCACCAGCTCTTCGAACCCGGCCAGGTTGCCGCCCGGGTCCTGACCGCCGCCAAGGCGCTCGGGGAAGGCGCGATTCACGACGCCGATCTCCACGAGCTGGCGGGCCTGCTCGAGCACCCGCGCACGATGGGCGTCCACATCGAGCCCCTCGGTCCGGCGCAGCCGGTCGTCCAGGAGAACGTCGCGGACCTCGCGGCGGTACTCGCCCCAGCGTCCGTCGATCAGGTCGGCCACGGCGGACGTGTCCAGGGTGAGGTCTGCCGCGGCCGTGCGGGTGGTGGTACTCATGTGTGCTCCCGTGAGGGTGTCGGGGTGGCGGCTCCGGCGCCGTACCAGAGCCAGTCGGTGACAAGGTCGGCCATGGTCTCGGCCGAGGGATTGGTGCCGGGATCTGCTCCCAGCCAGACGTCGCCCACTCCGCGCACGAAACCGACGACGCCGGCGGCCCAACCCGCCACCAGACGGCTGCTGGCGTCGGAGTCGTCGAGGGCCTCACGCAGCGGTGTCTCGACGTAGCGGGTGATCGTGGTCTGGAAGCCGGAGAGATCAGGGACGTCGGCACCCTCGGTGCGCGTGACGAACCGGTACACGTGCGGGCTCCGCACGATCATCGAGGTGTACACCCCGACCATGGCGCGCAGCCGGGCATGGGGGTCGCCGTCGGTGTGGGCTGCCGCCTCGAAGCCGTCAGACATCTCTTCCAGCACGAGCTCGCCGACGGCGGCCTGCAGGCCGGCCTTGTCGGTGAAGTACCGGTAGACGATCGACTTGGACGTCTCCATCGCGGTGGCGAGCTCATCCATGGACAGGTCCGGGCCCTCATGGTGGATGGCGCGCCGGGCGGCCCGGGCGAGCGCACGGCGTCGTTCGGCGCGGTGGGAGTCCCATCGGCGGGAACGTCCGTCCGTCGGTGCCGGCGGTTCGTCCGTTGCGTCCCGGTTCTCCGGCGCGGGTGGAGTCGGCACTGGGCCGCGCTGATCCGGGCGCACCGCACCGAGACGCTCGCCGCGCCGCGCGGTGCCGCCGTCGGCAGCTGCTGTGACCCTACTCACGGACTGAGAGTATCAGGTACTATCAGTTCTAGACACCTGCTCGTCACATCCGCAGGATCGTCGGCAGGCTCCTCCACATCCGTCTGACCCCTATCGCGAGGACATCCCATGGCATCGACGCCCACCAGCAACGGCAACGTCTCCGCACCACCCCCGCGGGCCGCCGTCATCGGCGCCAACCGCATCCCCTTCGGCAAGGCAGGCGGGGCATACGCCTCCGCCTCGAACCTGGACATGCTCACCGCCACCCTCACCGGCCTGGTCGCACGCTTCGGACTGCAGGGCGAGCGCCTGGGGGATGTCTCCGCCGGTGCAGTGCTGAAGCACTCGCGGGACTTCAACCTCACCCGCGAGGCCGTCCTGAGCTCCGGACTGGACCCGCACACCCCCGCCTTCGACGTCCAGCGCGCCTGCGGCACGAGCGTGGAGACTGTCACCGCGATCGCCAACAAGATCGCCCTCGGGCAGATCGACGCAGGCGTCGCCGGCGGCGTGGACTCCACCTCGGACGCCCCCGTCGTGGTCAGCGACCGCCTCCGTTCCACCCTGATCAAGCTCACCCGCGCGAAGACGATCGGCAAGCGACTGGCCCTGCTCTCAGCGCTGCGACCCGGCGACCTGGCACCGGTGGCGCCGAGCGTGAACGAGCCGCGCACCGGTCTGTCCATGGGTGAGCACCAGGCGATCACCACACGGCAGTGGGGCATCACCCGTGAAGCGCAGGACGAGATCGCGCTCCAGTCGCACCACAATCTCGCCCGCGCCTACGCCGACGGCCTGTTCGACACCCTCATCACGCCCTATCGCGGACTGATCCGGGACGAGACGCTGCGCGCGGACACCACCGCCGAGAAGCTCGCGAAGCTCTCACCCGTCTTCGGCAAGGACTCCGCCGACGCCACGATCACGGCAGGGAACGCCACACCACTGTCCGACGGCGCCGCCGCCGTGCTGCTCGGTACCGACGACTGGGCTGAGCAGCGGGGGCTGCCGGTGCTGGCGCACGTGGTGGACGCGGAGGCGGCCGCCGTGGACTTCGCCCGGGGCGAGGAGGGCCTGCTGATGGCGGGGGCCTACGCCGTACCGCGCCTGCTCGCCCGCCAAGGCCTGACGCTGGACGACTTCGCGTTCGTGGAGATCCACGAGGCATTCGCCGCGACCGTGCTCAGCACCATGGCCGCCTGGGCGGACGAGGACTTCTGCACCCGCAAGCTCGGTATGCCGGCGCTCGGTGAGGTCGATCGGTCCCGGCTGAACGTGGCGGGCTCGTCACTGGCCGCCGGCCACCCGTTCGCCGCGACCGGTGCGCGCATCGTGGGGACCCTGGCGACGCTGCTGCACGAGCGCAAGAAGTCCGGCTCAGGCGAGCCGGTCCGTGGGCTGATCTCGGTGTGCGCCGCCGGCGGTCAGGCCGTTGCCATGATTCTTGAGGCCTGAGAGGAGCTCGCGTGAGTGACACCTATTTGAACCTGGTCAACTCCGGCATCACCAAGGACGTGGCCAAGAAGCTCGGCCTGCCGCGGCCGGCGGAGCTGCGACGTACCGACCCGAGCGCCGTGGACCACCCACTCCTACCCGGCCCGGTCCTGCTGCTGGGCTCGGGCCCGGACGACACGGTCGCAGACTCCCTGGCGCAGACCCTGTTGGCCTGGGACCTGGACGTGCACCGCACCCTGCCGAACCGCACGCTCGGCGCGATCGTGCTGACCCTGACCGATATCGAGCATCCGGAACAGGTCGGCGAGCGGGTGCTCGAGCTCGGGGAGGCGCTGCGCTCCCTCGCCCCGAGCGGACGCGTGATCGTCCTCTCCCGGCCGGCTGCGGACACCGACGATCCGGCCGTTGCCGCCGCCCGCCACGGGGTGGACGGCTTCACCCGATCGCTCGCCAAGGAGCTGCGCGCCGGCGCCACCGGCAACGGCATCGTGCTCTCCGACGGCGTCACGCCCGGCTCCCCGAGCGTCACCGGGGCCGTACGGTTCCTCCTCTCGGCTCGGTCGGCATTCGTGTCCGGTCAGTTCGTGCACGTCACCACCACCGACGGCGAGGTCCCCGGTGACTGGACCCGTTCCCTGGCCGGGCGGGTCGCCGTGGTGACCGGCGCCGCGCGCGGGATCGGTGCCGCCATCGCGCGCACCCTGCATCGCGACGGCGCCGAGGTGATCGGCGTGGACGTACCCGCGGCAGGTGAGCAGCTGGCGCAGGTGATGAACGAGGTGGGCGGTACCGCCTTGCAGCTGGACATCACCGCCGACGATGCCGCCCAGCGAGTGATCGATCTGGCGCGGTCCCGGCACGGGCGACTGGACGCCGTCGTGCACAACGCGGGTGTGCTGCGGGACAAGCTGCTCGCCAACATGACCGCGGAGAAGTGGGACGCGGTGGTGGCGGTGAACATCGCTGCGCAGCTGCGGATGAACGAGGCGCTGCTGAGCGCGGACGGGCTGGCACCGGACGGGCTGAGGCTGGTCTCGCTCGCCTCGACCTCGGGTATCGCCGGTAACCGCGGCCAGACGAACTACGGCTATACCAAGGCCGCCGTGATCGGGATGACCCGGGCGCTCGCGCCGCGGCTCGCCGAGCAGGGCGGGACCGCGAACGCGGTGGCCCCGGGGTTCATCGAGACCGAGATGACCGCGAAGATCCCGCCGGTGCCCCGGCAGGTCGCGCGCCGGGCGAACTCCCTGCAGCAGGGGGGACAACCGGTGGACGTGGCCGAGACGATCACCTTCCTGCTCTCCCCTCAGGCAGGCGGGATCAACGGAGAGGTGCTGCGCGTGTGCGGACAGAATCTGGTGGGCCAATAATGAGCACCCACGAGCGCGAGCAGACCCTCCCCGAGGTACCGGCGCTGGGCGGCTTGTATGCGAATGCGCTGGCGAAGTCGGCGCGGCTGATGGTCCGGGCCCCGGGCGACAAGGCGACCACGCTGCCCGAGGTGACCTATCGGGTGGAGGACGTCCGCCCCGATGCGGAGCGGCTCACCGCCTACCAGCACCTGCTCGGCGAACCGGGCACCGACGTGCTGCCGGCCGGGTTCGTCCATGTGACAGCGTTCGGCCTGGCCATGGCCGTGATGGCACGGGAGGACTTCCCGCTGCCGCTGCTCGGGATGGTGCACATCGCGAACCGGGTGGAGCAGCGCAACCCGATCCATGTGGGTGAGGCACTCACGGTGCGCGCGTGGGCGGAGGGGCTGCGTGCGCACAAGGCCGGCACCCAGGTGGACCTGGTCGTCGAGGCCAGCCGGCCCGACGACGGTGACCCCGCCTGGACCGGACGGTCCACCTACCTGGCGAAGGGACGTCAGCTGCCCGGCCTGGCGCTGCTGGAGACGGAACCTCGCGAGGACCCGTGGGGCACGGACGTGGGGCAACCGGCCGCCGTCTGGAATCTGGCCAAGGACACCGGACGGCGGTACGCGCAGGTCTCCGGCGACCGCAACCCCATCCACCTGAGCGCCCTGACGGCGAAGGCCTTCGGCTTCCCGCGGGCGATCGCGCACGGAATGTACACCGCCGCCCGGGCTCTGGCCGCCGTCGGGGCGAGCCGGGTCTCCCGGGCGGAGGCGTTCACCTGGGACGTCACCTTCGCGAAACCGGTGCTGCTGCCCTCGAAGGTCGCGCTCGCGTTGCGCCCCGACGGCGAGGCCGTGCAGTACCTGGGGTGGAACCAGAAGTCCGGCAAGCGCCACTTCAGCGGCACCGTCACCCCCCTGCCCTAACCCGCGAGTGCGGCCCTTCTCGCTCACCTAGCGAGATATAGGCGAGATCGCCCGCACTCGCGGCGGGTCGAGTGCGGTCACGCCAGGTGGGTTCGAGTGCGGTCACGCGGCGGGTCGAGTGCGGTCCCGCCAGGCGGATCGAGTGCGGTCACGCCAGATGGGTCGCCGAACGTGCACCAAGGTACGGCTCCAGAGGGTCCATGCGCCCGAGCCAGGGCAGCAAGCCCTCGTCCTGCTCCGCCGGGGTGAGCACGGCTCGCTGGAACGCGGCGAGCACGTCCTCCCGGCCCGAGCCGGCGCCCACCACGAGCCATCGGGTGCTCGGCTCGGCCCCGCCCCAGTGGTCGGCAACCCCGACCGAGACCTGGCGTCCGCCTCCGTACAACCCGCACACCGAGTCCGGTCGGTTGGGGACCCAGAACCTGCCCCACACCACCCGCGCGCCACTGGCCACCAGGTCGATCGCCTCGATCAGCCGGGCCGGGTGCAGGGCCGCCGACGTGTGCAGGTCGAGCGCCCAGACATCGGAGTCGGCCGCCTGCCAGCCGTGCTCGTCGGGCCGCACCGACCCGGCGCCGACCCCCGGGGCAGCGCTGGTGGCATGCAGGTGCGCCTCCGCGTGGGCGAGCGAGTGCCGGAGCGCGAATGCTCGGCTGAGCCAGTCACTGTGAGCGTCGGTGACGAGCTCCGATCCTGGGCGACGGACGGCGTCGGCAAGGTCTCGTACTCGACCGGTCGCTCCGCCGTCGAGGACCACGAGGTCGGCCGGAGGCATTTGTCCGAGCACGATTTCGGCGAGCGCGCGATCGTCTCCCGGGGCAATCGCCGCATCGCCGGCGCTCGCATCGCTGTCACCAAGGACAGCGCCGGGCAACAGTTCAGCCGAGACGTACGCGATTCCTGCGGCCAGCACCCCAGGCCCGCCGAGCTCGCCGAGGGCTGCGGTGAGTCCCGCCGTCGCAGGGAGCAGTTCGGCGCCGGGCGGCAGTGCGAGCACCACCCCCGCCCAGCGCGGATCCTCCAGCAGGTGCGCCACCGTGGGGCCGGCGTCCTCCCGGACGGCGCAGGAGGGGCACACGTGATCGAGGTCGACCTGGACGTCCTCGAGCGTCTCGGTGCCGCTCAGCAATCGCCGACGCAGCCGGGCACCGTGAGCGCCCAGCTCGATGTCGTGCACGACCGCGACGACATCGGACCGGTCCGTGAGGGCGCTCAGGAGCGCCACCTCCCGGTCGATCGGGTTGATGGTGGCAAGTACGGCCACGGGTCGAGTCTGGGAGGGGGCGGCGGCGGACATCTGATCCTCTCGATGTGACATTAGTGAGAATGATTCCTATTATGCTTCTATGTCCGCTCACTGCCAACTCACCGGCGCCGAACCGAAGTTCGGCAACACCATCTCCCACTCCCACCGGCGCACCTCACGTCGGTTCAACCCGAACATCCAACGGCGCACCTATTGGGTACCGTCCCTCGGCCGCCGCGTGCGGCTACGGCTGAGCACCCGCGCGATCAAGACCATCGACACGATCGGCATCGAGGCCGCGATCGTGCGGATCCGAGCACGAGGAGAGCAGATCTGATGGCGAAGAAGTCCGCTGACGTCCGCCCGAAGGTGGTGATCCAGTCCACCGCCGGGACCGGATACCGCTACATCACCGAAAAGAACCGGCGGAACTCACCTGACCGCCTGGTCCTGATGAAGTACGACCCGCGGGTGCGCCGACACGTCGAGTTCAAGGAGATCCGCTGATGGCCAAGGCATCCAAGATCGCGAAGAACCTGCAACGCCAGGACACGGTGGCCCGGTTCGCGGAGATCCGCGCCGAGCTGAAGAAGGCGTCGGTGGACCCGCACCGCAGCGCCGAGGAGCGCGAGGCGGCCATGCGTGCGCTGCACAAGCTCCCTCGGAATGCGAGCCCCACCCGCGTCCGCAACCGTGACGTCGCCGATGGCCGCCCCCGCGGGCACCTGCGCAAGTTCGGACTCTCCCGGGTGCGGCTGCGCGAGATGGCGCTGCGCGGGGAGCTACCTGGGATCACCAAGTCCAGTTGGTAATCCCCCATCCCCGTGGGCAGCGTTGTGGCCGCATCCCGATCCGGAACCGACCACAACGTTGCCCGACCGCCACACGAATGGAGAACTCATGAAGGTTCGTGCGTCATTGCGCTCGTTGAAGAACCAGCCCGGATCGATCGTGGTCCGCCGCCGCGGCAAGACCTACGTGATCAACAAGAAGAACCCGCGGCTCAAGGCCCGGCAGGGCTGACCAGCCCAAGCGACGGCGTCCCTCACGCTGCGCGGCCAGAAGGTAGGCGCCACTTCTCGTCGGCTCAGAGTGAGGACAGCGACGACGGATGGCACCTACCGCGGCTGCCCGGACGAGTAGGCGCCACCTCTCGTCGCCTCAGCCCAGGCAAGGCGACGACGAACGGCACCTACCGCGGCCCGGTTCCCTTCACCAGCCGCCCAGCAACCACCGCCGCCAGCAACGCCACCACGATCCCGTTCACCGGCGGGATCCCCCAGGCCAGCTCGCCGGTGCCCCAAGCCACCAGGGACCCGACGGCGTAGGCCGCCACGTTCTCCCAGCGCACCGCGCCGACCCGAGTGGCCGACTCCGGCACTCCACCACGCCAGCGGCTCCACCACTCCCCGATCAGCACGCCACCGACCGGCGGGATGAGGATGCCGAGCCAGCCGAGGAAGGCGGGCAACGAGTCGTAGATCCCGGTCACCGCGAGCAGCGTCCCGATGACGACCCCGCCGATCACGAACGGCTTCTTCGAGGGCGAGTTCGCGATCTCCGCCCCGGCCACGCCGAAGTTGTAGGCGGTGTTGTCGTTGGTGGTCCACAGGTTCCCGATCAGGAACACCACGCCCCACACCACGAGCCCCAGGTCGAAGAGCACCATCACGAAGTCGGCCTGACCGAACGCGAGGGCGCCGATCGCGCCGAAGAACAGCATCAGCATGTTCCCGATCAGGAAGGCCACTGCCGCGGCACCAAAACCCTGCCGCGGGGTGCGCGCGAACCGAGTCCAGTTCGGTGCCTGCGTCCCACCGGAGACGAACGTCCCCACGATGATGGTGACCGCCGCGGCCACCCCCATGGACGCCGTCGGGCGTTGCGCCAGCATGCCGCTCAGACCGTCGGTCTCAGCGAACGAACGGATCGTCACCCAGGCGGCGAGCACCAGGAGCAGTGGCACGGACACCACGGACAGGGCGTACATCCCTCGATAGCCGAAGTACGCCGTCGCCCCCATCGCCAGGCCACCGGCGACCATCAGCAAGCGGACCACGAGGTCGGACTCCCACCCGGCCGCCTGCGCGATCAGCTGGGCGAGCGTGGCCACGGTGACGCCGTACCAACCCACCTGGGTGCCGCCGAGCAGCAGCGAGGTGAGGATCGAGCCGCGGCGGCCGAAGGCGTACCGGCACATCATCACCGTGGTCAGCCCGGTGGACGCGCCGATCCCACCGATCACGGCTACGTACACGCCGAGGATCACGGATCCGAGCAGCAGCACCCCCATCAGCGGCCAGAACTCGAACGCGGCGCCCACCTGCGCGCCGGCGAGCATGGTGGGAGTGAAGAAGGTGAACCCGAGGAGCACGATCGAGAGGGAGAACAGCGACTTGCGCGCGCCGGGTGGCACCGGCTGCACGGGGTAGTCGGGATCCACGACGGCGGAGCTCACCTCGGCCTCTCCAGCCGCCTTCGGCGTGGGCTCGCTCATTCGCCGATGTCCTCGTTCCAGATGTCCGGGTGATCGGCGATGAACGTGCGCATCATCGCGATGCACTCGGCGTCCTCGAGCACGATCACCTCGACGCCGAGCTTCTCGAGGTCACCGTGCCCGCCGGTGAAGGTGGTGGACTCGCCCACCACCACCCGGGAGATCCCGAACTGGCGGATCAGGCCGGTGCAGTACCAGCAAGGCGAGAGCGTGGTGACCATCGTGGTGCCGCGGTAGGTGCGCTGCCGGCCGGCATTGCGGAAGGCATCGGTCTCCCCGTGCGCGGAGGGGTCGCCGTCCTGGATGCGGCGGTTGTGGCCGCGGCCGAGCACCTCGCCGTCGGCGGAGATGAGCACGGCACCGATCGGCACCCCACCCTCGGCGAGCCCGGCACGGGCCTCCTCGACGGCGATCGTGAGCCACGCTCGCAGCGTGGTGTCGTCCGGTGGCACGGGCAGGGTGGTCATGGGGGCGCTCCGGCGGCAGGTCTGCTGGGCGCGGGGCGCCCACGGTCGACCGGGACGATACCGCCTCGATGTCACCACGTCGTTTCCCACTGCACCGCAGGGACAGTGGGGGCTATCGTCGAGCACGATGCCACTGCTCTCGCGCCCCGTTCGCCACGCGCTGCTCAAGCCGTTGGTGGACCGGCTGTGGTGGACTGGCCCGGCACCGGGTGCCACGGAGGTACGTGAGCGGATCTTGCCCACCGGGCGTGCACAGCTCATCATCTCGGCAGGGCACGCGGACAGCGTGATGATCGGACCAACGTCGAAGAGCGTCGATATCATTCGCCGTGGCGATCGCGTGACCGTCGGTGCAGCGTTCCGTGCCGGCGGCGCGGAGCCGTTCGTGGCGGTCCCGAGCGAGGAGTTGACCGATATCACGATCACTCTCAGATCGGTGTGGGCGCTGGCGAGCCTGCCGGACCGCATGGCTGAGCTTCGTGCCGACGCAGCGTTGGACCTCCTCGAGGCCGAGCTGTTGCAGCGGCTACAGCCCGAGCGCGTCACCCCCACGGTGCTCGCTGCGGAACGGGCGATCCGGGCCGGCCGCGGAGCGGGCGCCGTGGCCGCATGGCTGGGTGAGGACCGGCGGCGTCTCGTCCCGCAGTTCCGGCGAACGGTCGGCGTCGGTCCGAAGCACTATGAACGCATTCGTCGGTTCAGTCGTACGGTCGAAGCGATCAGGCAACCGCAGCCGCCATCGCTCGCCACCATCGCGGCAGAGCTCGGCTACGCCGACCAGGCGCACCTCACGCGCGAGTTCGGGCACTTCGCGGGCGTGCTCCCGTCCCAGTTGCTCGGCAGCGCCTCCGGCTCGCTCAACCACGTGGACACCGACAAGATCTACAAGACCTGACCTCACGACGTCGGCGACAGTGGGCCGCATGTCAACCACATCGATCTATCCACGGCTCGTCGTCGACAACGCCGCTGCCGCCATCGACTTCTACACCGCAGCCCTCGGTGGAACTGAACTGGTCAGGTTCGCCGAACCCTCCGGCATGATCGTGCATGCCGAGGTCCAGTTCGGCGACGACGTCCTTTCCCTCACCGAGCACGACGGCCACATGAACCTCTCACCCCGAGCACTCGGCGGAACTGCGCTACTTCTCACGCTGACCGTCGATGACGCCGACGCGGTCGGCGCACAGATGGTCGCCAACGGTGCGCACGTCGTCATCCCGATCGATGACCGACACTACGGACGGCGCGAAGGTCGCTTTCGGGACCCCTCGGGTCACGTCTGGATCATCAGCCAGCACATCGAGAGCCTCACCGCCGCGGAGATCGCCGAACGGCTCCGGTAGTCCCAGCCGCGGCACACGAACCGCAAGAACTCCCGGACCGTCGACGCTCAGGTCAGTCGCAGACCAACCCGTTCTCGAGCGCCTCGAGATTGGCCTGCATCGTGGTGAAATAGTCGCCCTCGTTTGGCTCGCTCTCCAACGGGTCGAGCACAGCGGTCTCGACTCCGGCCTCCTCCGCGAGCGCCTCGGTCACGTCCGGGGCGGTGATGGTCTCGAAGAAGAGTGTCTGGACGCCGTACTCGGCCACCAGGTCCGCCACCTCACGCATGCGGGCCGGTGAGGCCTCCACCTCCGGGTCGATCCCGGCGATTCCTTCCTGGCGCAGGTGGTACTTGTCGGCGAGGTAGCCGAATGCCTCGTGTGCGGTGATCAGCATCGCATCGGAGCATCCGGCCAGCCCGTCGGCGTACTGCTGGTCGAGCGCGTCCAGCTCGGCCGTCAGCTCCTCGGCCCGCGCCTGGTATGCGTCGGCGTTGTCCGGATCAGCTGCGGCGAGCTCGTCGGCCACTGCCCCGGCCACCGGTCCCAGGAGTGTGGGGTCCAGCCAGAAGTGCGGGTCCTCGACCAGCAGATCAGCCTCGATCCCGGCGGCGTCCCAGGCGTCTACCAGTCGCGGCGGTGGTTGGCTGGCCACCGCATCGTCGACAGCGGGCTGCAGCCCGGAGCTGTAGATCACCAGATCGGCGTCGGCCAACTCGGCCACTTGCACCGGCGCCAGCTCGAGACTGTGCGGATCAGCGCCCGGCGGGGTGAGGCTGGTGACGCTCGCCTCCTCGCCGGCGACGCGCTCGGAGACGAACTGCAACGGATAGAACGCGGCCAGCACCGTCACGCCGTCGGCCGAGCCAGTCTCCTCGCTGCCGGACTCGCAGGCGGCAAGAGATGCCGTCAAGGACAACCCGGCCAGGCCGGCGACGGCGGCCCGTACCTTCGTGGCCGTCCGTCGCCTCATGCTGTGGTGCTGTGTTCTCATGCGTCCCCGCGCTCAGTGGTCGTGACCCTCGTGGCCCTCATCCTCATGGTCGGCCTCATCCTCATGATCCACCTCATCCTCATGGTCGGCCTCATCCTCGTGGTCGTGACCCTCCTCAGCACCCTCGCCATGCTCGTGCGGCAGGTCACCGGAGGCGAGGGCGATCTCGTTCGGAGTCACCTCGAGGGAGGCCGTATTCCACACCTCACCGGTCTCGATGTCCACGGCGTGGATCTCGTTGGTGGCGGGGTCGGTCACGTAGGCGGTGCCATCGAGCACACGGATCGCCGGGCGCGGGTCCTGCCAGACCTCGGACTCTTCCCATGCGTCCATGATCTCGATCGAGCGGACCAGCTCACCGGACTCCGGGTCGATCACGTGCAACGACCCGTCGGTGCCGAGCACCAGTGCTTCGCCGTCGTCGCCTCGGGCGATCGAGCGGAACGTGTAGGAGGAGGGCAGATCGACGAGCTGGAGCTCACCGTTCCGGGTGTCGATCAAGGAGATCCGCGTCGGGCGTTCGAGTTCGGCGTCCGGGTCCACCTTGTAGTCGCCGAGCACGATCGGGGACTCTTCGGTGCCCGCCTGGTTGCCGATACGGCCGTAGTCGTCCGGGCTGTCGACCTTGGTCAGCTCGCCGTCGGCATAGATCACCACACCGTCCTCGCACCCGATCACCACGGCCTCGTCGGCAGCGGTGGCCTCTCCGTGCACGCCGGGGCAGTCGTCCGTGGCGGCGATCTCCTCGCCGTCGGCATCGAGCACCCGCACCCCGGACCGCTCGTCCTCAGTACCGTCGGTCACCAGCAACGAGCCGTCCATGAGCTCGACGGCCACCCCGTGGTGCGCGGCCGGCAGTGCCAGCTCGCGCGCATCGTCGGCCACGCCCTCGCCGATCGTGTCGGAGTCCTGCACCACGATGTTGCCGGTGCCGTCATCGAAAAGTGCGGTGCGACCTTCGTGCACCACGACGTGCCCCGGCTTCTCCGCGGCAAAGATCACGTCGGTGAGCATGGGTTCAGCCGTATAGAAGTGTCCATGGTCGCCGTGCGGCTCGGCCCAGGTACCCGCATCGAGCACCTGGAAGCCCCCGGTGGTGGAGACGAGCACGTGTCGGCCGTCTCCGGCGGCGTTGAGGCGGTTGAACCCCTCCAGTGGGAGGTCGGAGACGAGCTCGAGGGTGGTGGCGTCGAGCACCTGCACGCCGCCGTCGTAGGTGATGACGATCCGCGGTGAGACCGAGGCCTCCTCCGTGGGGGCAGCCATCGTCTCTTCGACGGTCGGCTCGTCGGTGGGCTCGGCAGTATCGGAGCCGGCTCCGGCGTCGCTACCGCAGGCTGCGAGCACGAGGGGGAGGGCGCCAAGGAGCGCCAGGTATCGGGCGCCGCGTGGGCGAGTGCTGAGAGTCATGCGTGATGGGGCCGCCACGGTGGCAGCCCGCTCCTTTCCGTTCGGACCTATCACCCAACGGTAGCAGTAATCAGAACCATTCTCATCAAGGTCACGTGACCACCACGCGCTGCAGCACCCCCGCGCGGACCAGGTCCCGCACCCCACGGGCCGGGGGTTCGACGTGGAATCGCAAGCCGCCGCCGGGCTGCCCGAACCACGCCGGGGCGATCTCTGCCTGCACCTCCACCTCGCGAGCGGCCACGAACACCTCCTGCTGTGCCCCGGGGCCACGCGCCGACGGCGGTAGCGACCGTTGCTCCCAGGCTGTGCCCCAGACGAAGAAGTACAACCCGTCCACCGTGCCGATCCGGTCGTACGGAACCCCGGTCGCCAGGTTGGTGATGACGCCACCTGGACCGGCCGCCGTCACCCGCTGCCCCAGCTCGGCGAGCCCCTGCTGGGCGGCCTGCACCCGGGCAGAGAGTTCGGCATGCGGTACGTGCACCGGTGCCGGCAGCGGCGCGCTGACGTACTGCCACACCACATCGCAGGCGGCCCGCTCGGTGAAGTACTCACCGAGCAGCACGTGCTGGCCGTAGTCGACCACCTGGACGCCATAGTGCCTGGCCCCGTACCGCACCACCTCGACCGCGCCCTCCAGCGGTTCGGGTGGCTCGGTGTCCGGCGCATGCTCACCGGGGAGCACGACTCCGCCGCGAGGCACCCCAATTCCGTCCAGGCCCGCGCGCAGCTGCGCCGCCGCTTCCCCCTCGACCTCTCCGGGGTTGAGCCAGTCCGGCAGATGCGCGCGGTCACGCGGGTACCGCTGCAGGTCGGCCAGCCAGCGCCGCTCGTCCGGCACCGGAGGGGCAGCCGGGGCGTCCAGCATCGAGGCCGTGGTGGAGTTCCAGTACGGCCGGCGATCATCATTGCGGTTCACGCGGACGTCGCCACCACGCTGGGCATCGATCTCCACCGAGAGCCACGCCCCGGCCCGTCGGTCCGCAGTCGCGGCACGGAGCGCCCGCAGGTCTGGGGCGATCTCGGTGGGCACTTCGATCCAGTGCGCGGCTCCACCGACGACCGCGTAGGCCCGACCCGAGTGCTGCGTACCTGCCTGGGACCACTCCAGGTGCACGTCGGTGGCGTCGTCGCCGGCCGCCTCGAACAGGGCAGCCACGATGCGGTCGGTGAGCCGCTGCGCGGCGGGATCGTCCATCGGTGCCGATTATGCCGGTCGGTCGCGACGGTATCGACGGGCCTGAGCATAAACGTGCCATATTCGGCACCAGTACGCTCAGGCCCGTCGATAGTTGCACAACTGGTGGAATGGGAGACTGAGACCCGTGAGTGAGCACACTGCACCCGACGGCGCCGCCCCGACGCTGCCCGGGTGGCGGCACACGTACTCGGGCAAGGTGCGCGACCTGTACGTGCCGGACAGCGGCGCGGCGGACGTGGTCCTGGTGGTGGCCAGCGACCGGGTGAGCGCCTACGACCACGTGCTGCCCACCCCCATCCCGGACAAGGGCGTGGTGCTGACGGCGCTGAGCCTGTGGTGGTTCGACCAGCTCGCCTCGATCGTGGACAACCACGTGGTCTCGCTCGACGTGCCCGCCGCAGTGGCCGGGCGAGCGATGATCTGCCGCCGGCTGACGATGTACCCGGTGGAGTGCGTGGCACGCGGATACCTCACCGGTTCCGGCCTGGCCGAGTACCGCACCGAAGGTGCCGTGTGCGGTGTGCCGCTGCCGGACGGCTTGGAGGATGGCTCCCGGCTCCCCGAGCCCATCTTCACCCCGGCCACCAAGGCAGCGGTGGGTGAACACGACGAGAACGTCAGCTTCGACCACGTCGCCGCTCAGATCGGCCGCGAGAGCGCCGCCCGGCTGCGCGAGGTCACCCTCGAGGTATACGCGTTCGCGGAGCGGCTGGCCGCGGAGCGCGGGGTGCTCCTGGCCGATACCAAGCTCGAGTTCGGTACCGCACCCGACGGCGCCCTGGTGCTGGGCGACGAGGTACTCACCCCCGACTCCTCCCGGTACTGGCCCGCGGACCAGTGGGAACCCGGCCGCTCGCAACCCAGCTTCGACAAGCAGTTCGTTCGTGACTGGCTGACATCACCGGCCTCCGGCTGGGACCGGGCCTCCGATGCCCCTCCTCCCCCGCTGCCCGAGGACGTCGTGGCCCGGACCCGGGCACGGTATGTCGAGGCCTACGAGCGCATCACCGGCCGGACCTTCGGGGACTGAGGGGCGCAGCCGTGCGGGCCGTGGTGCTGGTGGAGGGACGCAGCGACCAGGCCGCCCTGCTCGCCCTCGCGTCCAGTCGAGGTCTCGACCTGCGCGCCGCGGGCGTCCTGATTCGCCCCATCGGAGGCGCGACGAACATCCGGCGCGCCCTCGCCGACCTGCTCGACGCACCACACCCCGACGGCGTCGCTCACCACCTCCTCTCGGCCCACCTCCCCGGTGCGCCCCAGGCAGGGCGCACCACCGTCCATCAGGAGGCCAGGCTCCGTCGTCGGGCACTGACGATCGCCGGCCTGTGCGATGCCGCCGAAGCGGGGTTCTACAGCCGCGCGGTGGCCGACCGCGAGGGTGCGGCCGAGCTCGACCGGGCCGCCATGGAAGCGCGCGGCTTCTTCGTGTGCTCCGAGGACCTGGAGGACGAACTCATCCGAGCCCTCGACGTGGACGGCGTGCTGGCAGTGCTCGAACAGAACGGTGATCTCGCGGCGTTCCGCACCTTCACGCACCAGCCGGCCCAGCGGGAGCGGCCGATCACCGCCCAGCTGCACCGCTTCCTCGGCACGCAGAGTGGGCGCAAGATCGCCTACGCCGCCGACCTGACCCGCGCGCTCGGCCCCGACCGTGCCCCGCGCCCGCTGCTCGGGGCTCTCGAGGCCGCCCTGGCCGATGATTCGCACGCTGATGTCGCAGGCGGCCGGTAGGATCACCTCATTCCGTTAGCCACCCACCCAGGAGTTGCGCACTGATGGCACGTGTCGTCGTGGAGGTCATGCCGAAGCCGGAGATCCTCGACCCGCAGGGCAAGGCCGTGGCGGGTGCACTTCCCCGCCTCGGTTTCACCGGGTTCACCGGGGTGCGGCAGGGGCGGCGCTTCGAACTGGAGGTCGACGGCGCACCGGACGAGGAGACGCTCGAGCAGGCGCGCAAGGCCGCCACGGAGGTGCTCTCCAACCCGGTGATCGAGGATGTCGTCTCCGTGCACTGGGCGCAGGAGTCCTGATGGCACGCATCGGTGTGGTCACCTTCCCCGGAAGCCTGGACGACCGGGACGCCGCACGTGCGGTGCGGCTCGCCGGCGCGGACCCGGTGCGCCTCTGGCACGCCGACGACTTCCTCGCCGGAGTGGATGCGGTGGTGCTCCCGGGCGGGTTCTCCTACGGCGACTACCTGCGCGCTGGCGCCATCTCCGCGTTCGCCCCGATCATGAGAACGGTCGTGGACGCCGCGAACGCCGGGATGCCGGTGCTCGGGATCTGCAACGGGTTCCAGATCCTGTGCGAGTCGCACCTGCTTGCCGGGGCGATGGTCAAGAACACCCAGCTCACCTTCGTGTGCAAGGACCAGGTGCTGCGCGTGGAGAACGCCGATACGGCGTGGTCGAACCAGTTCAGCGCGGGCCAGGAGATCCTCATCCCGCTGAAGAACCAGGACGGGCAGTTCATCGCCGATGAGCACACGCTCGATGAGCTCGAGGGCGAAGGGCGTGTGGTGTTCCGGTACGTGGGGAACCCGAACGGCTCCCGCCGGAACATCGCCGGGATCACCAACGCCCGCGGCAACGTCGTCGGGCTGATGCCGCACCCGGAGCACGCCGTCGAGAAGGGCTTCGGACCCGGCACCGACGGCCTCGGATTCTTCCGCTCGGCACTGCAGTCCCTGCTCGCCCACGCCTGATGCCCGCCGATCCCCCGGACGGCGACCCGGCCCTCACGCAGCAGCGTCCCGTCGTGCAGATGTGGACCGACGGCGCCTGCAAGGGCAACCCCGGCCCGGGCGGCTGGGGCGTCTGGATGCGCGCCGGCCGGCACGAACGGGAGCTGTGCGGCGGCGAGGAGGCCACCACGAACAACCGGATGGAACTCACCGCGGTGATCGAAGGGCTCCGGGCCCTGAACACCTCGTGCGAGGTCACCCTGCACGTGGACTCCTCCTACGTGATGAACGGGATGAAGTCCTGGTTGCCCGGCTGGAAGCGCAACGGGTGGATGACCGCCGCCAAGAAGCCGGTGAAGAACGAAGACCTTTGGCGAGCGTTGGACGAGCAGGTCGCCCGGCACACGGTGCAGTGGATCTGGGTGAAGGGTCACTCCGGCGATCCGGGTAACGAGCGTGCCGACCAGCTCGCCAACAAGGGTGTGGAGTCGCTGCAGCCCAGCGGAGCACCCGGTGACTGAGACGCCCGCCCCGGTGAGCCGCCCCTCGTTGGCGAGCGCCGCCGTCGTGCTCGCGGGACTGACCGTGGCGGCAGTGGGGCTGCACTTCGCTGCCTCGATCGTGGCACCGGCGTTCTTCGCCTTCACGCTCGTGGTCTCCGCACGCCCGCTGCAGCGGATGCTGGTGCGATGGCGGGTGCCACGGATGCTGGCCGCGATCCTGGTGCTGCTGTCGCTGTACGTGCTACTCACCGTGCTGCTGCTGGCAACCGTCTCCTCCCTCACCCAGGCAGCCTTCGAGCTGCCGAAGTACGCCGCCGACATGCGCCAGATCTACCTCGACGGCGTGCAGTGGCTGGAAACGCTCGGCGTGGACAACGCCGCACTGGTCCAGCTCGCGGGCTCGATCGACCTGAACCGGGTGGCCCAGCTGCTCGGTGCCGTGGTGGAGGGCACGACGGCGGCCGGCGGCCAGGTGCTAATCATCCTCGTAGTGATGTTCTTCCTGGCGATCGACTCCACCTCAGTGCGCTCGCGATGGGCTCTGATCCGGGCCAGCCATCCAGAACTGGCGGCCTCGATGCTGCACTTCTTCGCCGGGGTGCGCAAGTACTGGGTGGTCGCCACCGTGTTCGGGCTCATCGTCGCTGTGCTGGACGTGATCGCCCTGCTGATCATCGGTGTCCCGCTGGTGTTCGTGTGGGGCGTGCTGGCGTTCGTGACGAACTACATCCCGAACGTCGGCTTCGTGCTCGGCCTCATCCCACCGGCCCTGATCGCCCTGCTGGACGGGGGTGTCACCGACATGATCTGGGTGATCGTGGCGTACACGGTGCTGAACTTCACCGTGCAGACGATCATCCAGCCGAAGGTCACTGGCGATGCCGTGGGCCTGAGCCCCGCGGTCTCGTTCCTCTCCTTGACGTTCTGGACCCTGGTAGTCGGACCGCTCGGCGCGATCCTCGCGGTACCGCTGAGCCTGGCCGCGAAGGCCGCCCTCGTGGATGCCCACCCGTCGGCACGCTGGATCAACGCGTTCCTCGTCACCGACTCCGAGGCGAAGAAGGCACGGCACACACTCACCGGGAAACACCCACGCGCCTCGATCCGCACACCCCGGCCGCCTGGCCGCAGCACCCGCACGGGTGCGAAATCGACTTGAGGTGACCGGCCGCCGTCGGCCATCGTGAGCGGTGACCGCTCTCTCACCGAAAGGCCGACCGATGGCGCTGCGCTGGAGCACCCTTGATCCCGAGTCCGTGACGGCGTGGGCCGAGCTGACGAACCTGCTCGCCCGGGTGGACGGGACAGAGGAGTTCTACGACGCCGAGGACCTGGCCGAGGAGCTCACCGAGCATGGCTTCTCCCCCGCCCACGACTCGCTCGCCGTGTGGGACGGCGACCTGCTCGTGGCGTACGCCCAGCTGCGGGTTCCCGGATCGCTCACGCACGCCGAGGGGTATGCCCGGGCGTCCATCGGCGGTGGGGTGCACCCGGACTATCGGGGGCAGGGGATCGCGTCCGAGATGTTCGACCGGATGGAGCCGCGCGGACAGGCCCTGGCCCGGGAACGGCATCCGGGAGCACCGATCCAGCTGCGCTCCTCCGGAGGTCTGGACAGCGACCCGGTGCGCCCACTCCTACGCGAACGCGGGTACGAGCCGGTCCGGTACTTCACCTCTATGGAACGTCCCCTGCCGGGCGACGCACTGGCTCCGGTCGATACCCGGGTGACGCCGTGGACGCTCGAGCTGGACGAGGCGACCCGGCTGGCCCACAACGACGCCTTCGCCAGTCACTGGGGCAGCGGTCCGGCGACTCCGGAGCACTGGCGGGAGATGCGCGAGGGTCGGTCGTTCCGCCCCGCCTACTCACGGGTGGCGCTCGACGACGGCGGGCAGGTGCTGGCCTACACGACCACGCAGCAGTGGGTGGACCGCGAGCTCTACGTGGGCCTGGTGGGCACGCGCGCGGCCGCCCGCGGCCGAGGTCTGGGCCGTGCGGTGCTGAACGCGTCGCTGGTGGCCGCGGCCGAGTCCGGCGAGTTCGACCTGGTCGAGCTCGAGGTGGACTCGGCCAACCCGCAGGGGGCGGACGCGCTGTACTCCTCGGTGGGGTTCACGCCGGTACGCACCACGGCCGTGTTCGCGCGGCTCGTGTGACGGCAACCGGGCATCGAGCTGCGTCGCTGTACCCACGGCGGCGCCGTGATGGTTGCTCTCGATGCTGGTGCCTTGGCCTGACGGATGATAAGGTTCCCTTATGAGCCTGTTGGCCGACTATCAGGGCGCCCGGCGGGAGGAAGAAATCGCACGGCTGCGACGACAACTTGCCCTCCGAGCACTCATTGCGAGCGGCATGAACCAGCGTGAGATTGCCGCGGCTCTCGGAATCAGCCAGTCGGCAGTCAGCCAACAACTCAGGGCGAGTTCAGGGCTCACCGACGTGCATCCGGAAGATCTCGTAGAGGCCGCAGCTCCGCTCTTGGTTCGGGTCGCAACCGACCATGGGTACTCTCGGCTGGCCGTGTTCGGCTCAACGGCGAGGCACGAGGCACGGCAGGACTCCGACATCGACCTCCTCGTTCAAGCGCCCCCAGGAACGTCGACATTTGCCTTCCTCAGATTCAAGCGCATCCTCGAGCAGATCCTCGGTCGCGAGATCGACCTCATACCCTACGGTGGCCTCGCACCGCGACTGGACGACGACATCCGCCGTGAAGCGGTGCTGCTCTGATGGAACTCCACGTGGCGAAGGAGTTCGTCCACATCGATACATGGCTCACCCACGCACGCGAGATCACCTCGCGAGGAAGAGCTCACTACCTCACCGACGTGCTCACGCAGGAAGCGGGTGATTCCCTCATGATGAAGGTGGGGGAAGCGGCGAACCGCCTCGCCCGACACGGAGTCACCGCACCCGCTGGGGTGGATTGGCCACTCGCCGTCGCGAACCGAAACTTCATCATCCACCAGTACGACCAGATAGACCGCGAGCAGACCTGGCTGACTCTGTCCGAGGACCTCGCCGAGTGGCACGCCGCCGTGCAACCCCTGGTGGCAGAGGCCCGTCGCTCACTCGACAGCACGGATTCTTCGTAGAGCCTGCCTGGCGGCGGCTACTGAGGCAACAGGAGCCTCAGACCCGGGCCGCGATATCCGTGCGGTACTGGCCACCCTCGAGGCTGATCCGTTCCACTCCCGCGTACGCAGCCGCTCGGGCCGCGGAGATGTCCTCACCCTGGCCGACCACGGACAACACGCGACCACCCGCGGCCACTAGAGCTCCGCCGTCGTTCGTGGCCGTGCCCGCGTGCAGCACGTGCACGCCCGCCAGCTCCTCGGCGGCATCGGTGCCGGTGATCTCGTCCCCCTTGCGCACCTGGCCGGGGTACCCGTGCGCAGCGAGCACCACGGTGACCGCCGCACCGGAACTCCAGCGCAGCTCCGGCAGCTGCGCGAGGCTGCCGGTGGCCGCCGCGTGCAGAGCGGTCGCCAGGGAGGACTCCAGCCGTGCCAGCACCACCTGCGTCTCCGGGTCACCGAAGCGGGCGTTGAACTCCACCACCCGCAGGCCGCGGGAGGTCAGCGCGAGGCCGCAGTACAGCAGGCCCACGAACGGTGTTCCACGCCGCGCGAGCTCCTGCACAGTCGGCAGTGCGACCCGCTCGACCACCTCGTCCACCAGGTCCTCGGGCGCCCAGGGCAGCGGGGAGTAGGCCCCCATCCCGCCGGTGTTCGGCCCGGTGTCCCCGTCACCAAGGCGCTTGAAGTCCTGCGCCGGGGCCAAGGGAACCACCGTCTCGCCGTCGGCCAAACAGAACAGCGAGATCTCGGGCCCGTCGAGGAACTCCTCGATCACCACACCGGCACGATCGTCGCCCACGCAGGCCTGAGCGTGGGCGAGCGCGGCCTGCCGGTCCTCGGTGACCACCACGCCCTTGCCGGCGGCGAGCCCGTCGTCCTTGACCACGTAGGGCGGACCGAACGCATCCAGTGCCGAGGTCACCTCGTCCATCGTGCGGCACACATGTGCCATCGCAGTCGGCACCGCGGCGGCGGCCATCACCTCCTTGGCGAAGGCCTTCGAACCCTCCAACGTGGCGGCGTCACCGTTCGGCCCGAACACGGCAATCCCGGCCGCACGGACCGCGTCCGCCACCCCGGCCACCAGGGGTGCCTCGGGACCGATCACCACGAGGTCGGCTCGCACCTCGCGAGCGAGATCAGCGACGGCGTCCGGCGAGTTGGCATCGACGCTCATGGTGGTCGCGATCTGCGCCGTGCCGGGATTCCCCGGGGCGACGATGAGCGAGGTGGTCTCGGGGTCCGCGGCGAGGCTGCGGGCGAGAGCGTGTTCACGGGCACCGGAGCCGATCAGCAGGATCTTCACGGTGCCCGAGCCTACCGGCACCGAGCCGGGCGGAGCTCACTCGAGCAGCCATATTGACGTGTGACTTCTTGAAGGTGGGCCCTGGTCGGACTTCGTCCGGCAACGACGAAGGCACCCGGGCCGGGGCGCCCCTCCCAGGGGACGCACCCGGCCGCGGGTGCCTTCAGTTCGCGGTGGCGAATTCGGTCAGGACTTGGCCGTGTCGCCGTCCTTGGCCTTCTTCTTGCCGGCGAACAGCTTCCTCCGTACCGAGGCCGGCGGGTCGAGCAGACCGTCCTCGATGAACGAGGTCGAGACGTGGTCGGTCAACTCATCCCGTGCCATCCGCCGCTGCGCACGCAGCATGCGTGCCCGGTGCACCCGGAACTGCTTGATCAGCGCCACGCACATGAAGATCATGATGATGCTGAACGGCAGGGCGATGGAGATCGCCACGCTTTGCAGCGCCCCCAGGACGGCACTGCCCCCCGCGAGCAGCAGGGCAGCAGCGACCGCACCTTCCAGCGTCGCCCAGAGGATGCGGCTCCACTTCGGCGGGTCGGGGTCACCGCCGGAGGCGAGCATGTCGACCACCAGCGACCCGGAGTCGGAGGAGGTGACGAAGAAGACGATCACCAGCAGCACGGCAAGGCCGACGAGCACCTTGCCGACCCCGCTCCCAGGTTCTCCGACGAGGCCGTCGAGGAGAGTGAACAGCGAACCCGTGCCATCAACGGTCAGGCCTTCAGGGCCGACGCTGTCGTCTGGGCCCCCCTCGGTCACCAGACCGCCCTCACCGAAGAGCTGGCGGTACAGGGCCGTGCCGCCGAAGACGGTGAACCACAGGAAGGAGAAGGCCGTCGGGAGCACCAGCACACCGACCACGAACTCACGCACGGTACGTCCGCGTGAGATGCGGGCGATGAAGACGCCGACGAAGGGCGCCCAGGAGACCCACCAGCCCCAGTAGAACGCGGTCCACCATCCCTGCCACGCCGTGCCGTCCTCACCGGCGAATGCGGTGGTGCGGAAGGCGTTGTTGAGGAACTCCTGGAAGTACAGGCCGGTGGCCTCGATGTACTCGCGGAGCAGGAACATGGTCGGACCGGCGATGAGTACGAAGATCATCAGGCCGATGGCCAGGATCATGTTCCCGTTGGAGAGGTACTTGATGCCCTTCTTCACCCCGGTGACCACCGAGACCAGCGCCGCCAGCGTGATCAGCCCGATCAGGACCACCATGAGCAGGTTGGTCGGCTCACCGATGATCTCCAGGAAGCTCAGACCAGAGGCCACCTGCGAGACTCCCAGCCCCAGCGAGGTTGCCACGCCGAAGACGGTCCCGACCACAGCGATGACGTCGATGACGTTCCCGATCCACCCGTCGGTGCGCTTGCCGAGCAGCGATTCGAGGGACCAGCGGATGGAGACCGGGCGCTTGCGCACGTGCACGGCGTAGGCGATGGCCAGGCCCACGACGACGTAGATCGCCCAGGGGTGCAGGCCCCAGTGGAGGAACGTGGTCACCAAGGATTCCTCAGCGCCGGCTGCATTCATCTCCGCGATACCGGTGGACCGGTTCGGGATTCCGGCGAAGTGGTGCAGCGGCTCCGCCACACCCCAGAACATCAGGCCGATGCCCATCCCGGCAGCGAACAGCATCGCCAGCCAGGGACCCATCTTGAACTCGGCTGGTTCGTCCTCGTCCCCGAGGACGATATCGCCGTAATGACTCACGCCGACCCAGATCGCGAAGCCCACGAAGGCCGTCACCAGCACGATGTAGTACCACCCGAAGGCGGTGACGATCCCACCACTGACGACGCCGATCGCATCCCCGAAGGCCTCTCCGCCCGCGATCGCGGCAATGACGAAGGCCGCGATGACGACCATCGACGGCCAGAAGACGCCCGGTCGAACCGAGGTGTACCACGGGCCCGATCGCTCTGGCACCTCCGGTGGTGGCGATCCCTTCTCCTTGACCTCGGCTGTCATCGTCTCCCTCTCCTCGGTTTCGTATGCGCGCAGGGATGGACGGAACCACTCCTGACAAACACTTCACCGTAGCGAATTTCGTGAGAATTTCCAGGTGAACGCTTGACCCGGGCGTTGTCGGAGAGCGAAAGCTGCCGCGGAAAAGTCAGTCGAGCAGGTCGTGCCGCACGATCGTCGCGGCCCGATCCGGTCCCACTCCGATGGAAGAGATCCGGGTGCCGGACATCTCCTCGAGGGCGAGCACGTAGCGTTGCGCGTTCACCGGCAGGTCATCGAAGGTGCGGCACTGGGAGATGTCCTCCCACCAGCCGTCGAGCTCCTCGTAGATCGGCGTCGCGTGGTGGAACGCGGTCTGGTCCACCGGCATCTCGTCGTGGCGCACACCGTCCACGTCGTAGGCCACGCAGACCGGCACCTTCTCCCACCCGGTGAGGACATCAAGCTTGGTCAGGACCAGGTCGGTGAGTCCGTTGATCCGGCTCGAGTAGCGCGCGATCACGGCGTCGTACCAGCCGCACCGACGCGGCCGCCCGGTCGTCACACCGAACTCGCCGCCGTTCTTGCGCAGCGCCTCACCGTCGTCGTCGAGCAGCTCGGTGGGGAACGGCCCCTCGCCCACACGCGTGGTGTAGGCCTTGATCACGCCGACCACGCGGTCGATCCGGGTGGGTCCGATGCCCGACCCGGTGGCGGCACCGCCGGCGGTGGCCGAGGATGAGGTGACGAACGGGTAGGTGCCGTGATCGACGTCCAGCATGGTGGCCTGCCCGGCCTCGTAGACGACGTTCTTGCCGGCGTCCAGGGCTTCGTTCAGCACCAGCGAGGTGTCGGCGACCATGGGGCGTACCCGGTCGGCGTAGGAGAGCAGCTCCTCGGTGACGGCGTCGATGTCCGCAGCCCGGCGGTTGTAGATCTTCACCAGGATCTGGTTCTTCTGCTCCAGCGCGCCCTCGACCTTCTCGCGCAGGATTCCCTCGTCGAAGAGGTCCGAGATCCGGATGCCCACGCGGCTCATCTTGTCCGCATAGGTGGGTCCGATCCCCCGCCCGGTGGTGCCGATCTGCCGCTTGCCGAGGAAGCGTTCGGTCACCTTGTCCAAGGTGCGGTTGTAGCTGGGGATCACGTGGGCGCTGGAGGAGATCAACAGCTTGGAGACGTCCACGCCGCGGGCGGTGAGGCCGTCCAGCTCCTCGAACAGCACCTCGAGGTCGACGACGACGCCGTTCCCGATCACTGGGGTGCACCCGGCGGAGAGGATGCCCGAGGGCAACAGGTGCAGGGCGTACTTCTCGTCCCCGACGACCACCGTGTGCCCGGCGTTGTTGCCGCCGTTGAACTTCACCACGTAGTCGACCCGGGAGCCGAGCTGGTCGGTCGCTTTCCCCTTGCCTTCGTCGCCCCACTGGGCACCGAGGACCACCACCGCTGGCATTGATTGTCCTTCCGTCGAAGGGACCCGCGCCGGGTCCCGTAGCAGCCTACTGGGCCGAGACACCCGCCATGGAAAACTCGACCTCGCTCTCGCGAGCGGTCGTCACAGGCTCCGGGCCGCCGGGTCGGACTCGTCGGCGAAGGTGCGGCACCGCTCCGCCTCGTCGGTCTCACCGATCGCCTCGGCGGCGTCCGCCAGTGCGATCAGGGCGATCAGGAAGCCCTGGTTGGGCACATGATCGGCCGGGACCGGGCCGGCGCCACGCCATCCGGCCCGGCGAAGTGCGTCCAGGCCACGGTGGTAGCCGGTGCGGGCGAACGCGTAGGCGGCCACCGGGTCGCCGGCATCGAGGCTCTCGCGGGCGAGCATCCCCCAGGCATAGCTCGCGGCCGGAATGCGACCGGCCACCTCCCGCAGCGCTGCACCGTCGGCAAGCGCTGCACGGGCGGCCATGTCAGGGTGGTCCTCTGGCAGATGGGTCGGCTCAGGGCCGAGGAGGTTGCGCTGCATGAGACCAGTCTGTCACCTGCGCCGATAGTGCAGCGCACCGGGTCTCACCGTGCGGAGGGCCGAACGCACCAGTAACCTCGTCACACACGTGTTCAGGAGGCCAGCGATGATCGAGGTGTCGACATCAGGCACGGGCGCCCAGATCACGGTGACCGACGATCTCGACCTCGCCACCGGTGCTGCCGCCGACGCCGTCCAACGTCGCCTCGCCCTGCTCGAGCGCCCCATGATCACCGTGGACCTGTGCCGGATGAACTTCATGGACTCCACCGGTGCCGCATGGCTGATCACCCTGGCCGATCAGTCTCGCCACCGGGACGGTCGCGTCCACCTGCTCGGCGCCAGTGCACGCGACCTGTTCGTGCTGGAGGTGTGCGGCGCGATCGACCTGTTCACGATCAACCACCGCCACCAGTGCGCCGACGCCACGCACGCCACCGCCTGACCTCACCACACGCCCGGGTGACGTGAGCGGTCAGCCACGCTCCGCCGTCGGGCCGGAGATTGTGAGCGTGGCATCGCCACGCAGACGTGCCCAGACCACCTTGCCCGGGCCGGAGGGGCGCCAGCCCCAGTCGGCGAGCCGCTCCACGATGTGCATCCCGTACCCGCCCACGCGAGCCGGGTGCACATCCAGGTGCGTGGGAGGCATCGGATTGCCGTCCTCCACCTCGATCCGTACGCCGTCCGCCGTCTCGTGCACCCGCACCTCCAGGGAACCCCACCCGTGCACCACGGCGTTCGCCACCAGTTCGGAGACCACCAGCTCGATCGCACCCGTATCCGCACGACCCCAGTCCCGGCACGTCTGAGCAGCCCGCCGGCGCGCGTGCCCCACCGACTCCACCGACGATGGCATCCGCCACCGCCTCGACCGGCCGCGGCGCAACGCCTCACCGAACCCGGTGGGCACCCGGATCACCACCACGGCGATGTCGTCCTCGGGCGGATCGTCGAAGGCACGCAACAGTTGCTCGCCCACACCTGCCGCGTCCGGGGCACCTCCGATCTCGGCGAACACCTCCCGGAGCCGGTCCACGCCGTCCTGCACGTTGCGCCTGCGGCGCTCGATCAGACCGTCGGTGTAGAGCAGCAGCACATCACCCGGCTCCACCTCGCACTCGGCCGTGTCACGGGGGCCGTTGCCGAAACCGATCAGGGTGCCGGCCGCGCCGTCCAGGTCGTGCACCTCGCCACCGGTGCACACCATGCCCGGAAGGTGGCCGGCGCGGGAGTACTCCAGCAGCCAGCGCCCTTCCTCACGCGGTGTGAGCGCGGTGTAGATCATCGACGCCGCGCGCCGGATCCGCATCGCCTCCACGATCGAGTCCACCCGGGTCAGCACTGTGCCGGGGTCGGCGATCTCCGTGGCCAGTGCGCGCAGCACCGAACGCAACTGCCCCATCGCCGAGGCGGCCTCGACGTCATGCCCGACGACGTCCCCCACCACGGCGGCCACCGCACCGTCTCCGGTGCGCACCACGTCGTACCAGTCCCCACCCACCTGGGAGTGCTCGGCGTTCGGTGAGTAGTAGGTCCACACGTCCAGGGTGTCGATGTGGTCCAGCTCGGGCAGCATGGCCCGCTGCAGCGTCTCGGCGAGCACATGCTCGGCCTCGTAGAGCAGGGTGTGATCCATCGCCAGGCCGACCCGCCGGGCCACCATCTCCAGCACAGTCCCGGACTCCGGGTACACCGGCCGCACCCCGGACTCGGCCACCGCGACAAGCCCCAGCACGCGCCCCCTCCCCAGCAATGGAGCGAGCACCACCTCGCGCTTGGCCTCGGGCCGGTCCTCGAGGGCCGCACGGGCGAGCTCGACCACCTGGGCGCTCCAGCTGCCCGGGACGTACGTGGCCTCGGTATCCAACCGGAGTCGGCGCATGCTGTGCTCGCTGAGCAGCCGGCCCACCGGGTCGGTCTCGTCCGAGGCAGTGACGCCGCGACGCGGTCGGGCGCGACGGCCTGGACCCAGTCCATCCAGTCCGGAGATCGGATGCAGCACGCCGTCCTCGGCGAAGAAGCCGCACCACGCGAACAGGTGTTTGGCCATCACGCGGGCCACGGCAGCCACCGCCTCGGACTCGTTCTCCTCGGAGAGGACCTCAGAGATCTGCGCCATCGTCTCCAGGGCGATCCGGGACCGGTGGTCCAGCCCGGGTTGAACCGTGTCGGTGGCGGCGTCGGCACTGATCTGGACCGCAACGAACCGGGTGCCGCCAGGAATCGGGTGCGGGGTGAACTCGGCGACGATCCCGATCTGGAGCCCGTCGGCGCGTACCACCGGCAGGGTGAGGGTGAACGGGGCGTCATCATCGACGTGCTCCTGCAGGCGTGCGTGGACCACCGACCCCAGGCCGGGTGCGATCAGGTCACGCCCGCGTGCCTCGGGCAGGGTGTAGCCGGTGACGCGTTGGAACGCACGGTTGACCCACTGCAGCACGGTCGTCTCCGGGCCCAGGTCCACCACGGCCACGGCGGCCTGTCCCTCGAGCATCACGTGAGCCGCCAGCTCGCGGGGGTCCACGGGGGAATCGCCCTCCTCTGGGTGGTTCAACGCACCGCTCCTCATCGTCTACGGTGTGACCTACTGTGGACCACGCGGACGCGCGCGGCCCGAGACGCCCGCAAGGAGGCCCTGTGCCAGACGCTAACAGCAGCGGTCAGCCGTCGCGCTCTGCCGGTGGCGGTCGCGCGGAGACCGGTACGGTGCAGACCCTGCTCGAGTCCGCCTACACCCGTTTGGTGCTTTCCGGCGAGGTGGACGTGGCACTGAGCGAAGAACTCACCGAGGCGGTCGCCGAGGCCGAGGCCGCTGGGCTCCCGGTGCGCGTGGACGTGCGCCACGTGCAGTTCATGGACTCCTCCGGGATCGCGTTGCTCGCCCGCTTGGCGAGTCGTACCCCCGGGCGGCTCACCCTGATCAGGCCGCCGGACGTCGTCAGGTTCCTGCTCGAGGTGACCCGGATCGGGGACCTGGTGGACATCGTGGAGGAAGAGCCCGCCGACCAAGGCGCCTAGCTGCTCCTGCACATCCGTCTGAACCTCGGCAGGGCGACACACCGACGGCGGTGAGTCGCCTCTGCCGATGAGGGGTCAGCAGGTCGGGGCTCGGCAGAAAATACCGCGACCAGCGTCGGTGCTGCTCCCTACAGTGGGTCCGCCATGACTTCGACCGCGACCCCGACCCCTGCGCCCCCGATGCCCACCGAGACTGCACCGCGCCCCGCCGACCCCGCGCGGCGGATCGACTGGCGGCGCCTGCGTCGGCCGGCCGCGGTGATCGCGCTGGTCGGCAGCGCCGGCGCCGCCCTGGGGCAGACCCTCGGGACCCACGTCGCCGGGCTGCTCGCTGAGGACCCCACCACTCGATTGGTGGGCGTGTTGGCGCTGTGCGTGGTGGGTGCGGCCCTGCTGGACACCGTCGGCCGGTACATCTGGAGCGCCGTCGTGGACCGCGCGGAGGGGCGGCTGCGGGGCGACCTGCTCACCGCTGCCCTGCGCCAGCCGTTGGCCACGCTCTCCGAGCAGGCGGTGGGCGAGATCCTCGACCGCGTCGACGACGACACTCACGATGTGGGCACCCTGGTGCGCCTGCAGGTGTGGCAGTTGATGCGCACCGTGTTCGCGGTGCTGCCGATGTGGATGCTCGCCGGGTTCACCTGGTGGCCGGCGTTCCTGCTGTTCCCGGCGGTGGCCGCGGTGACGGCGCTGGTGGTGCGTCCGCTGCTCGCTCCGATCGCCTCCCGGAAGGTCATCGAGGAGATGGCCTGGACCGATCATGCGGCTGCGCTCGAGGAGGGGATCGCCGGGCGGGACGACCTGCGCACCAGTCTTGGGCAGGCCTACGTGGTGCGCCGGGTGGCGCAGCTCTCCGCCGAGGTACACGCCAAGTTCGCCCGGGTGATCCGCCTGGAGTCCCGGCTAATCCGGCGCTCCGGGCTGCTGCTGCATGGCCTGCTGGTGGGCGTGGCGGTGACCGGGGTGGCACTCGTGCTCGCCGACGGGCTCACGGTGGGCCGCCTGGTCACGCTGTTCCTGGTGACCACCATGTTCGTGGGACAGATCTCGCACCTGGCGGAGCAGCTGCCGGACCTGCAGGCAGGCGTGGGGGCGGTGGTGCGGCTTCGCCAGATGTTCGCTTCCCCGCCCGAGCCCGACGGCGGCCGCGACCTTCCCGAGGGCGACCTCGCCGTGGAGCTGCGCGACCTGCACTTCGCCTACGACGAGGGCACGTTCGCCCTGAACGGGGTGAACCTCGAGGTGCCTGCCGGCACCACGATCGCCCTGGTCGGGCGCACCGGATCGGGGAAATCGACCCTCGCGGCGTTGCTCTCCCGCGCCGTCGAGCCCGAGCCGGGCTCGGTCTTCCTGGGCGGGGTGGACGTGGGCGAGCTCGACCTGGAGCAGCTGCGGTCCGCCGTCGGGGTGGTCAGCCAGCGCACCGACATCCTGGCCGGGACGCTCGCGGAGAACATCACGCTGTTCGCCGACCGGCCCCGCGCCCAGATCGAGGCGGCCGTGGCCGAGCTCGGCCTGACCGCCTGGGTGCAGGGGCTGCCGGACGGGCTGGACACCGAGCTCGGCGCGGGTGGCACCACCCTCTCGGCCGGTGAGGAGCAGCTGGTGGCGTTCGCGCGTCTGCTGGTGCGGGACGTGCGGGTGGTGATCCTCGACGAGGCCACGGCGCGGATGGATCCGCTCACCGAACGACGGGTGGTGGCGGCCGCCGATCGGTTGCTCCGGGGTCGTACCGGCATCCTGATCGCGCACCGGTTGAGCACCACGGAGCGGGCCGCCACGGTGGCTGTGCTGGAGCAGGGACGGGTGATCCAGCAGGGGCCTCGCGCCGAGCTCGCCCGCGCCGAAGGCCCGTTCCGACGCCTGCTCGAGGCGAGCAGCTCGGCCGCTCCAGCGCCGCTGACCGAGGCACCGGTCGCGGTGACCGCATCCGACGATGCCATGGCCGCGGAGGACGGATCGCCCGCCCCGGCAACTGGCGGGAGTGCCGGGGAACCACACCAGCTGGGCCACCGCCGTCGGACCGGGCCACCCCCGGACCGGGCCGACGTGGGCACCGGACCGAGCCTGACCCGCGGAATCACGAGCGCGTTGCTGGTGCGGCCGGCCTGGGGCGTGGGTGGCGCGGTCGGCTTCCTGCTCACCGCGCTGGTCGGCGCCCACGGTGCGCTGACCGGGTTCGTGTGGGGTCATCTGGTGGTGGCCGTGCGCGAGCACACGGACGTCGCGATCCTGATCGGCGCCCTGGTGCTGTGCCTGATCGCCGCTCCGCTGCTGCTCGCGGACGCCATCTGGCGCTACCCACGCTGGTGGGTCGAGGTGCTGCTGCGCACCAGGATGTCGGTGCTGCGCGGGCAGACCCGGCAGCGCCGTCTGCCCCGCACACCTCCCGGCGAGGTGGTGGCGCGCAGCATGGATGCCGACCGCTACGCCCGCTACGCCGACCGGTGGGTGGACTTCATCAATGGCCTAGTGATCGCCGCAGCCACCGCAGCCTTCGCCGGCAGCTGGCTAGCCGGCGGTGTGCTGCTCGCGGTGATGGTCGCTTCGGCACTCGCCTCCACCGTGGGTCGGCCGATCGCAGGCAGGTCTGCTGCGGCGGCGTCACTGGCGCGGGCCGGATTCGGACGGTCGCTGGTCTCCGCGCTGGAGTCCGCCCGCACGGTCAAGCTCGCCGGGGCCACGCCCGACGTGCACGCGCACCTGCAGCGGGTGGACTCCGGACGAGTGCGCGCTGCCGTGCGTGAGCACCGCGTGCAGGCGGTGCTCGACGGGGTGCCGATCGTGATGGTGCAGGCCGGAGTGGTGACCGCGTGGGCGGCCGTGCTCTGGGACTGGTGGGGGCTGGCGACGGCGCTGCTGGTGGCGAACGCCGTGAACGGGTTCGACTGGTTCGGCCGGGTCGCCGGCTCCGTGGTGACCGAGGCACCGGGCACGCGTTCGTGGCAGCAGGCCACCAGCGCCTTCGCCGGCGGTGTGGACCTGATGCACCTGCCGGACGAGATCGACCTGCTCACCGGTGCGGCACCACCGGCCGCGCCACCGAGCAGGGAACGCCTCGAGCACCTGGAGCTGGCCGGCGTCACCGCCGTGCACGACGACGGCACCATCGGTGTGCTGGATGTGAACTTGCAGGTGGAGGCTGGCGAGCTGGTGCTGCTGGTGGGCCAGGTGGGGTCGGGCAAGTCCAGCCTGCTCGCCTCGCTGGCGGGGCTGACGTCCCACCGCGGGGAGATCCGCTGGAACGGGCGTGCCGTGGCCGATGCCGAGATGTTCCTGCGCCCGGGTCAGGTGGCACACGTGGCCCAGGTGCCGCGGGTGCTCTCCGGAACGTTCGCCGACAACATCCGGCTCGACCACGATCGCGACACCGTGCGACCGGTCGAAGACGCCCGACTGGCCGAGGATGTGGCCTCCGCCGGTGGCGTGGAGGCGTTGGTCGGGCATCGTGGGGTGCGGCTCTCCGGCGGTCAGGTGCAGCGTCTGGCGCTGGCTCGCGCCCTGGCCACCGATACCGATCTGCTGCTCGCGGACGACGTCTCCAGCGCGCTGGACGCGACCACGGAGCTGGAGCTGTGGGCGGCGCTGCGGGAGCGGCGCACCACGGTGATCGGCGCCACGTCGAAGCGGGCTGCGTTGGCCCTGGCTGACCGAGTGGTGGTACTTGAGGACGGTGCGGTGGCAGCGGTCGGTCCGTGGAGCGAGCTCGAGGAACGGTTCGCACACCTGGCGGGCTGAGGCCTCACCACCCGCACCCGGCACCCGCACTCGCAAGGCGCCGAACGCAACTCTGTGCGGCGAATCACGAGGAAACGCCGCACAGAGTTGCGTTCGGCACTGCGCAATAGTCGTTGCTGCCGGTCAGGCCAGCTTCTGACCTGCCGAGCGCAGCCACTGCGAGGCCTCGAGGATGCGCTGGGCCATCCCCGCCTCGGCCAGTTTGCCCCAGGCGCGCGGGTCGTAGGCCTTCTTGTTGCCCACCTCGCCGTCGATCTTGAGCACGCCGTCGTAGTTGCGGAAGATGTGGTCCACCACGGGGCGGGTGAAGGCGTACTGGGTGTCGGTGTCGATGTTCATCTTGATCACACCGTTGTCCACCGCGAGGGCGACCTCTTCGGCCGTGGAGCCCGAGCCACCGTGGAACACGAGGTCGAACGGGTTCTCCTTGCCCACCTCGGCGCCGACGGCCTGCTGGATCTCGCCGAGGATCTCCGGGCGGAGCTTGACCGCACCCGGCTTGTACACGCCGTGCACGTTGCCGAAGGTGAGGGCGGTCAGGTAGCGGCCCTTCTCACCGGTGCCCAGGGCACGCACGGTCGCAAGACCGTCATCCACGGTGGTGTAGAGCTTGTCGTTGATCTCGTGGGAGACGCCGTCCTCTTCGCCACCGACCACGCCGACCTCGATCTCGAGGATGGTCCGAGCGGCCTGGGAGAGCTCGAGCAGCTCCTCGGCGATCTGGAGGTTCTCGTCCAGCGGGACAGCCGAGCCGTCCCACATGTGCGACTGAAAGGAGGGCAGGCCGCCGTTCTTCACCTGCTCGGCCTCGTGCGCAAGCAGCGGGCGGACCCAGCTGTCCAAGTTCTCCTTGGCGCAGTGGTCGGTGTGCAGCGCGATCGTGACCGGGTAGTTCTTGGCCACCTCAGCCGCGTAGGCAGCCAGGCCCAGCGAGCCGGCGACGCGGTCCTTGATGGTGGCGCCGGAGGCGTACTCCGAACCGCCGACCGAGACCTGGATGATGCCGTCGCTCTCGGCCTCGGCGAAGCCCCGCAGCGCGGCGGTCAGGGTCTGGGAGGAGGTGACGTTCACGGCCGGGTAGGCGAACTTGCGTTCCTTCGCCCGGTTGATCATCTCCTGGTAAACCTCAGGGGTAGCAATACCCATGGCGTTCTCTCCTAATGGCTTGTGTGTTGTCGGCGCCCAGTCTCCCACGAAGTCCGGCAGCGAGGCGCCCGCGCGCGGTCCTGCTCAGCTCTCGGCAGTGAGCAGCTGCTCGGTGGCCAGGTCGCGGTAGAGGTCGTCGGTGCGGAGCAGATCCGCATGGGTGCCGATGGCGCGCACCCGGCCGGCGTCCAGCACCACGATCTGATCGGCGCTGGTGACCGTGGACAGGCGGTGGGCCACCACGATCACGTTCGTGCGCCCCGCGGCCTCGAGCATCACCTGGCGCAGCGCCGCCTCGTTGGCGGCATCCAGCTGGGAGGTGGCCTCGTCGAGCAGGAGCAGACGGGGGCGGCGCAGCAGCGCCCGAGCAATCGCCACCCGTTGCCGCTCACCTCCGGAGAGGGTCACGCCCCGAGCCCCGACGGCGGAGTCCAGCCCGTCCGGAAGACGGCCCACCAGGTCGGTCAGGCGAGCCTGTGCCACCACCCGTGCGACGTCGTCGTCGGTGGCCTCAGGGGCCGCCATGATGAGGTTCTCGCGCAGGGTCCCGTGCAGCACAGGGGCGTCCTGCTCGACGTAACCGATCATCGAGCGCAGCTCGCGCAGGGGCCAGTCCCCGATGTCTCGTCCATCCACGCGCACCGTGCCGGCCGTGGCCGGATAGAACCCTTCGATCAGGGAGAAGATCGTGGTCTTTCCAGCCCCCGAAGGGCCCACCAGGGCGGTCAGCCCGGTGCCGGTGGCCGTGAACGAGACGCCTCGGTGGACCGGGGCGAGGTCAGCCTCATAACGGAACTCCACGCCGTCGAACTCCACCCGAGCTGCCTCGGTGGAACTGCCGGCAGCGCTGGTGGGGGCGCCGTCGGAGAGATCCTCGGCATCGAGGTGATCCACCTGCTCCACACGGGCCACCGCGGCCAGGCCGGTCTGCAGCTGGGAGAGCGCCTGCACCAGGGAGCCGATCGGGCCCATCAGGTAGAACAGCATCAGCAGGAATCCGATCAGCGAACCGATCGTCATCGCGCCGTCGGCCACGCGAGCACCGCCCAGGCCGAGCACCACCAGGAAGGCGATGTTCACCGGGAGGAACGCCAGCACACCGGCGAGCGCCTCCCAGACGGCAACGGTGACGCCCTTGTCGCGGGCCTCCACGGCTGCCTTGTCGAGAGAGGCCATCTCGCGGCCCTCGGCACCGGAGGCCTTCACGGTGCGGAAGGCGCCGAGCAGCCGCTCCAGGATGCCGCCCATGTCACCGAGCGCCGTCTGGGACTCCCGGGTGGCAGCGCCGATCCGGGGCATCACCACGAGCATCACCAGGGTGACCACGGCGGCCATCGAGAGGGTGACCGCGAACAGCACCAGGTCGATCCAGGCCATCACGGCCAGCCCACCGAGCAGCATGAAGATCGCGGTCAGTCCCCCGATCACCGTGGTGGAGGCGACTGTGCGGAGCAGGTTGGTATCGGAGGTGAGCCGGGAGACGAGGTCACCGGACTTGAGGCGATCCACCTCGGGGACAGTCAGGTGCACGAGCTGGCTGACCAACCGCCGGCGCACGGTCAGGATGATGTTCTGCCCGGTGCGCTGCATCAGGTACGGCCCGAAGGCCTCCAGGACGGCACCCACGAGCACGGCCCCACCGAGGATCCAGAGCAGGTTGCCGAGCGGATCGCCGTCACCGAGGGTCTCGATGATCGACATCGCGATCACCGGTTGAACGAGCCCGACGATCCCGCCGAAGAACGTGAGCGTTCCGCCGATCAGGAGGATGCGCAGGTGCGAGCGTGCGTAGAACCACAGCCGGCTGATCCGGACCGGCCGCTCCTTGGCCTCGGCGTCCACCGTGTCCGGTGGCATGACCTCGACATCAGGCTGTTCGGTGCCCGCAGGTTCGGACGTGGTGGCGTCGGTGCTCGACGGTGGGGTCGTCATCGGGTCTCCGGTGGTTGTGGCGGTGGAGCGACGGTACCCAGGTGTTCAGCGCTGGCGCATCGCCCGTGCGGAGGATCTGGCGGCGGCAGCCCTCCTCCTTGAGGCGTGCGCCGGGCGCTGGGCGAACGGTGCGGGCCACGGCGTGGATAGGCTGCTGGGGTGAGAACCGAGCACGCCCACCAGACGAGGCCCCGATGAGGATCTCGGCGAAGGCGGACTACGCCGTCCGGGCTGTGGCCGAGTTGGCCGGCGGTGGCCACACGCCGATGCCCGCCGAGGCGCTCGCGCGCGCGGCCGGAGTGCCGCACCGATTCCTGGAGGGGATTCTCAGCGATCTGCGGCGGGACGGGATCGTGATGAGCCGCCGGGGCGCCGGGGGCGGCCACGTGCTGGCTCGGCCACCGGCGGAGGTAACGCTGGCGGACGTGATCCGTGCCGTGGACGGACCGCTGGTGTTCGTCCGTGATGAACGGCCCGGCGAGATGGCCTACCAGGGCGCCGCGGCGGTGCTGCCGCAGGTGTGGGTGGCCTTGCGTGCGAACGTGCGGGCGGTGCTCGAGCAGGTGACGCTCGCCGATCTCGCGGCTGGGCACGTCCCTGCCGTCGTGCAGGAGCTGACCGCGGACGAGGACGCCTGGCGCAGCCCGTGACCTGAGGTCGCGCGCCGATCGGGTTCCCCTGTCGTCCGGAATCACACGTCGATCTGGCGGCTCGGGATGACCGGATCGACGTTCGATTCCTGTGCTGGGTGCTCCCTGGTCGCCACATCGACGCTTGATTCCGTCCGGGCGACCAGGATGTGGACTCGCCGAATATCCCCCTAATCCGACCAACTCACTCGGATATGGTCGTGGCGTCCGGTCGAGACATCCGACCACGAGGAGACCACCTGTGACCACGCTCGTTCTGCTCGCCCTCGTCGGGCTCGGCGCACAGCTCGTGGACGGCAGCCTGGGGATGGGGCACGGCGTCACTTCCACCACGCTGCTGCTCGCCATCGGCCTCCAGCCGGCGTCCGCCTCAGCGACCGTGCACCTGGCACAGATCGGCACCACGCTCGCCTCGGGCGTCGCGCACCGCAAGTTCGGCAACGTGGACTGGCAAGTGGTGCGCCGACTCGCGATTCCAGGTGCTGTCGGAGCGTTCCTTGGTGCGACCGCGCTCTCCCGCCTGCCGGTGGCGGTGGCCGCCCCCGTGATGGCTGTGCTACTCCTCGGGCTGGGTGGCTATGTGCTGGTTCGGTTCTCGATGCAGGCGATCCGGACTGACACGCTCGGCAGGCCGCTGCGGCGCCGGTTCCTCACCCCGCTCGGGTTCGTGGCCGGCCTGGTGAGTGCCATCGGCGGTGGCGGATGGGGGCCGGTCGGGACCACGGCGATCCTGGCGAGCGGTCAGCTGGAACCACGCAAGGTCGTGGGCTCCATCTCCACCAGCGAGTTCGTCGTGGCGGTCGCCGCCAGCGCCGGGTTCCTGATCGGGATCGGGACAGCAGGGATCCGCCCGCAGTGGGCGCTGGCACTGCTCGCCGGCGGCGTCGTAGCTGCCCCGCTGGCCGCCTGGCTGGTGCGGCTGGTGCCCGCTCGGGTGCTCGGCACCGCCGCCGGGGCCCTGATCGTACTCACGAACGTGCGCTCCTTGACCGAAGTCATCGCCATTCCCGACGGCGCTCGATGGGCCGTCTACGGCATGGTCGCCGTGGCCTGCGCTGCGGCCGGCTGGTCCGCGATCGTGGCGCACCAGCGGGAGCGCGCGGCGGCCGCCGGTGAACGGACGCCCGAGCAGGTACCGGTCTGACCCCTGCGCTCTGGCACGGGTGACGCGCGGCGACCGTCCACCAGTAGGTGCCACTCGCCGTCGGGATCCGCCCTTCGCCACGGCCACCCTCCGTCGGTAGGTGCCGTTTGCCGTCGGGAACCTCGCCCCGCGGCGACAACCGGTGGCACCTCGGCCGGGCGACCTCCGCGCGAGATGCCACCCCTCGTCGCCTCCAGGGCACCAGAGCGACCAGACGTGGCACCTGCACCGGGTGACACCCGCAAGGTGCCATCCGTCGTCGCTCCCGCGAGGTGCCACCCGTCGTCGCTTCGCTGGCGCCGGAGAGACGAACACTGACACCTCGGGGAGCAGGCAGGGGCCCCGACCGTTGCACCGATCAGCGAGAAGTCGGCCCCGGTATCTCCGCATGCTGGGTGATCCACGCGTGCATCGCGATCGCCGCAGCAGCGCCGGCATTGATGGACCGGGTGGAGCCGAACTGGGTGATGTGCAGGATCACCTCAGCCGCCTCGCGGGCCTCGGCGCTCAGGCCCTGAGACTCCTCGCCGAAGAGCATCACACCCGCTCGCGGCAGCTCGCGCCCCTCGATCGGCACCGAGCCCGGCACGTTGTCCACCCCGAGGATCGGTAGCTCCTCGTCCGCGCACCATCTCGCGAAGGAAGCGACGTCCTCCCAGTGCTCCAGGTGCTGGTAGCGGTCGGTGACCATCGCTCCACGACGGTTCCACCGCCGTCGGCCGATGATGTGCACCTGGGCGACGGCGAAGGCGTTCGCCGTGCGCACGACGGACCCGATGTTGAAGTCGCGGCCCCAGTTCTCGATCGCGATGTGCAACGGATGGCGGGAGGTGTCCAGGTCGGCGATGATCGCGTCCATCCGCCAGTACCGGTAGCGGTCGACGACGTTGCGCCGGTCTCCCTGTGCGAGCAGTTCGGGGTCGTAGCGGGGATCGTCCGGCCACTGCTCGGGGCCGCCCGGCCACGGGCCGACGCCCACCTCAGTCTCCACGGTCCCAGTATCGCTTCTTGCGGCGCCAGGGTGCGCGCGGCTGCGCCGTAGGCTGTTCGGAGGGCGCCAGCCCGCTCAGATCGCCTGGAGGAGACGAGATGCCCGAGATCGCCAACTGGCTCACCGATATGGACGGCGTGCTGGTGCATGAGGAGCAGCCGCTGCCCGGCGCCGCGGACTTCGTGGCGGCGCTGCGGAAGAAGGAGATCCCCTTCCAGATCCTCACGAACAACTCGATCTACACCCCGCGCGACCTGGCGGCCCGCTTGCGGCACTCCGGGATCGACGTGGAAGAGGGGTCGATCTGGACCTCGGCGCTGGCCACGGCCACCTTCCTGGCGGACCAGGTGCCCGGCGGGAGCGCCTTCGTGATCGGCGAAGCCGGGCTCACCACGGCCCTGTACGAGCAGGGTTACACCCTCACCAGCTCCTCCCCCGACTACGTGGTGCTCGGGGAGACCCGGACCTACTCGTTCTCGGCCATCACCAAGGCGATCCGGTTCGTGGCCGACGGCGCCCGGTTCATCGCCACCAACCCGGACGTGACCGGGCCGTCCTCGGAAGGGCCGCTACCTGCCACCGGCGCCGTGGCGGCGATGATCACGGCGGCAACGGGCCGCAAGCCGTACTTCGTGGGCAAGCCGAACCCGGTGATGATCCGCACCGCGCTGAACCGGATCGACGCCCATTCGGAGCAGACCGCGATGATCGGGGACCGGATGGACACCGACGTGGTCGCGGGGATGGAGGCCGGGTTGCGCACCTTCCTGGTGCTCAGCGGCTCCACGAAGGCCGACCAGGTGGAGGCCTATCCCTACCGGCCCTCCACCGTGGTGGACGGGATCGGCGACTTGATCGGGATGCTCGACGCGTAAGCAGACACAGACGAGGGGCTGAGTCCGGTCGGACTCAGCCCCTCGTCTGTGTGTTCGGTCAGCGGTTCGGCACCGATCAGCCTTGCGGCGGGTACTGCCCCGGCTGCTGAGGCGGGGCCGGTGACTGCTGACCGTGGCCCTGCGCCGGCGGCTGGTAGCCCTGCGGCTGGGTGCCCGGCTGTACCGGTGAGTCGGTCGGCATCGGCGCACGGGTGGGCTGCTGCTGGGAGTAGACACCTACATTTCCGCCCTTGTCCTGGAAGGACACTGACGGCGCAGTCCGCACGGCCGGGTCGTTCACCTCGAAGTACTCCGCGCGGGAGAAGGTGAACATCTTGGCGATGATGTTCGGCGGGAAGGTCTCCACCTTGGTGTTCAGGTCGCGCACGTTGGCGTTGTAGAACCGGCGGCCGGCGGCGATCCGGTCCTCGGTGTTGGTGAGCTCGGCCTGGAGCCGGGTGAAGCTCTGTACCGACTGCAGCTGCGGGTAGTTCTCCGCCACGGCGAACAAGCGCCCGATCGCCTGCGAGAGCATGTCCTCCTGCGCCGCCTGCTGGGCGGGCGTGGAACCCGGCGTGGCCGCCTGGGCGCGGGCGCGGGTCACCTCGTCGAAGACGGCCCGCTCGTGCGCGGCATACCCCTTCACTGTCTCGATCAGGTTGGGGATCAGGTCGTACCGGCGGTGCAGCTCCACGTCGATCTGGCGCCATGCCTCCTGCACCAGGTTCCGCAGCTTCACGAAGCCGTTGTACGTGGCCACCGCCCAGATCACGACGATCAGTACGAGCGCCAGGACGGCCAGCAGGATCACGATGCCGACGATCTCCATGGTGCTCACCTCCCTCTCATTCGCTCCGGCAGAGCCGTCACTCCCCCGGCGGGGCACGGTCGGCGCCCCCTTTCTGCCTCGAGCCTACTGGGGCGCAAGGCCCAGGTCAGCAGCGGAGAGCACCCAGAGGTAGGGCAGTTCTGCCCCTTCCAGCGCCTCGCGCGCTCCGGTATCGCGATCCACCACGGAGGCCACGGCCACTACCTCGGCGCCGGCGTTACGGCAGGCCTGGACCGCCGTCAGGGCGCTACCGCCGGTGGTGGAGGTGTCCTCCAGGACGACCACGCGTTTGCCCGCGACATCGGGTCCTTCGACCTGGCGCTTCATCCCGTGCCCCTTGGCCTCCTTGCGCACCAGGAAGGCGTCCAGGTCCAGTCCGCGGCTGGCCGCGGCGTGCTGGACGGCGCACACCACGGGGTCCGCGCCCAGGGTGAGGCCCCCGACGGCGTCGATCTCGCCAGGACCGTAGCCGGACTCCTCGAGCCGGTCCAGCAGGAGGTGGCCGATCAGCGGGGCGGCCTCGTGGTGCAGGGTCACGCGGCGCATGTCCACGTAGTAGTCGGCTTCCTTGCCGCTGCTGAGCATGACGCGTCCGTGGACGACGGCGTGCTCGTTGACGAGGTCGGCGAGCCGGTGGGCGGGGGTACCAGGGGCGGGGGTGTCGGTGGTCACGGCCGTCAGGGTATCCAATCCGCCGAGCGCAATTGTGTGCGGCGTTCCGGCGGGAAGACGCCGCACACGGTTGCGCTCGGCAGGAGGTCGGGGCGATCGGAGTTACCGTGATCGCGTGCGAATTGCGAGCTGGAACGTGAACTCCATCCGTGCCCGGGCCGAACGAGTGGTCGCCTGGTTGGAACGCACCGACGTCGATGTGCTGCTGCTCCAGGAGACGAAGACCAAGGATGAGGCGTTCCCCCATCTGCCGTTCGAGGCGGCCGGCTACGAAGTGGCACACCATGGCGTCAACCAGTGGAACGGCGTCGGGATCTGCTCGCGGGTGGGCCTGGACGCCGTGGAGCGGTCCTTCGAGGGCCAGCCGCAGTGGAAGGAACACGTGGAGGCTCGCGCCATCGGTGCCACCTGCGCCGGGATCCGGCTGTGGAGTGTGTACGTGCCGAACGGCCGCACGCTGGAGGACCCGCACTACGCGTATAAGCTCGAGTGGCTGGACGCACTGCGCGGGGCGGCCACCACGTGGGCGGCGGGCGGTACGCCGGTGGGCCTGCTCGGGGACTGGAACGTGGCTCCGCAGGACGAGGACGTGTGGGACATCGAGGTATTCGACGGCGCCACACACGTCTCGACCGCCGAACGACAGGCGTTCGCCGCGTTCGCGAGCGCCGGGTACCGCGAGGTCACCCGTGAGCACATCGCGCAGGCGTACACGTATTGGGACTACCAGCGGCTGCGCTTCCCGAAGAACGAGGGGATGCGGATCGACTTCGCCTGGGCATCCGTGCCTCTCGCCGACCGGGTGCGAGTGGTGACGATCGACCGGGACGAGCGTAAGGGCAAGGGGCCCTCGGATCACGTGCCGGTGGTGCTCGAGGTCGAGTAGGAGCGCCCGTGCCCGCACTCGCTGCTTCGCGAGTGCGGTGAATCTCGCTCATATCTCACGAGGTGAGCGAGATCCTCCGCACTCGCGCAAGGGGGTGGGTGGCCGGGTGGCCGGGTGGGGGTCAGTTGATGGTCAGGCGCCCATCTCCTTGCCGGTCTCCACCAGGGTCTTCAGGCCGGAGAGGCACCACGGCCAGCCACCGCCACCCTGGGCAGGCTCCCCGCCTCCGGCGACCTCGGCAGCCAGCTCCGGTGCCGCCGTCAGGTCATGCGTGAGCACCACCTGGGTGAGGCCCGAGGGGTACTCGGTGAGCTCCCAGGTCAGGCGGGTCGGCGCCTTGTCCGGGTGCCAGGCAGGGGACCAGTCGAGCACGAGCTTGGTCGGCTCGTCGGCCTCCACCACAGTGCCGCTGACGGCGACATCACCCATTCCCATCTCCCTCATCTCGGGTGTGGTGAGGTTGCGGTACGCCCCACCGGGCCGCAGGTCGTACTCCGACTCGCCGCCGTACCCCCAGCGGGTGGTGTACTCCGACTCGGTGATCGCCTTCCAGATGGTGGCGGCAGGTGCGTGGATGTAGATGCTGTAGACCTGGATCAGGTTCTCGCTCATTGTTCGTCCTTCGGTTCAGGGTCTGACCGGTTCGGTCGGTCCGGCTGGTCCGACGCGTCCGGCTGTTCCGACGCGGTTCTCTCGATCGTTTCCTTCATGCCGAGCAGGACGGACGCGATCCCCGCCCGCTCGGTGTACTTGCCGATCCACCGCCGGTGGATCTGCTGGATCGGCACGGGGTTGAGGTAGTGCAGCTTCGTTCGCCCGTGCTTGCGCGTGACGACCAGGCCTGCCTGCTCGAGCAGGCGCAGGTGCTTGGCAACACCGAACCTGGTCATCTCCACGTGCTCGTTCACGGCGCCCTCCAGCTCACCCAGAGAGCGACCCTCCCGTTCGAACAGCACGTCCAGGAGCAGCCGGCGGATCGGGTCCGCCAGCGCCTTGAACACGGGGTCATCGTCGAGCACACGGCCACAATAGGTGACCATTCAGTCACATGTCAACGGATGAGATCCACACCTGCTGCATGCGGGCTAAGGTCGTCTCATGAACCACTCCGGGGAGCCCGAGCAGCCGGCGCCCGAGCACGCTCCTGGGCCAGAGCAGGGCGTATGGGCGGATCCGCACAGCTGGGGCGCCACGGGCGCCGAATGGACCAGGCCCGAACCCTCGCCGGCGCATCCGCAAGCCCCCGCTGCCGGCGTTGAGAACCCTCCGGCCGGAGGCACCCCCTACGCGCCCCCGTCGGGTCAGGCGGCCCCTGATGCGCCCCCGCCCGGCCAGACACCCCCCTACGCACCACCATCCGGTCAGGCGGCCCCCTACACCGGACCTGGCCCGGCCGCCGACCCCACCCTCCCCCCGATCCCCCAGGCGCCGCAGTCAACACCGCAGGGCCCGGTCGGGCAGAGCATGTACGGCAGCCGTCCCGCGCCAGAGCCCCACGCAGCGCAGGGTTCCTATGGTGAATTCACCTTCCCGGTCCTGCAGCGCGCGAAGGTCGAGCCCACCGCCGTCGCTTCGGTGGCCACCGCCCTGCTGGGCCCGGTCGCCGTCGCACTAGGGCTGGTGGCCCGCGGACGGGTGCGCCGTCATCGGCGCCGCAGCATGGGCCTGGCCTGGACCGGCATCGGGCTCGGCGCATTCTTCACGATCGCATGGGTGCTCCTGACTGTGGTGCTCGCAGGAAACGGCACCATCGACCGAATGGTCGAACGCCCGGAAGCAGGCGACGTGACCGAGGCCCGCACGGTCGGCGCGAGCAATGTCGCGGTGGGCAACTGCATCGAGTTCTTGCCGCCGGGACAGATCGTCGGCGAAGTGCGGTTGGTGCCGTGCGAGCAGCAGCACATCGCCCAGGCGATCTCGAGCCATCCGCTCACCGGTGACTTCCCCGGCACGGACGCTGTCGCTGAACAAGCCCTGGAGGCCTGTGCACCGGCCGTGAGCGAACTGGCCAGCAGCACGCCGTTGACCCCGTGGTACCTCGCTCCGTCAGAGGAGGCCTGGAACCAGGGAGTGACCGAGGTGCTGTGCGTGGCCCGGGGCGGTTCCGGTCCGTTCGAGGGCGACCTGCTGGCGGGGTGAGCATGGGGAGTTCTCCTCCCGACCCGGCCTGGCATCGAGAGCACCTGCACTCATAGGCTGCGAGCATGACGACGCCCTGGGATCCGAACCAGCAACCCGGACAGCAGCCCCAGCAGCCTGGCCAACAGCCGGGATACGGGCACCCGCAGCAGCCTGGCTACGGGCAGCCTGAGCAACCGGGATACGGGAACCCGGGCCAGCAGCCCGGATACGGCCAGCCACACCACCCGGGGTACGGGCAACACGGCCAGCAGCCCGCATACGGCCAGCCGCAGCAGCCGGGATACGGACAATCCGCCTATGGCCAGGGATCTCCCTACGGTCAGGCACCACCGCCCGGCGGTCCCACGCCCGGCTCGAGCAAGGCGCCGATCATCGTCGGCATCATCGTTGTCGTGCTCATCCTGGCCGTCGGTGGCTTCTTCGGGATCCGCGCCCTGATGTCCGGCGGCGATGATCCAGACCCGACACCCACGGTGGCCGACCCCACCTCAGAGGAGCCCACCGGTGCGGAGCCCGAGCCCGCGGGTGAGTTGAACAACCCGAACGACGTGGCCGAGCCCGCGCCCGTGCTGGACGTGGACCTGTTGCCGGGGAACTGCCTGGAGTCGACCGAGCGCGACAGCCAGCAGAACTTGCAGCAGGTTCCGTGCAATGAACCGCACGCCGCGGAGGTCTACACCGAGCTCGTCGTGGATGAGTCCACATATCCGGAGTTCCCGGGCGAAGACGTCTTCCAGGACGAGGCGGACCCGTTCTGCCTCGAGGAGCTCCAGGGGATGCTGCCCGACGGCATGGACACCACCGGGCTGACCTACCTCGCCCTCTACCCCTCACAGTCCACCTGGGACGCCGGCGACCGCAAGTTCACCTGCATCGCCGCCGTCAGCGAGGGGTCAACCATGCAGGGGACGTTCGTCTCCGGTGACGTGGAGATCAGCTGACGCAGCAGACCGCTCACAGAGGAATCGCTCGTCGTTCTGGTCAGAGCAACCAGAACGACGAGCCATTCTCTGCGGAGGGGACGATCAACCGGCCCTGAGCACGAGCCCGGACTCGTTCAGCACTTCTGGCCGGTCGACCGCCACGGTCCCGCCGTCAGCGATCTCGCCGGCGAGCAGCATCTTCGCCAGCTGATCGCCGATCTCGCGCTGGATGAGGCGGCGCAGGGGCCGCGCCCCGTAGGCAGGGTCATACCCTTCCAGCGCCAACCACTCGCGGGCGGCGGCGGTGACGTCGAGGGTGAGCCTCCGGTCGGCGAGCCGGGCCGCCATCCGCTCCAGCTGCAGGTCCACGATGCTCCCCAGCTCGTCGACGCTCAACGCGTCGAAGACGACCACCTCGTCGAGCCGGTTCAGGAACTCGGGCTTGAACGCGGCCCGCACAGCCTCGAGCACCCGCTCCCGCTTCTGCGCCGTCTCCAGAGTGGCGTCCACGAGGAACTGGGACCCCAGGTTCGAGGTGAGCACCAGGATGGCGTTGCGGAAGTCCACGGTGCGCCCCTGGCCGTCGGTGAGCCGACCGTCGTCGAGCACCTGGAGCAGGATGTCGAAGACCTCCGGGTGCGCCTTCTCCACCTCGTCCAGCAGTACCACCGAGTACGGGCGACGGCGAACGGCCTCGGTGAGCTGACCACCCTCCTCGTACCCGACGTACCCGGGCGGGGCACCGACGAGACGAGCCACGGAGTGCTTCTCCCCGTACTCGCTCATGTCGATGCGCACGATCGCGCGCTCGTCGTCGAAGAGGAAGTCCGCCAGCGACTTGGCCAGCTCGGTCTTTCCCACCCCGGTGGGCCCGAGGAACAGGAACGATCCGGTGGGCCGGTCGGGATCGGCGATGCCCGCACGCGAGCGGCGCACAGCATCGGAGACGGCGCGCACCGCATCACCCTGACCGATCAGGCGGCGGCCGAGTTCGTCCTCCATGTGCAGCAGCTTCTGGGTCTCCCCCTCGAGCAGCCGGCCCGTCGGGATCCCGGTCCAGGCACCGACCACTTCGGCAATCTCTTCGACGCCCACATGGTCAGCGATCATCGGATCCGTCGTCGCACTCGTCTGCGACTCGGCCGCCTCGGCCTCGGCGATCTGCTGCTCCACTGCGGGGATCTCCCCGTAGAGCAGGCGCGAGGCCCTCTCCAGGTCACCTTCCCGTTGGGCGCGCTCGGCCTCGGTACGCATCGCATCGAGCTGGGCCTTCAAGTCTCCGACCCGGTTGTGCCCGGCCTTCTCGGCCTCCCACCGCGCGTTCAGTGCGGCCAACTCCTCCGACCGGTCGGCGAGGTCGGCGCGCAGCTTCTCCAGTCGGGCGAGGGAGGCGTCGTCGTCGGACTCCGACAGATAGGACTCCTCCATCTTCAGCCGGTCCACGGCGCGGCGGAGCTCGTCGATCTCCACCGGGGAAGAGTCCAGCTCCATCCGCAGGCGGGATGCTGCCTCATCGATCAGGTCGATCGCCTTGTCCGGCAACTGCCGGCCGGTGATGTACCGATCGGAGAGCTGCGCGGCCGCTACCAGCGCGCCGTCGGCGATCGTCACCTGGTGGTGCGCCTCGTACTTGGGCGCGATCCCGCGCAGGATCGCCACGGTGTCATCCACTGACGGCTCCCCGACGAACACCTGCTGGAACCGGCGCTCCAGGGCAGGGTCGGACTCCACATGCTCGCGGAACTCGTCCAGCGTGGTGGCTCCGACCATCCGCAGCTCACCACGGGCGAGCATCGGCTTGAGCATGTTGCCGGCGTCCATGGACCCCTCGGAGGCGCCGGCTCCGACCACTGTGTGCAGCTCGTCGATGAAGGTGACGATCTCGCCATCGGAGCTCTTGATCTCATCCAGCACGGCCTTGAGCCGCTCCTCGAACTCGCCCCGGTACTTCGCACCGGCCACCATCGCGGCCAGGTCGAGGGAGATGAGGCGCTTGTCACGCAACGAGTCGGGGACGTCGCCGTCCACGATGCGCTGCGCGAGACCCTCCACGACGGCCGTCTTGCCGACGCCGGGGTCGCCGATCAGCACAGGGTTGTTCTTGGTCCGCCGAGAGAGCACCTGCACTACCCGACGGATCTCGGAGTCGCGCCCGATGATCGGATCGATCCTGCCCTCGCGGGCGGCCGCCGTGAGATCGACGCCGTACTTCTCGAGCGCCTGGAAAGTGCCCTCCGGATCCGGAGTGGTCACCCGAGCCGAGCCACGCACCTGCGGCAGCGCCTCGAGCAGCTGATCACGGGAGGCTCCGGTTGAGCGCAGCGCATCTCCGATGGTCCCGGCGTCCTTGGCCAGGCCGAGCAGGAGATGCTCGGTGGAGACGTACTCGTCCCCGAGTGCCTTGGCCTCGTCGCCGGCAGCCTCGATGGCGGTGAGCATGGCACGGGACATCCGCGGCTGGGTCACCGAGGTGCCTGCCGCGGCAGGGAGAGCGGCCGTGATCCCCCGCACCTGCTGGGCCAGGTGGGTCCGATCGGCGCCTACGGCGCCGAGCAGGGCGACGGCGACCCCGTCAGTCTGTTCGAGAAGCGCACCCAGGAGATGCACGGGTTCGAGTTGCGCATGCCCCGCCTGGGTGGCGGACTGCACGGCGGCGGCAACGGCTTCTTGGGACTTGGTGGTGAGCTTGGTGTCCATCAATCCTCCGGATAGGTCAGTGTCTGACCGGTGCAACGGGACCAGGGTTGAGTCTATTCCACTCAACTCTGATCGTGGCTCTTCGCCTCGTCTTCACCCGCGGTTCACCGGCCCCGCGATGCGTCCGTGACCGAAATGAGACACACTGTGGCGCAGGGCACTATTCCGGTGCCTGAACCGTCCCGAGGAGAGGGAGATCCGCATGGTGGGATTCGACGACATCAAGAACAAGGCCTCCGAGGCGCTCAAGAACGAGGAGCAGACCGACCAGGGCCTCGACGCTGCCGCGAACTTCGCTGACGAGAAGACCGGCGGCCAGCACTCCGAGCACATCGACAAGGGCAGGGACTTCCTCGACGGCAAGCTCGGAGAGAACTGAACCACTCTCTCGGACGGCCGGCCCGGCACGGGTCGGCCGTTCTTCATGTCAGGAACATGTGGGCCCGGCCGCCTCGCCCCGTGCAGACCCGGGTGATGAATGTCTCGATCGGAGCCGGCAGCGTCTCGCATCCGCAATATCCACGCCAGGGGCGTTCTCCCCAGCGACGGCACGCGCCTGACACGATGGCAGCATGGTCAGCATCGACGGTGCACCGTGCACGTTCTGCCGCATCGTCAGCGGCGACCTCGAGGCGCACGTCGTCATGGACGAGCCGGACGTGGTCGCCTTCCTCGATGCCCGCCCCGTCTTCCAGGGGCACACCCTGCTCGTCCCGCGCCGGCACGTCCCCACCCTGCCGGATCTGCCGGCCGACCTGGCGGGCGCGTTCTGGTCCGCCGGGCAGCGGCTGGCCAGCGTCATCCCCACAGCCCTCGGGGCGCAGGGCACCTTCGTGGCGGTTAACAACGTGGTCAGCCAGTCAGTGCCGCACCTGCACCTGCACGTGGTCCCCCGGACCAAGGGCGATGGGCTGCGCGGGTTCTTCTGGCCGCGCACCCGCTACGGCGAGGGCGATGCCACGAGGTGCGCGACCGCGATCCGGCAGGCACTGACCGGCAGATCATTCAGCGACGGGTGACACACTCGGACCGTGAAGCGAATCCTGACTGCCCTGGTCGCCATTCTCGGCCTCACCCTGCTGGCCGGCTGCCTCCGGGTGGAGGGCGAGGTGACCATCTCGGAGACGGACACGCTCTCCGGGGAGGTGACGGTCGCCGTCGAGCGAGCCTGGATGATCGAGCAGGGGCAGGACCCGGAGAGCCTGGTGGACGGGATCGAAGAGGACCTCGCCGCGGCCCCGGACGAGGGGGTCACCGGGCAGCGCTACGACGACGGCGAGTACACCGGCATCACCCTCACGCTCACCCGCACGCCCCTCGACCGGGTGGCCTCGGCCACCGGGAACGCGCTCACGATCACCCGGGATGGGGACGAGTACGTGGTGACCGGAGACTTCAGTGAGCTGAACGCCACCGAGGACGCCGCGCCGTGGTCGGTGGACCTGACCGTCACCTTCCCGAACGGCGTGACCGCTCATGACGGCGACCTGTCCGGTTCGTCCGTGACGTGGCACCTGAGTTCTGACGACCCTGCCCTCCGGGCGACCGGCCCGGTTCCCGGTGCCGGCGAAGGGCTCAACGTGCCGTGGATCCCCGTGATCGGGGTGCTCGTGCTGCTCTCCGGGGTGGCGTTCGGCTGGTTCTCCTGGCGCAAGCGGCGCCGCTGAGGCTGCTCTCGCCTGGCCGGCGATTCCCGGTCGGACTTCACACAGCCGCCTGCTCGCGCCGTCGGCCGTGGCAGTGTGTGAAGCCACCGATCCTTATTGAAGGTTATGAGATAAATTTCAATAAGGAGGCGATGGTAGTGAATGAAACGACACCGCCATTTCACTGTGACTGGCCGACGCTCACGTATGAGACCCATGACTGGCAGCCTGCCGACGCCAGCTGTTCTCGCATCGCAGGCGCCGGGCCGCGAGTGGGCCCTACGAGTCTGCCGTCGTCCCGCCGATCACAGACCTCTCTGTTCTCGTTCCATCTGAGCTGGCCACGGAGGCCGAAGATGCGGCGGTGCAGGTCGCACGCTTCGACAACGCCGCCTCCGAGGTTCTCGGCGACCGGGAGATCGCCCCGATCAGCGCGGTACTGCTGCGCTCGGAGTCGGCGGCCTCCTCACAGATCGAGAACATCACCGTCGGCGCCCGCCAGCTCGCCCTCGCCGAACTCGGTGAGGAGGCCAGTGCCAACGCACGCCTGGTCTCCGGCAATGTCTCGGCGATACAGGCCGCTCTGAATCGTGCCAGCGACATCTCCACTGAGACCATCGTGGAGATGCACGCTGCGCTGATGGCGAGGCAGACGCTCCATACCGGAGGCACGTGGCGGACTCAGCAGGTGTGGATCGGCGGCGACGCCGCGGGGCCACACCGCGCCACCTTCGTTCCCCCTCATCACAGCCGCGTCCAGGCTGCGATGGATGATCTGGTCACGTTCACCGCTCGTACCGATCTCCCTGCATTCGTGCATGCGGCGATCGCGCACGCTCAGTTCGAGACCATCCACCCCTTCACCGACGGCAATGGGCGCACAGGCCGGGCGCTCGTGCATGCCATGGTCCGGCGTTCGGGACTTTCACGTCGCGTCACCGTGCCCATCTCCGCAGGACTGCTCACCGACACCGCAGACTACGTGAGAACCCTGACCGCATATCGCGAAGGCGATCTTGCTCCCCTGCTGGTAGGGATGATCGAAGCCACCTTCCGGGCGCTGGCCAACGGCCATCAGCTTCTCGCCGACATCCATGAGATCGACTCACGGTGGCGGGAAGCGATCACGGCACGTCGCGGTGCCGCCGTCTGGCGCACCATCGACGTGCTCATCGGCCAACCGGTCGTGACAGTGCGGCACATCCAGGCACAACTCGGCGTTTCCGCCCACACCGCACAGGCCGCCATCGACGCGCTCGAGTCGGTCGGCATCCTCACCCAAGCGGTCGCGGGCCGCCGCCGCAACCGCACGTGGCACGCCCGCGAGGTGACTCAAGCCCTCGACGCGTTCGCGGAACGGGCGGGCCGGCGCACGTGATGGTGGTGAGGGGCGAACACCATGGTCCGCCTGGTCCTCGGCGGGATCGCTGTGCCCGCATGGGCTGATCGTCAGCTCACCGGTGGCCGGCGGTCCGCCCAGGGCATCGCTTCCTCCAGCGCGGCCGCCAGGGAAAGCAGCCGCTCTTCGCCACCCAGCCCCGCACCCAGGGCCACGCCGAACGGGAGGTCGGGGCCGCCGTCGGGAGACGCTGGCGCCCAGTGCACCGGCAGAGAGATCGCCGGCCACCCGAGAATGTTCCAGGTGCTGGTCCACGGGGTGAAAGCGCACTGCGCCCAGAAGTCCGCCTCCGGGTCGGCGTCGTTGCGAATCGAGCCGATCGGCGCGGGCGGCTGCGCCAGGGTCGGCATGCAGATCACGTCGAACTCGGCCCACCGGGCGGCCGCCTGCCGGGTGCGCTGCTGCCCGGCGCCGATCGCGCGGGCGTACGCCAGGCCGCTCACGCCCCGGCCGCGCTCGCGCATCCACTGGGTCAACGGCACCAGCAGGTGCTCGGCCTCCGGCGGGATCGGCGCAGTCGCCGCCATCACCGACCACACGTCCAGGAATGGGGTCCACTCCTCCGGCTGGAACGGCACCGGCGCCTCGCTCACCTGGTGGCCCATCTCCTCCAGCACCCGGGAGGTTCGCTCGACGGCGGCCCTTGCCTGACCATGCACCGGCGCCTCGGGCGTGATGAACGGCGTGGTCACGACCCCCACGCGCAACCCTTGCCCACGCCGCTCACATGCATCGAGGAAGGAGGTCTGCGGGCCGGGCAGCAGCGCCGAGTCGCCAGGCCACGGGCGGCTGAGCAGGTCCAGCGCCAGTGCCGTGTCCCGCACGTCCCGGGTGAGCACACCCTGCGTGGCCAGCGCCGCCCCGTCCACGCCGAGCGGCCCGTTCGAGACCCGCCCACGGCTGGCCTTGAGCCCGACCAGCCCGCACGCACTGGCCGGGATACGGAGGGAGCCGCCACCGTCGCTGCCGTGCGCGATCGGCACGATCCTGGCCGCGACGGCCGCCGCGGCCCCGCCGGAGGAACCACCGGCGGATCGGGTCAGGTCCCAGGGGGTGCGGGCCGGGGGTGCGATCTCGGGTTCGGTGTAGCAGGGCAGCCCGATCTCGGGGTGTTGGTCTTGCCGACCATCACGCTGCCGGCCTCACGGAATCGGGTGACGATGCCGTCGTCGGCCGGCGGGACGAACCCATCCATGGCGGCGCTCCCGGCCCGCATCGGCACGCCGGCCACCATGGTGAGGTCCTTGATCGGCAACGGGACGCCGAGCAGCGGGTGCTCGGCGGCGAGCGTCTCGGCGTCGTGATCGGCGAGGAGGCGTGCCGCGTCGTCAGCCTCTGTGCGAGCGAGCTCGGGGGCGGCGGTGACGAAGGCACCGATGCGCTCGCCGAGCTCCTCCATCCTGGCCTCGGTGTGGGCCAGCACCTCCGCCGGTGAGGTCGTCCCGGAGCGGATCGCAGCGGCCAGTTCGCGGGCGGTCAGATCATGCAGATCGGCCATGGCTCGAGACTACGTGTCAGCCCGCGTCGGCGACACCCTCGAAAGACACTGATCGGTCACGTCAATGAGGCGCGTACGGCCGTTGCGGGTGCACGCGGATGTACCACCAGATCGCCCCGCCGAGCGTCATCCCGACACCGGCCACACCCAGCGCGATCGCGGCGAACACCCCGAAGACACTGCCGAAGAGACCACCGAAGAAGCCCTGCATGTCATGCCCCTCCGCCACCACCACGGTGGCCCAGGGGGTGGCCGCGGAGTCTGCGAGCGCCGGGGCAGCCACCGTGTACTCCCCCGCAGCGTCAGTCCGGAAGGCGAACACGTCCTGCGCCGTCACCCCGTTCATTGTCGAGCTGCTCGCCGGTGCCGGGATCCCTGCCACCGGCGTGCCACCAGGACCGGTGACGGTCACCGCCTCGGCCAGCTCGACGCCGTCGAGCCCACTCGGGTGGGCAAGGTAGACCACATAGGTGCTGTCCGCCGTCAGCTCGAGACTCACGGTGCCGGGCACCTCGGTGCCACCGGCTGCGTCCGGGCCGGGCGCGCCGTCGGCGGCCACGACGCCGAACGGGAGCACGGAGAGGAACAGCCGCACCACCACCACGATCACCGCGATGGCCAGTACGAGGACCGCCGCACCGGAGAAGGTGAGGATCTTCGGCCCCGTGGTGGAGGTCGGGGCGGGCGGCGGGGGTATCGACATGATCCCCACGCTAGCGCCGGCGCCGGCTCACGCAATGGACACCTCTCCCCTGCGGCCGGCCCGCTCGGCACCCTTGATAGCGTTCCACCATCTGGACACACGCCAGGAGGATCCTCAGCGATGAAAGCCCTCTACAAGGCCGGCCCGCACCCTGGGCTGGAGCTCGTCGATCGCCCCGAACCTGAGCCCGGCATCGGGGAGGTGAAGATCCGGGTGCACACCACCGGGATCTGCGGCACGGACCTGCACATCCTGGACTGGGACCCCTGGGCCGCATCCATGGTGCCGGCGCCGCTGATCCCGGGGCACGAGTTCTACGGCGAGGTCGTCGCCGTGGGTGAGATGGTGCACGACGTCGCGATCGGCGAGCTCGTCTCCGGCGAGGGTCACATCGTGTGCGGGATGTGCCGCAACTGCCGGGCCGGGCGCCGTCAGCTCTGTATCCGCACCGTCAGCGTGGGCGTGCAGCGGGACGGGGCGTTCGCCGAGTACGTGGTGATCCCGCAGGAGAACGTCTGGTCGCACACCCGCGAGGGCGGGCACGCCGTCACCGCCGACCTCGGGGCGATTTTCGACCCGTTCGGCAATGCGGTGCACACGGCACTGAAGTTCGGTGTGGTGGGCGAGGACGTGCTGATCACCGGGGCCGGCCCGATCGGCCTGATGGCGGCGGCCGTGGTGCGCCACGCAGGTGCGCGCTACGTCGCGATCACCGATATCTCACCCGAGCGTCTCGCGATCGCCGAGCGGATGGGGGTGGACCTGGCGCTGAACGTCTCGGGCACACCGGTGGACCGCGCCCCGGAGGTGCTGCACCTGCGGGAGGGCTTCGACGTCGGCCTGGAGATGTCCGGCCACCCGAGCGCCCTGCCGGAGATGATCCGGGTGATGAACCATGGCGGGAAGATCGCCCTGCTCGGTCTGCCGAGCCAGTCGATCGACCTCGACTGGTCCCTGGTAGTCACGCAGATGCTCACGCTGCAGGGCATCTACGGGCGGGAGATGTTCGAGACCTGGAACGCGATGAGCTCGATGCTGCAGACCAGCGATTGGCTGCTGCACGCGATCACCTCAGTGGTGACCGACAGGCTGCCGGCTACCGAGTGGGAGGCCGGGTTCGCGGCCGCTCACGCCGGGGCGGGCGGCAAAGTGGTGCTGGACTGGACGACCCTGTAGGAGGAGCCCATGTACGCGATCGCTGGAGAACTGCAGGCCGAGCTGGACGAGCTCCGCTCGGCCGGCCTGTACAAACAGGAACGGGCGATCTCCTCGCCCCAGTCCGCGCACGTGCTGGCCGGAGCGCCCGACGGCGGCCCTTCCGCAGGCAGTCAGGGTGCACCTGCCGAGGTGCTGAACTTCTGCGCGAACAACTACCTGGGTCTGGCCGATCACCCGGACATCCTGGCCGCGGCGCACCGGGCGTTGGACGAGCGCGGCTTCGGGATGGCCTCGGTGCGGTTCATCTGCGGCACCCAGGATCTGCACCTGGAGCTGGAACGACGCGTCTCGGGATTCCTCGGCACCGACGGCACGATCCTGTTCTCCTCCTGCTTCGACGCCAACGGTGGCGTGTTCGAGACGCTGCTCGGCCCGGAGGACGCGGTGATCTCGGACGAGCTGAACCACGCCTCGATCATCGACGGGATCCGGCTGTGCAAGGCGAGGCGGTACCGGTACGCGAACCGGGACATGACCGACCTGGCCGCGCGGCTCGAGGAGGCACGGTCCACTGGGGCCCGGCGGGTGCTGGTGGTGACCGACGGCGTGTTCTCGATGGACGGCTACCTGGCCCCGCTGGAGCAGATCTGCGACCTGGCCGAGCAGCACCAGGCGCTGGTGATGGTGGACGACTCCCACGCCGTCGGGTTCATGGGCGCCACCGGCGCCGGCACCCCGGAGCACGCCGGGGTGGCCGACCGGGTGGACATCCTTACCGGCACCTTCGGCAAGGCGCTCGGCGGTGCATCCGGCGGATACGTCGCCGGGCGGGCCGAGATCGTGGACCTGCTGCGCCAGCGCGCCCGCCCGTACCTGTTCTCGAACTCGCTGGCACCGTCAATAGTGGCGGCCACGCTCACCGCCCTGGATCTGGTCAGTGGTGCCGGTGAGCTGCGTGAGCGGCTGGCGGCAAACGCCGCACAGTTCCGGGAACGGATGACGGCGGAGGGGTTCGACCTGTTGCCTGGCGAGCACCCGATCGTGCCGGTGATGTTCGGTGATGCGTCCGTGGCCGTCGCGGTGGCCGAGGCCATGCTCACACGTGGGGTGTACGTGACGGCTTTCAGCTTCCCGGTGGTGCCGCGGGGGAAGGCCCGGATCCGGGTACAACTGTCCGCGGCACACACACCGGAGGACGTCGAGGCGTGCGTGACCGCGTTCGTCACCGCCCGGGACGCGGCCCGCGCAGCCCATTGAGCGCACATCGGATCGATGAGTTTCACCGGCACGGCCGGTCTACCTCAGGACAGCACTAGCTAAAAGGGGAACCGCTCATGTTCGATCTCACAGCGACCACCGCCCGGACCGCAGGCCTGGCAACCCACGTCCAGGACGACCAACTGGCCGACCCCACGCCCATGGACGCACCGGTGGAACAGCTCGTGCAGCACCTGCTCGGCCTGAGCGTGGCGTTCCGCGACGCCGCGGCGAAGATCGACGGGCCCACCACCAACACGCCACCGCAGCCGGTCACTGAGCCACTCCCGCCCGGCTGGCGAGAACTCCTGGCCGAGCGGCTCACCGAGCTGGCGGAGGCCTGGCAGGAGCCGGCGGCCTGGGAGGGCATGACGCGGGCCGGCGGGGTCGAGCTGCCGGGTGAGGTGTGCGGCCTGATCGCCCTGGACGAGGTGCTGCTGCACGGCTGGGACTTGGCCGTGGCCACCGGGCAGGCGTACCAGCCGGGGACGGACGAGCTGGAGGCGATCGTGCCGATCGTCACCCCGAACCCGGACCCGGAGCAGGCCGCCGCCGAACGTGAGGGGATGTTCGGTGCACCCGTGGCGGTGGCAGCGGACGCACCGCTGCTGGACCGTGTGCTCGGGATGGCCGGGCGCGACCCCGCCTGGCGATCCGGGCACTGAGGCGACGCGATCGTCCCGGGCGAGCGGCCGCCGTCGGGCATCAGCGCACCATGTGCGCCCAAGGATCCTCCCGATCCAGGTCCCCACGGAGCACGCAGAACTCGTTGCCCTCGGGATCGGCGAGCGTGACCCAGCCCCCGCCGTCGGGGTTGCGGTGATCGGCCACCTGCGTGGCGCCTAGCCCACGGACCCGGTCTACCTCTTCGTCTCGGGTGAGGTCAGTGGGTGCGAGGTCGAAGTGCAGCCGGTTCTTCACCTGCTTACCCTCGGGCACCTCGATGAAGAGCACCTTGTGCCTGCCGTCCCGGGAGAAGATCATGCATTCCTCGTCCCCGGGCAGGTCAGGGTTCTCCGGATCCTGGGTATAGCCGAGCACCTGGCTCCAGAAGACCGACTGGGCGTAGGCATCGCGGGAGTCGACGGAGGTGTGCGAGATGCGTGAGGTCATGGCGCGAGCGTAGGAGCGGGCTCACCGCGGGGCCAGCCTTTTCGACGCATCGCGGCGGCTCGCCACCCTACGCTGAGGTCATGCCCGTGCTCCTCGTGGGTGCCAACCCGATCGTCGTGCTGAAGGATGACGCGCACGCCACCACGGCGATCGCGTCCGTGTGGGTCTGCGAGTGGTCCACCCACGGCACCGGCACCGCCCTGGTGCTGTGGTCCGGTGGGCGGGTGCGGCTGCTCGGTGCGGATCCGGTGCTGGCGCGCTGGCTGGAGCGCGACTTCACGCGTCACTTCCCCGAGGTCGACGGGCTCGCGTGGCCCGAACCGATGGTGGAGGAGGTGCCCGTGAAGGTGGACCTCGACCTGGACTCCCTGCACGCCAGGGCCGGGGACATCGAGGTGCGCGCCAGCGGTGTGCTGGACCGGCGTACGTTCGGGACCGGCTCCTTCGACCTGGGCGGGAGCCCGCACGCGCTATCGCTCGTGCTCGCGCCGACGGCGCAGGGCAGCATCAGCGTGGCCGGGTCACCGTTGCCCGGGCAGGTGGTGGCCGACTCGACGGCGCAGCGCCCCACCTCCTCGGCGTTCCTGACTGCGGCGGAGGTGTGGTCGGCCGGGTAGTCGCTGACCGAGCCTCACCCGTGCTGTGCCACCGCCGTCCTGATCTCCGCCTGAGTGGCAGTATCGACCGTCGGCAGCGCCATCCGGCTGGACCAGGACGCACCGCTGCGAGCCGCGAGTGCCGCCTTCAGCCGGGTCACGCTCGGACCGGCGAGAGCCACCACGCCCGCGGCGTCGGCCTGTGCGGCGGCGATCTCCTGCTCATCCCCGGACCGCAGGGCCCGGGCGAGCCTCGAGAACGTCTCCGGGAAGGCCGAGGAGACCCCCGAGACCACACCGGTCCCGCCCGCGTCCAGTACCCCGGGAAGGGTCGCATCGTTGCCGGAGTACAGTTCCTGGCCGTCCCGCAGCACGGCGGCGTACTCGGCGATCTGCTCCGAGGCGCCACCGGAGAGCTTCACTCCGACCATGCCCGGCAGCGCCATCACGCGGCCGAGGACCTCGGCGGAGACGTCCATCCCGGTGCGCTCCGGGAACAGATAGGCATAGACGCTCGCTGCGGGGTGCGCCCGGCAGAGGGCGTCGAAGAACTCCACCACGCCGTCGTCGTCGGTAGGCAGGTAGTACGGGGAGAGCAGGGCGAATCGGGAGATGCCCAGTGCCGCGGTCCCCTCGGCCAGCCGGAGTACCTGCCGCGTGCTGCCGTGCCCGAGGTGGGCGATCACCCGGTCGGCTCCGAGCACGTCCACACCCACCCGGAACAGCTCCAGCCGCTCGGCGTCGTCCAGCGCCGGGAACTCACCGGTCGTGCCCGCGATCAGCGCGCCGTCCACGTGTGCGTCGATCGCGCGGAGGGTGGCGGCGAAGGTGTCCGTGTCGAGATCACCAGCCGGGGTGAACGGGACGGGGACTGCGCTGATGATGGAGCAGGTACGGGATGCGGTCACGCGGGGTTCCTTCCTAGGACTTTCTCGAGCGGCACGGTCACCGCGACGATGCCGCGGCGCTGCCAGGTGTAGGTGATGAGCAGGTCGTGGCCGTCCAGCACCGCCGCCGGATAGGAGTACTCCCCCACGCCGGTGGTGCGGACGCCGTCGTCGGCCGCGTCGAACGGGTCCGACGGCGGAAGGCTCGGTGGCAGGTCCGGGTGCACGGGCGTGCGCCCATCCTCCAGCACGACGGCGGTCCGCCAGGTGTGTCCGTCATCCTCGCTCACCGAGAGCACCAGCGGGCACCGGGGCGCCCAGTCCCCGAGACCGGGTTGTGCACGCACGCCATCTGCCCGTCGGGCAGGGAGAGGGCGGTCAGCCCGGAGTTGTTGTTCGGCAATGAGGTGGGCGCTGCCGGAGACCAGGTGCGGCCGCCGTCGGTGGACTCCGATCGGTACACCGTCCCTTCGGTGCTGCGCATCAACGCCAGCACGCCCCAGGGGCGGGCGACGAGCGTCGGCTGGATCAGGCCCGGCCCCCGCAGAGCGGCCCGGTCCACGGGGATCGGCACAGGCGTCCAGGTGCGGCCGCCGTCGGTGGAGCGGTCCACGAACGGTTCCCACCGGGCGGGCTCGTCGGTGCCTGAGGTCTCGGTCGAGGCGGGGGCCAGCCAGGTTCCGGGGAGCCACACGGGAGGGTTCTTCACCGGTCCGCGCCCCGCAGCACCGTCCGGACCGAGGACGAGCTCGGCCGCCTCGGACCAGGTGCGGCCGCCGTCGGCCGAGCGTCGCACCCAGGTGCGCCAGGTCGAGATCCGGCTGCCTCGTTTGAAGAACAGCCAGGTCTGACCGCCCGGGCCGGTGGCGAGCACCGGATTCCAGTGCGCTACGTCCCCCTCGGCGACCACCTCGGGGGCGGACCAGGCGCCAGAATCCCGGCGGGCCACGAAGATGCGGTTGTCCGGTGTGCCCTCCCGGGTGCCACCGAACCACGCGACCAGAGCTGCGCCGTCGGCCATCAGCACGCTGGAAGCGTGCGCCTGCTGCCAGGCGGGAGAATCGACGGCGACGAACTCGCGCTGGAGGAAGTCCGGGACAGCGGTGCTCACGTGCGGTCCACCTCGACGGGCTGTGCGGTGGTGTTCATCTTCCGGGCGGCCCGTGCTCGGCGAATCAGGGGCATCGCCAGGGAGAAGACGGCGAGCAGCAGCAGGGCAGCGGCGATCGGCTGGGTCACCAGAGTGCTCGGGCCGTCGATGAGCAGCGCGCGGCGCAGGTTCGACTCCGCGAGTGGGCCGAGCAGCAGGCCGAGCACGACGGGGCCGGGCGGGAAGCCGGTGCGCTTCATGATCACGCCCGCCACGCCCGAGAGCAGCATCACCCAGACCGTGTACATGTTGTTGGACGTGGTGTAGGTGCCGACGATGCAGAACAGCAGGATGCCGACCCAGATGTAGTGCCGCGGCAGGTCGAGGATCTTCACCATGCCCTGGCTGCGCACCAGGCTGATCCCAAGGGAGAGCACGGTGGCGATGATCATGATCCCGGCAATGGAGGCGACCAGCTCGGGGCGCTGCACGAACATCGACGGTCCGGGCTGCAGGCCCCAGATGAGCATCGAGCCGAGCATCACCGCCATCACCGAGTCTCCGGGGACGCCGAGGGCCATGGTGGTGGTGAGGGAGCCGCCGAGCGTGGCTGAGGAGGCGGTATCGGCAGCGGTGAGGCCCTCCAGGGACCCCTTGCCGAACTTCTCCGGGTGCTTGGACATCCGCTTCGCCCGGTCCCAGCCGATCAGCCCGGCAATGTCACCGCCGGCTGCCGGGACCGCTCCCACGACGGTGCCGAGCACCGAGGAGAGTGCGAACGGGCGCGCCATCTGCTTGTACTCGGCGCGGGTGGGCCACCAGCGGCCGAGGCTGGAGACGATCTGGGCCGTCCCCGGGTGGTGGGTGAGGAGCTGGTCGAAGAGCTCAGCGATGCCGAACAGGCCGATGATCACCGCGATGAACGGCAGGCCGCTGTTGAGGTCATTGAGGCCGAAGACGAAGCGCTCGTCTCCGGTGATCGGGTCACGGCCGATGGTCGCGATCGCGAGGCCGGCGATGCCTGCGAGCGCCCCCTTGAGGAGCGAACGGGAGGAGATCGAGATCATCACCGTCAGGCCGAAGACCACCAGTGCGAACATCTCCGCCGGCCCGAACTCGAGTGCGATCGAGGCGATCGGCCGTGCCGCGAAGATGAACACCACGACCGAGAGCAGGATGCCGCCGGTGGTCACGATGGCTGAACTCACCAGCGCCAGACCGCCCTTGCCCTGTTTCGCCAACGGATACCCATCGAGGGTGGTGGCGATCGCGGCGGGCGTGCCGGGGGTGTTGACGAGGATCGCGGGGATGCGGTCCCCGTAGTTGGCGCCCACGTAGATGGTGAGCAGCACGGCGAGGCCCTGCACGGGATCGAGCGTGAGCGTGAACCCGGCGGCCAAAGCCACCGCCATCGAGCCCGTGACGCCGGGGAACATCCCGACCAGGGTCCCGATGAGGAGACCGACGAGCAGGCAGACGGCAACGGTCGGGTCGAGCAGGGCGCTGAGGCCCTCGGCGAACGCACTCACAGCGGAACCTTCAGGACGAGGTGGAACAGGGCGTAGGTGAAGCCCGTCATGGCCACCGGGAAGACGGCCAGGGTTCTCCAGCCGCGGCCACCGAAGAGCCAGGTGAGGACCACCAGCATCGGCAACGTGGCGATCAGATACCCGGTGAGCGGCCAGAGGACGAGGTAGACCACCGCGATGGCGAGGGACACGACGAGTCGCACCCATCCGACCCGGGTGGCGGACTCCAGATCGTCCCGGGAGAACGGCGGACGCAGCACGGCTACAGCCGCGAGGACCACGCCGAACGTGAGGGCAGCAGCACCGAGCACGGTGGGCCACCAGCGCGGGTCGATCCCACCGGTCTCGTTACGCACCTCGATCTGCTGGGCAGCGATCACCAGCAGCGCACTCCCCGCGATGGCGATCACCGCACAGACGATCTCCAGCCGCCGGGACGGCCCGGCGGCCAGCGCCTGGTTCTCAGGCGCTGGTGCCGGGCCGGTCTCCGAACTCTGCATCAGCTGTCTCCGAGCAGCCCACCGAAGCGCTCGTACTCGGCGTTGACGAACTCGGTGAACTCGTCGGCGTTCTTGTACACCGCGATGGCGCCGGTGTTCTCGATCGTGCTCACGAAGCTCTCCGAGGTGGCGGCCTCCTCGATCGCGGACTCGAGCGTGGAACGGACCTCGTCCGGGAGGTCGACGGGAGCGTAGATACCGCCCCAGCCACCGAACTCCAGCTCGTAGCCGGCCTCGGCGGCGGTCGGGATGTCCTCCAGCGCCGGGTGGCGCTCGTCGTGGAACACCGCCAGCGGGCGCAGCTGGCCGTCAGCGTAGGCGGCGGAGGTCTCTCCGGTGCCACCGACGGCGGCGTCCACCTGGCCCCCGATCACTGCCGTGACGGCCTCGGCGCCACCATCGAACGGGACGGAGGTCAGCTGCGCGCCGGAGGAGTCGGCCAGGCCGAGCGCCGCGGCCTCCCAGATCGAGCCGGCGCCGGAGTTGGCCACCGAGAGCGGCTCGGACTGCGCCGCGGTGACGAGGTCGTCGAGCGTCTCGTACGGGCTGTCAGTGGGCACCGAGATGACGCCCGGAGCGAGCATGATCTGGCCGAGGAAATCGTAGTTCGCCGGGTCCACGTCAAAGTTCTGGTGGCCGAGCATGGCGATCTCGACCGGGACGAACCCGATGGTGTAGCCGTCGGGGTCCTGATCGGCCACGTACTGCATCGCCGTGGAGCCCGACGCCCCGGGCCGGTTCTCCACCACGATGGAAACTCCAAGGATCTCCTCCAGCTCGGTGGCCAGTGCCCGGGAGGAGAGGTCGGAGCCGCCACCGGCCGCGGCCTGGACGATGAGGGTGATGTCTTCCTCGGGGAAGGCTCCGGCGTCGGCATCGGAGTTGGCTCCGGTGTCATCGCCGCTGCTGCAGGCGGCGAGCGTGAGGGCGGAGGCCGCGAGTGCGGCAGTGGTGGCGATACGGGGGATGCGGTTCATGAGGACAACTCCTTCGTTGGCGTGGTGTCGAAGTGACGGGTGTAAGCGGCGAGCATCCGGCGGCGCGAGCCCTCCAGATGCTCGTTCAGGAGGTCGAGGGCGTCGGTGGAGCGGTCGCTGATCTTCTGCAGCAGCTCCACGTGGTCGCGGTAGGTAGGGCCGAGGTCACGGTCCTCGGCGTTCGTGACCGAGAGCATGGTGGCGAAGGTGGGGCGGTACTGCAGCCACACCGACTCCAGGCGGCGGTGCCCCGCGACCGTGTAGAAGGCACTGTGGAAGTCGAGATCGGCGCGGGCGAAATCGGCCGAGTCCTGACGGTCGGCAGCCTGGGCCATCTGCTCGATGGCACCTTGGGCGGCCGTGAAGTCGCGCTCGGGTCCCTCCATGCACAAGGCGACAGCGTGGGCTTCGATCAGCCGGCGGAGAGAGTAGAGCTCGTCGATGTCGTCGATGCTGAGGCCGATCACGAAGACTCCGCGACGGCGGGACTCCACGAGGCCCTCAGTCTCCAGCAGGCGCAGAGCGTCCCGGATCGGGCCGCGACTCACGTCGAAGGTGTCGGACAGCTGTGCCTCCACCAGGTGGGTGCCGGGCAGGAGCTCTCCGGTGATGATGAGCCGGCGCAGGTGATCGACCACGTGCTGGCCGAGCGCGGGCGCCGGGCGCACTGCGGCGACGGACCCACGCCAGGCGCTACGGCTGTCCATCCAACGACCTCCTCGTTGAGTACGTACTGTCTCGTTGACGGTTAACCGTAGACAGTAATCGGTTACAAGGCAAGTCGTTTCGTATCGAGATGCGGAAGCCCGACGGCGGAGGTGTGGGCCCGACAGACCTCCCCCGCAGGATGGAGTTCACAGTTCACTCCGCCGGCGGATGGATCCACGCCTGCGGGACCATAGCGTCGTGGCCATGGAAAACATCGCTTTGTACCTCATGTTCGTCCCGGCCCTCGTCGTCAGCATCCTCACGTCGATCGGCGCGAAGAAGCGCAATGCCGAGTGGCGCGAACGCCGGGCCCGTCGCGCCGCGGAGCGTCCGGCCACCGCCACGACCGTCTGATTCTCATCGCCGACCACCCGGGCAGTCGCACGCCGCACGCCCCGTAGGCTGAGTGCTCCACCCGATCGGAAGGACGTGCGGTGACCGACTCCCCCAGGACCCCTACATCTGGCTCGAGGACGTCGAGGGCGAGGACGCTCTCGAGTGGGTCCGTGCCCGCAATGCCGAGCAGGCCACCGCCCTGGCCGGGAGCGAGGAGTTCGTGGCCACCCGGAACCGGATCCGCACGATCCTGGACTCGGACGAGAAGATCCCGGACATCTCCAAGGTGGGCGAGCACTACTACAACTTCTGGCGGGACGCCGAGCACGAGCGCGGCATCTGGCGGCGCACCACCCTGGAGTCCTACCGCACGGACGAGCCCGAGTGGGAGATCGTCCTCGACGTCGACGCCCTGAACGAGGCCGAGGATGCCAACTGGGTATGGCACGGCGCGAGCGTGCTGCGCACCGGCCCGGACGCGTACCGCCTGGCCATCGTGGACCTCTCCCGCGGCGGCGCCGACGCCGACGTCTCGCGTGAGTTCGACCTGCAGACCAAGGAATTCGTCGACGGCGGCTTCTACCGCCCCGAGTCCAAGGGCGGCACGTCCTGGATCGACTCCGACACCCTCTTCGTCTTCACCGACACCGGCGAAGGCACGATGACCTCGTCCGGCTACCCGCGGATCGCCCGCCGGTGGCGGCGCGGTACACCGGTGGAGCAGGCCGAGGTGGTCTACGAGGGTCGCGAGGATGACCTGTACATCGCCGCGATGCACGACTCCACGCCCGGGTTCGAGCGGGACTTCGTCTCCCGGGCGCTCGCGTTCTACAACGACGAGCTGTACCTGCTCGGCGACGACGGCGAGCTCACCCTGATCGACATCCCGAACTCGGCGAACGCCGGCGTGCACCGCGAGTGGCTCACCGTGGAGTTGCGGGAGGACTGGACCGTCGATGACGTCGACGGGGCCGGACGCACCATCACGCAGACCTACGCCGGTGGATCACTGCTGGCCCTCGGGTTCGACACCTTCATCGCCGGTTCCCGCGACTTCCACGTGCTCTACGAGCCGACCGCCGGTACCTCCCTGGCCGACTACACCTGGACCCGGCACCATCTGGTGCTGAACATCCTCGACGACGTGAAGAACCGCCTGGTGGTGCTCACTCCCGATGCCGGCCGGTTCCGTTCCACGGAATTCGTCGGCGCCCCGCACGCGGGCACCGTGGCCGTGGCTCCGGTGGACTCGCGACGATCGGACGCCGTCTGGCTCTACGCCACGGACTTCCTCACCCCGACCACCCTGTCCATCGCCGAGATCGGCTCCGAGCCGGAGCCGCTGAAGGCGATGCCGCAGTTCTTCGATCCGTCGGGGCTGCTCATCGAGCAGCACTTCGCCACCTCCGACGACGGCACGCAGGTGCCGTACTTCCTGGTGCGCCGGGAGGATCTCACCTCCGACGGGTCGAACCCGACGCTGCTGTACGGGTACGGCGGGTTCGAGATCTCCCTCACCCCCACCTATTCCGGGGCGATGGGCAGCGCCTGGCTGGAGCGCGGCGGGGTGTACGTGCTGGCGAACATCCGCGGCGGCGGCGAGTACGGGCCGGCCTGGCACCAGGCGGCGCTGAAGGAGAACCGGCACCGGGCCTACGAGGACATGGCCGCCGTCGCCAAGGACCTGGTGGCACGAGGCGTCACCAGTGCCGAGCATCTCGGGGTGCAGGGCGGCTCGAACGGGGGGCTGCTTACCGGGAACCTGCTCACTCAGTACCCCGAGCTGTTCGGCGCTGTCGTGATCCAGGTGCCGTTGCTGGACATGAAGCGCTACTCGCAGCTACTCGCCGGCGCCTCCTGGATGGCCGAGTACGGCGACCCGGATGACCCGGACCAGTGGGAGTTCATCCGGACGTTCTCTCCGTACCACCTCTTCGATGCCGAGGCCGACTACCCGCCGGTGCTGCTGACCACCTCCACCCGGGACGACCGGGTGCATCCCGGGCACGCCCGGAAGATGGCGGCGCAGCTGCTCGCCGCCGGCAAGGACGTGACCTACTACGAGAACATCGAGGGTGGGCACGGCGGTGCGGCTACGAACGCGCAGGCCGCGCACATGAGCGCCCTTGCGTATCGCTTCCTCGCTGAGCGCCTGGGTCTCTGACCACCCCGGGCGCCCGCCTGTGCCGCCACACATGGCGCAGGCGGGCGACGCCGTCAGGACAGGTCGTTCAGCGCCCGTAGCGTGGGTGCCTGCGTCCACCCCGGATCGCTCGCGCTCACGGTGGTCCGCACGTGGAACGTGTGCTCCTCGCCGGGCAACAGGTCAATGAGCTGCGAGTCGACCACCGAGTCGGGGTCCACCCGGTCGCTGAGCAGCGTGAGGTGCCGCACCATCGTCTGCGCCACCACACGGACCGCGACCCCACCGTCAGTAGGCTGCGCCGTCGCCTCGAAGGCCGCCAGCGGGTACTGCATCTGGATATCCTCGAGGAACGGATACACCACGCGCTGCCCTGCCCACTCCACCACGAGCAGCTCTCCCGCGGCGTGGCCGGGGGTCGCGATGCTCTCCGGGATCGAGACCGTAGCCTGGCTACCGGCGCCCACCTCGATCGAGCGCTTGTCGTCGGCGAGCAGGCGCCCGTCCAGGTCGCACCGGCCGATGGACAACGGCCCGGTGGCGGCGGTGACGCTGTCGTTGAGGAGCCGCACCGCCCGGCCGTCGCCCTCGGGCTGGACGGTCGCGAGGCGCTCGGCGTAGACGCGTCGCAAGGCGTACCAGAGGAGCTTGCGTCGGCCGTCACCGTCGATCGCCGCCCAAGATGTGACGGGCCAGCAGTCATTGAGCTGCCACACGATGGCGCCCATGCAGTGGGGGCGTAGGGACCGGTAGTACTCGATCCCGAATGCCACCGCCTGTGCCTGGTTCAGTTGCATCAGGTAGTGCCAGTCGTCCATCGAGTCCACCACCGGCAGGTGCGGCGCGGCCCCGTCGGCCAGCTTCGCGTTACCGTCGTCGGCCTTCTGATGGTGGAGCATCCCCGGGGAGTCGGGCCGCAACGGGTCGTCGGAGAGTGCCCGGTCGATCGTTGCCCAGTTGGCTGGCCCCTGGTACCCGAACTCTGAGACGAACCGCGGCCGCTCATCCCGGTACGCCGTGTAATCCTGACGGTTCCAGACCTCCCACGAGTGATGGTTCCCGTGCTCGGGCTCGTTGGGGTGGCGGTCCGGGGATCCGGAGTAGGGCGAACCGGGCCAGTAGGGACGCGCCGGGTCGAGCTCGGCGACGACCGAAGGGAGCACCTCGTTGTAGAAGCCCCACCCCCAGTCGCGGCCAGCGAGCGGCTCCTGCCATCCCCAGTCCCAGAATCCCCAGATGTTCTCGTTGTTGCCGTTCCACAGCACCAGGCTGGGGTGCGGCATGAGCCGCACCACGTTGTCCCGTGCCTCGGCCTCCACCTCGGAGGCGATCGGCTCGCCCTCGGGATAGGCGGCGCAGGCGAACAGGAAGTCCTGCCAGACCAGCACGCCGAGCTCGTCGCAGAGGTCGTAGAACTCGTCCTTCTCGTAGAGCCCACCGCCCCAGATCCGCAGCAGGTTCATGTTGGCCTCGATGGCCCCCTCGATCCGCTCCCGATATCGGTCTCGGTCGACCCGGGAGACGAAACAGTCGTCCGGGATCCAGTTCGCGCCCCGGATGAAGAGGGACACACCGTTCACGGCGATCTCGAAGGAGGTCCCGGCCGAGTCCGGCTCAGTGGTGAGCGTGACGGTCCGGAACCCGATGCGCCGGCTCCACTGGTCGAGATCGGCGTGCCGCTCGTCCTGCAGGCGGACGTCGAGCTGGTAGAGCTGCTGGTCGCCGTGCCCACGCGGCCACCAGAGCTCGGCCTCGGGAACAGTGAGGTCCACGACGGCGGAACTCGCCCCGGGTGCGAGGGTCGCCGATGCTTCGTGACCGGCGACCTCTACCTGGACGCTCAGGGGAGCGTCCGCGCGCGGCGCGCGGTCTACCTCGATCTCCACTCGCACGGTGCCGACACCGTCCTGCACGCCCACGATGGGGCGCACCCGACCGAGGCGAGCGGTCCGCCACGACTCGAGACGCACCTGCTTCCAGATCCCCGCTGTGACGAGGGTGGGGCCCCAGTCCCAGCCGAAGTTGCAGGCCATTTTGCGTACGTACTGCGACGGCTCGGGATAGACGTTCGGACGCTCGCCGAGGGCCTCGCGCACCTGGTGGGCGTACTCCCGGACCGGGTGGAACGTCACCGCGAGATCGTTGGCGCCGTCGCGGAGCGCATCCGTGACGTCGAAGCGGTAGGCGCGGTGCATGTTCGCGGTCCGGCCCACCTCCTCGCCGTTCAACGTGACAGCAGCCACCGTGTCCAGGCCGTCGAATGCCAGCTCGTAGCGGACGCCGGGCTCCGGGTTCGCCTGAACCGAGCGCCGGTAGACCCAGGTCGAGTGACCGATCCAATGCTGGGTCTCCTCGTTCTGGTCCAGGTAGGGATCCTCGAGAAGACCCGCAGCCATCAGGTCGGTGTGCACGCAACCCGGCACCGTGGCCGCGGCGGTGACGCCCGCCCGCACGGGTGCGTCATCGGTCAGGGTGAGGGCGGTCAGCGACCAGCCCTCGTGCAGCTCATGACTTACCAGCAAGACAGGATTCCTCTCAGTGCACGTTGACGGCGTCGAGACCGGGGTGCGCAGCCTCGCCACGCAGGTTCTCCAGCACCAGGTCCTCGACGTCGATCGCCTCCAGGGCGTGGCTGAAGTTCGCTGGGCGCGATCCCCACACCACCTCGCAATTGCGCACCGTCACGTCAGTGGCCTTGTCGATGTGGAAACCCGAGGTGTCGTGGGCATAGATCGCCTCACCGCTGGTGAACGGGCGGCGGTCGTACTCCCCACCGGGCCAGCGTGACCAGCGGTCGAGCTCCACGCGGACGTTCTCGAGCACCACTCCCCGGACGTGATCCTGGGTGAGTCCGCCGATGTAGACCCCGTTCTCGGACCGGGCCAGGATGTTCCGGAACCGGACGTTGCTGACCGTGCCGACCTTGTCGTGCCACGGGACGGCACTGACGTAGATGGGTTCACCGTGCCCCCACCACGCGTCGTCGAAGTGCCGTGACTCCACGATGCAGTCGGAGAACAGGATGTTGTCGAAGTTGCCCTCCTGGCCGAGGTTCACGGAGAGCCCGCGGTGCGAGGAACGGATCACACAGTTGGAGACGATGACGTTGCGGATGTCCGCGACGGCGTCGACCCCGACCACCACCGCGCTGGAGGTCGACTGCAACGTGCAGTTGGTGATCACGACGTCCTCGGTGATGCCGTACTCGGGAAACTCCTCGCACGTCTTCAGGGAGATGGCGTCGTCACCGCTGGAGATCTCGCAGTCGCTGATCCGCACCCGACGGCAGCGATCGAGGTCGATCCCGTCGGCGTTCGGGTACTTCAAGTCGGTGTCGATCTGGATCCCGGTGATCAGGACGTCTTCGCACCCACTGAGGCGCACGCACCACAACCCGGCATCCCGCAGCCGCACGTCGCGCATCGTGACGGAGGTGCAGCCCATCAGGAAGACGGTGAACGGCCGCTGGTTCGGGCACCGGTAGATGTAGCCGAGGTCCTCCTCGATGAAGTGCTTTCCACCTCCTTCGATGGTGCCGGCACCGGTGATCGCCACGTCCTCGGCGCCGTCGGCCGTGATGAGCATGAGCGTGTCGTCGCTGTCGTCCCGCACGACGCCCGAGGAGAGAGCGCTGACCTTGGATCGCGCGTAGTCCGCTGGGTCGGGGCTGCCGGCGATCACAGCACCACGTTCGACGTGCAGTTCGACGAACGAGCGCAAGGCAATGGTGCCGGTCAGGTATGTGGCCCCGGAGGGCACGACGACGGTGCCACCACCGGCCTCGTGGCAGGCGTCGATGGCAGCTTGGATGGAAGCGGCATCGTTGGTGACGCCGTCACCTACGGCACCGTGCTCACGAATGTCGAAAATGGGCATGGGAGACCTTTCAGATCGTTCGGGTAGGTCCGCCGCAGCGGATGGTCAGCTCTTGACGGCGCCCTGGACGAGCGCCTCCTCCATACGGCGAGAGAGCAGTATGTAGGCGACGTAGACGGGGACGAGGGTGATCAACGTCCCCGCCGCGAGCACGCCGTACTCGGTATTGGTCTGGGACACCAGCGTCGGCAGCGCGACCTGGATGGTCCGCACCCGGGGGTCCGGGCCGCCGAGGATGAGAGTGAAGAGGTACTCGTTCCAGAAGTTCAGCATGTTCAGGATCGCGATGGTCGCGACGCCGGGCATGGCGATCGGGAGGAAGATGTGCCACAGCACCGCCCACCTGTTCGCCCCGTCGAGCGTGGCCGATTCCTCGAGCTCGGCCGGGACAGTTCGCATGAACTGCGTGAGCAGGATGACCGAGAGCGGGAGCGCCGTGGCGGGCATGAACAGGATGAGGAAGCCCCTGGTCTGGAACATCCCGATCGCGATCGCGAGCAGCACGGTCGGGATCAGCGCGGCGAACCCGGGGATCAGGAAGCCCAGGCTGAACAGACGCTCGATCGCAGTGCCGAGGCGTCCTCGCGCACGGGCCAGACCGTATGCGGCGGGGATCGCCAGGGCCAGACTGAGCACGAGGGACGATCCGGTGATGAGGAGCGAGTTCGACAGTGCGGTACCGAGCTGAGCACGCGACCACGCCGCGACGAAGTTGCTGAAGCCGAACGACTCCGGGAGGGCGAACGGGTTGGCGAAGATCTCCAGGTTGGGTTTGAAGGCTGAGACGAGCAGGTAGTAGAGCGGGATGACCAGCAGCAGCGCATACGCCCAGGTGAGGACGTGCGCCGGCAGCAGCGCGAGCCCGCGGGTTGATCGTCGGGCCCCGCCCCGCGCCAGGCGGGGTCGGTTCGGGCTTGTGTGGATTGCCATCTCGAACTCCTAGTAGTTCTGCCGGAACAGGCGTCGGATGCCGAGGAGACTGAACACACCCACAGCGAAGAGGATCACGCCGACTGCCTGGCTGTATCCGACCTGCGACTGGACGAAGGCCTTCTCGTAGACCAGGAAGGACAACGTCGTCGACGAACTCCCCGGTCCGCCATTGGTCAGCAGCAGGACCACACCGGCCGAGGCGAACGCGTTCCAGAGGAACTGCAGCATCGTCAGGACCCCGAAGTAGTCCTTGATCACCGGGTAGGCGATCCGCCACATCCGCTTCCAGTGCCCGCAGCCGTCGAGCTCGGCCGCCTCGTAGATCTCGGGCGACACCGACGCCAGACGTGCCGAGAACAGCACCGCCGTGTACCCGATCCCGGACCAGAGAGAGACGGCGATGATCGTGAACAGCGCCGTGTCAGGGTTGGCCAACCACGGTGTTGCGAGGGAGCCCAACCCGATCGCCTCAAGCGTGATGTTGACCATGCCGGTGGGCTGGAAGATCGCGTAGAAGACCGTCCCCATCGCTGAGAGTGAGATGAGGGCCGGTGTGAACAGCACCACGCGCAGCACCCGGTGGCCCGTCGGCTTGAGCGTCAGGTAATAGCCCAGCATGAACGCTGGTGGGATCATCAGCGGCAGCACCAAGCCGACCTGGACGGCGGTGTTCCGCACCGCGGTGTGAAAGACCGTATCGGTCAGTACGGTGCGGAAGTTCGCCAGTCCGGCCCAGGACGGCTCGGCGAGCAGCCCGCGCCAGGACAGTACGCTGATCACGAAGATCGCCACCATCGGACCGATGGTGAAGACCACGTACCACGCCACGGACGGTGCAGCGAAGGCGGCGACCACACCGTTCTCGGTGCGATGCCGGCGGCGCAGCCCGTCGCGCCGAGCACCCCCGCGCACCGGACTGGTGCGCGGGGTGGTCGATGCAGTCATCGTCGTCCCTTCTGAGTCGAGGTCCGAGCCGGGCTGAGCGTGCTCAGCCCGGCTCATCCCCTGGGCCGATCCAGTCATCCGACGGTCGCGTAGGCGGCGTCGATCTCGGCGCAGACGGCATCGGCGTCGTAGTCCGGGCTGTATGCCAGAGAGGTGGCCCGGATCATCGGGTCAGCAACCGCTCCCGGCACGGCCGTGTCCGGCATGACGGCGAACTCGACCCGGTCGTCGAGCTCCGACACCGCCTGCTGCAGCATCGGGTCGGTGACCTCGGCGTCCTCGGCGTTCGTCGACGCGGGCACCATATTGGCGGAACTAACGAAGTCCTCCACAGACTCCGGTGCATAGAGCAGCTGGACGAACTGCTCAACCAGCTCGATCTTCTCGGCGCCGTTCTCGCTCACCATCACACCACTCCCGGTGGAACCCTGCATGGCGGTCGGCTGTGTGTAGGCGCCGCCCTCGGGGTTCGGGAATCCGCTGAGCGTGGTAGCCGACCCAATCTCCTCGGGGAGATCTCCGAACGCCCAGGAACCGGCGGACATGATGGCTGCGTTCCCGGTGTAGTACTCGGTGTTCATCGCGTCGGCGGAGTACCCCTGGGCGTCGTCGATGAAGACGCCGGCGTCGCGCAGCTCGGTGAAGAGCTCCACCCCTCGGAAGATCTCCGCGTTCTCGCAGAATCCGCCGTTGCTGAACACCTCGCGCGCCACCTCGGGTTCGGCGTAGGCCTGGACGATCTGCAGGAACAGCTTCTGGCCGGACCAGTCGTTGCCGCCGATCGTCATCGGTGCGATCCCGGCATCCCGCAGCTGTCCGGCAGCGGTAATCAGCTCGTCCGTGGTGGTCGGGATCTCCTCCACGCCCGCCTCGGCGAGCAGGTCGGTGTTGTACCAGACCGGCCAGGTGAATCCCGAGTACGGCAGACCCACCAGCTCGCCCGAGCTGTCCCGCCACTCCTCCACGGCCTCCGGCCGGATCGTCTCGTCCAGGCCCCACTCGGTGAGGTAGTCCTCGGCCGGCACGACAGCACCGTTGGAGACCCAGTCGACCACCTTCTCCACGTAGTTCCCGATCACGATGTCGGCCTGGTTGCCGGCCGCGACCGAGGTCTCGTACACGTCGGACATGGACTCACCGGTGTCGAGCCAGCGCACGGAAACGCCGGTCTCCTCGGTGAACTGGTCGAAGACGCGCTGCAGGGCGTCGCCCTCGTTGGTGCCGCGCGTCCAGACGGTCTGGACCACGAGCTCGTTCTCGTTCGGTTCTGCGTCGTTGCACGCGGCGAGCGGGATCATCAAGGCGGCCGCCACTGCGGCCGCTGCGATCTTCGTGTGTTTCATGATGTGCCTCCTTGCACGGGAAGGGATTTCATCGGGGGAGCAACCGCTACGGCGTAGCGGTCGAGGTAAGCACCGGCGGGGTGCCGGTGCTCATGCTGGGTCGGCGCTCCAGGATCTGGACGCCGTACGGGGGTAGCCGCAGCTCCGTGACGGGGGCCGAGGAGTCGTACAACTCGGCGCCGTCCACCTCGGGGTGCACGGTGAGCTCGTCCTCGGACTGGCTGAGGAACCAGGTGAGCCGACGGCCGTCCTCGTGATCGAGCTCGCCGACGATGACGCGGGGATCGTCCACGCGCACGGCCGGGCGGGTCCCGCTCTCGGCGGCCAGAGCCGCGTAGAGGCGCCAGGTGGGTTCCGGGTTCACGAAGGGCGTCTCGGCCGCCATGTATTCGAGGGGGTAGGTGCTGAGCACCATCGCCCCGGTGCCAGTGCGGTGCCGCAGGAGTGCGGGCCGTCCATGGGCGTCCTCGGCGATCACCTCGGCACCGTCCGGTTCCACCGGGAGGAAGGCGCGGGAGTGGACGTTCCCGGCCACAGCGAAGGTGAGCTCCTCCCCGGCCGCGATCCCGCCGAAGTCACGCAGGAAGACCAGGCGGAGCTCGTCGTCGGTGATCGGTTCGGGGATCCCGTAGCGCGACTGCCGGCGGACGCCGAACGTCTGATCGACGTTCGGCCACCAGGAGCCTCGCTGGGTGGGGTGCGCTCCCTGGAAGTAGGAGCAGTAGACCGTGGCACCGTCTCGGGCCAGCGCACGCAATGTCGACCAGGTGGGTGCGGTGAGCTGCTTCGCCGACGGGAGCAGATAGAGACCGCAGTCCGTGGGGAGTCCGTCGGCCTCGCGGGCTACCCCAACGGCCAGGTCGGCCTCCCGGGCGGCCACGTAGGCCTGCCGGCAGACGTCGAACACCGTGGTGGCGTCCTCGGGTTGGGTGAACGGGTACTGGGCCTCCAGGAAGGACGAGACCACGAGAGCGATGTCGGAGTCCGGGCGAGAGGTGCGGGCGAGTCCGAGGTGCTCCACCGAACGGGCGAAGTCACGCATCTCGAGCGCTTGGGGCTTGGGGCGACCCGACGAGTCGAACAGCCCGAAGTGCATCTCGAACGGGTGGTGTGAGTACGGTTCGACGTTCTCGAGGGCGTCGTAGTCGGTGTTGTTCCAGGCGAGCCAGCCGGCGGCACCCGCCAACAGGGTGTGGTGCAGGATCTGGCGGTAGTAGTGCCCCGCGTGCTCCTCGCTCACGTAGTCGCTGGTGAGGCCGAACTCCTCCATCACCACGGGCCGTCCGTCGATGTCGAGCAGCTCGCAGATGAAGGCCGCGCCCAGGTTCTGCCGCACCTGATCGGTCTCCATCCGGTAGACGTGCGGGCCGAGGAAGTCGGAGAGCTCGGCCATCTCCCGGACGCGGAAGCCGTTGTCGCGCCCGGTGATCTCCACGCCCCAGGCGCCGTCACCGACGGAGACGGGCTGGTGGCCACCACCGGCGCGCACCGCGTCGATGAGGATCTGGGCCCAACTGCGAACCTGCTCAGCGTCGAGCGTCCCGATCCCGCGGGACTTCCAGTCGCCATAGATCGGGATCTCGTTGGTGAGCAACCACGCGGCCACGGCCGGGTGCTCGGCGAACCTGGCCGTCAGCTCTCGGACGTACCATGCCTGCCGCGCCACGAACCAGACATCACCGAATATGTCGCGGCCTCCGCGCCAGGCCGGGTCCCAGTTCTGACCCGACATGTGGCCCACCAGGAAGGTGGGGATCGTTGACATCCCCAACTGCTCATGCAGGTCCAGGAAGTGCTGGTAGCGCGCCAGCATCTCCTCGTCGAGGGTGTCCGGCGTGGGCATGAAGTCCGGCCAGTAGAAAAAGCTCCGGGTCACGGTCATCCCGTGATCACGCAGGCTCGTCAACTCCTCCAGGACGATCTCGCGATCGTAGTCGCGCCACATCCGCGGCCCTCCGGCACGCGACCAGTAGTTCACGCCGATCCAGGTCTGCGGGTCACCGTTCACGTGCAGCTTCGCAGCGTTGCGATTCATGGATGTCTCTCCGTCGAAATGGTTACGGGAACGTTCTACCTCAACTGTGACAGCGAATGCAAGAGGTTCAGTGGAACGTTCTCGTAGGCGCCTGGACTGCTAGATTGATTCCATGGCCAGCCAACGACGGACCACGATCCACGACGTCGCTGCGCTGGCCGGTGTCTCCCGATCGGCCGTATCCAAGGCGATGAACGGGCAAGAGGGCCTTGCGCCAGGCACTCGGAAGAAGATCCTGGCGGCGGCCGCCACCTTGGACTGGTCCCCCTCACCGGCGGCCAGCACACTTCGAGGCAGCCGGTCACGCTCCGTGGGTCTGGTGATCTCCCGAGGTCCAGACCTGCTCGCCGCGGACGCCTTCTTCGCCGTGCTGATCGCCGGGGCGGAGTCGGTGCTGGCACCGCGCCGCTACGGCCTCCAGCTGCACCTGCTGAGCACCGCCCAGAGCGCCGAGAGTGAGACCTATCGCCAGCTCACCCGGGACCGACGCGTGGACGGGTTCATCCTGACCGAGTCGCGGATCCGCGATGCCCGGTTCGAACTGCTCCGCGAACTCGGCGCGCCGTTCGTGCTGATTGGCGAGCCCTGGCAGGACGATCGCGTGGAGCACATCCTGGTCAGTGATGCGATGGCCGGGATGCGCGATCTCGCCCAGCACCTGGTTCAGGCTGGCCATCGACGCATCCTCTACGTCGGCGGCCCGGAAGACCTCGTGCACACGTTGCGTCGGCGCGAGGCGTTCGCACGGGCGCTCGAGGATGCAGGCGGACCGCTCCCGCGCGTAGTCTCAGCCGCGTTCGACGCGAAGGACGCCCGGCGAGCGACCAGGGAGGCTTTGGCGGTCCCGGAACGCCCGACGGTGATCGTGTACGGGAACGACACCATGGCCATCGCAGGTGCCGGCGAGGCTCAGCGCCTAGGCTTCCGCGTTCCGGAGGACGTCGCGGTGGTCGGATACGACAACCTCCCGATGGGAGAGTGGGTCTACCCCACCATCACCACCGTCGCCCAGGATCTGCACGCCATCGGCGCCGCGGCTGCGGCGGCCCTGCTCCGGGAGCTGGGAGACACCTCGGTGGAGATACCGCCGGTCGCGCCGTCCACTCTGGTCATCCGCGAGTCGACGACGCTCGACCGCGCCTGACATCCCGTGCCGCGAACCACCCAGCCAGATGACCAGGCGATCGGTCAAGCCGATGGCAGGGCAGAAGGCCACGGGCCGAGCTCGGGAAGCTCGACCGGGTCCTCCCCCTGGGTGGCGACCGGCGGTTCGGTGAGTTCTCGCCCGGCCAGCCATGCGGTCAGCGAGACCAGGGACCCGGAGATCAGCACGGGTGCGTCCCCGTCGCCGGCCACCGTGTAGCTGAACCGCTCCTGCGGCACGTCGAGCACGAACTCCGGCCCGTCGGGAAGGCGCACGGAGAGGAAGTCGATCAGGTGCTCGGCCAGGGCCGGCGACCACTCCTCCTCGGCCCGTGCGCCGGCATCCAGGTCGACCAGGTGCACACAGGTCTCGCGCCACCACGCCAGCGCCACGTCGGCCACGGCCCCGCCACGGAAGGTGACGGGTTCCTCCCAGAGGGAGTCCTCGGCGTCGGGCCAGCTCGCGTGATGCCGGTCGCGCAAGGTGCGCAACGCCGTCAGGTGCTCGGCCTGGGTGCGTTGCGCGCCCGCTTCCACCGCCTCCTGCAGAGCCGCCTGTCCGCCGTCGATGAAGGGCACCTGCCGCCTCCTGGCCGCGGCCTCGACCTGCCGCACGAGCGCCTGCCCGACCACGTCCACGTGCGCCAGCAGGTGCCCGCGAGTCCAGCCGGGCAATGGGCACGCCTGGCCGACCTGCTCGGGAGTGAGCCCGGCGAGCGCGGCGATCGTCCGGTCCAGGGCCTGCTCGGCCTCCGCCGCGGCCAGCAGGTGGTTGCCGGCCGGATCGATCGGTGTCATGGCCACACCAGTCCCTTCTCCCATCCGCCCTCGCAGCGGGTGTAGCGCAGGCGGACCTGCCCGCCTTCGGCGAGCGCGGCCCAGAACTCCACGGTATGGGCCTCGACGGCATAGCAACGCCAGGTGTCCGGCGCTTGGTCGGGGTGATTCTCGACGGCGGTGAGCGCCTCCGCGTAGGCGTGGTCGTAGGTCTCCAGCGAGTCGAGCGGGTCGCTCTGGTGCCCGGTGCGGGCGGCCGCGCGGGACCCGGCGGGCCGGGCCAGGTAGTCGGCCGCCGCTGCCTCGTCGCCGAGGTCGCTGACCGAGCCGGTCACGCGAACCTGGCGGCCGAGGGCAGACCAGAAGGAGGCGAGAGCTGCCTGCGGGTTCTCGGTGAGGTCGCGAGCCTTCGGGCTCTCGGCGCTGGTGGCGATCACCCAGGACCCCTCGGTGATGTCCTTGAGGATCAGGGTGCGCGCGCTCACCGCACCCTGCCGGTCGGCGGTGGCCAGAGTGACGGCGTGCGGGGCGGGGACGCCTGCGGCGGCCGCCTCCTCGATCCAACGCAGGTGAAGGGTGGTCGGGTCGGCCGGCGCCCCGGCAACGTCGAGGCCGGCGACCTGGTCGCGCTCGAAGGTGGGCAACGATCGCAGCCAGGCACGCACATCCATGCACCGATCATGGCACTGGGCGCGCCGCCCGGGGCGACCTCGACGCAGGAGCACGGATGTGGCATCGTTCCCAGGAGGACGCACTCATCCAGGGAGACTCATGGTGACCTACGGCGGAATCGCCGACGACTTCACCGGCGCGACTGATCTCGCGGCCGCCTGGCGCTCCCGGGGGCTGCGCACCGCCGTCGTGCTCGGACTGCCCGAGAACGCGACCGACCTGGACGGCCTCGCCGATCACGACGCAGTGGTCATCGCACTGAAGATCCGCACCGCCCCGGTCGCCGAGGCCGTCGACGTGACCCGCCGCGCTGCCACGATCCTGCGGGGCCTCGGCGCCGCCCAGCTCTACAGCAAGTACTGCTCCACCTTCGACTCCACCCCGACCGGGAACATCGGCCCGGTCCTGGACGCCCTCGGCGAGGGCGACTCCACCGGTCAGGCGAGGGGCGCCGTCGTGGTGGTGCCGGCGTTCCCCGCGGCTGGCCGCACCGTCTATCAGGGGCACCTGTTCGTGGGCGAGCAGCTGCTCGAGCACAGCCCGATGCGGCACCACCCACTCACCCCGATGACCAGGTCGCACCTGCCCACCCTGCTCGAGCCGCAGACCGCCCGCCCTGTGGGTCTGGTGCCCTGGGCCACCGTGCAGGCCGGTGCGGGCGCGGTGCGGTCCGAGCTGGACCGCCTGGGCGCCGACGACGTCCGGTACGCCGTGGTCGATGCACTCACCGAGGAAGACCTCACAACGATCGCCGCCGCCACCGAAGAGGACTCACTCGTCTCCGGCGGGTCCGGCCTGGCCGCGGGTCTGGCACGGCGGGCGGAGCAGCCCACGGCCATCCCCGCGGTGCCAGGGCGTCGTGCCGTGCTGGCCGGCAGCGCCTCAGCGGCCACCCGTGGACAGGTGGCCGAGGCTCGGGCGCACCTGCCGCACCAGCGCCTGAACCTGGACGCCCTGCGTGCGGACCTGACCGGCGAGGTGGAGTGGCTGCGTGCCTGGGCGAGGGAGTGCTGGCAGTCCGAGCCCGACCGGCCGGTGCTCGTGTACGCGGTCGGGGACCTGACCGACGTCGAGGACGATCCAGGCGCCGCGGCGCTGGTGGAGGAGGCCCTGGCGCGCTGTGCCGTAGCTTTCACCGCTGACGGCGCACGCCAGCTTGTGCTCGCCGGCGGAGAGACCTCCGGTGCCGTGGCGACCGCACTCGGCGTGCCCGCACTCACCCTCGGCGCGCCGCTCGGCCCCGGGTTGGCATGGGCGCACGGGGTCGATCGCGACGGCACTGATCTGAACCTGGTGCTCAAGTCGGGCAACTTCGGCACACCCACTCTCTTCGTCGATGCCTGGGAGGCGCTGTGATGAACCTCGGGACAACGCCGGCCCGCGAGCTTGCCTCCGCCGGGATCGAACTCACGGAGGCCGGTTTGAGCCCGGGATCCTCCGGCAACGCGAGCGTGCGCATCGGCGCCGAGATGTGGATCAGCCCGAGCGGGGTGCGCCTCGGCAGGCTCGACCCCGAGAAGATGTCCCGCATCTCCCTGGACGCCGACACGTGGGGCGAGCACGTCGGCGGGCCGCGACCGTCCAAGGAGGTGCCGCTGCACCTGGCGATGTACCGGCGCGAGGCATCCACCACCTGCGTGGTGCACCTGCACTCCCCCGCCTGCGTGGCTCTGGCCTGCCTGCCGCCGGATTCTGCGACAAACGCACTCGCCCCGCTCACCCCGTACCCGGTGATGCGGCTCGGGCAGGTTCCCCTGGTGCCCTATGCCGCACCAGGGAACCCGGCCCAGGCTGAGCACGTGGCCGCCCTGGACCTGCCGTTCCGCGCTGCCCTGCTGGGCAACCACGGATCACTGGTGGCCGGAGAAGACGTGCGGACCGCCGTCGAGCGGACCCTGGAGCTGGAAGACGCCGCCCAGCTGGACGTGGCCACCCGACACCTGCCCGACCGCGTGGTGCTCGACCGGGACCAGATCGCCGAGCTGGTGCACACCTACGGCTCCCCCTGGACCTTCTGACCCTCGCGAGCGCCACCTGCCCCCTCGCAAACCCACCCTGCCCCAGGCGAGCGCAACCCTGTGCGGCGGATGCTCGCTGGAAAGCCGCACAGGGTTGCGCTCGCCGGAGATGGCGGCGGGACAGGCTGACATGGCGGACCGGGCACGGCCAGCAATGATCACCCGACCTACCGGTCGAGCGATGTTCAGTCGCGGTCGGCGAGTACCGACGTGTTCTGCGCGGTCTTGATGGTGGCAACGGTGAACTCCAGGCCCACCCGCACGGCCACCAGGAAGAGCGCCGGCGGGATCCATCCGAACAGGATCGCCAGAACGCCGAAGATGACGGTGCCGCCTCCACCGCCGCCGTAAGCGGACATGGCCGACCCCATGCTGGCCATCCCGAAACCACTGAGGATCAGGCCGAGCCACCAGAGGATCGCGATGATCAGGGCGATGATGAAGATGACCTTCGCGAACGTCAGCGTGACGTACCGGGAGAACGTGAAGTCGAAGAAGGCGCTGAAGAAGCCGTTCCCCTCGCGCTGCTGTGGGTACTGGCCGGGCCCTGCCTGCGGGTAGCCGGGCTGCTGGCCATACCCTCCCGGAGGGGGTGGGCCGCCCGGTTGCTGACCGTAGGCAGGTGGCGGGGCCTGCGGTGGTGGTCCAGGCTGTTGACCCGAGGCACCACCGTAGGAGGGGGTACCCGGCGGCGGCGGTTGCTGACCAGACGCCCCACCGAACGACGGCGTGCCCGGCGGCGGTGGCTGTTGACCCGACTCCCCACCGAACGAGGGCGTGCCCGGCGGCGGCACGGAACCCGGCGGCGGCCCTGCGGGCTGGGGCGGCTGCGGGTTCTGGTTCTGGTCGTTCGGGCCACCGGGTGGCGGCGGGGAATAGGACACAGTGACCTCCAGGAGACAACACGCCCCAACAGGCGCTGCCCCGACCCTAGCGACCTCGCCACGCGGGAGCGAGGAGCAACGCGGATCAGCGGTGCGGCCGCCAGACCACGAGCGCGCTCGACTGCTCCGCGCGCCGCAGACGGGTGCCCAGGGGCACCGCCACGACATCTCCTGCGGCATCGGCGGTGAACACCCGGCGGGAGAGGCCCGCGCGCTCGCGCAGGCGGGCAATCTCCACCTCGAGCCGCTCGTTCTCGGAGGCGAGCTCAAGGATCCGTTTGATGCCGGCGAGGTTGATGCCCTCTTCCTGGGAGAGTCGCTGCACCTCGCGCAGCACATCAACGTCTCGCTCGGAGTAGCGCCGGCCCTGGCCGCGAGCGCGGCGGGGCACCACCAGGCCGAGCCGGTCGTACTGGCGCAGCGTCTGCGGGTGCATCCCGGCGCGCTCGGCGGCCATCGAGATCAGGAAGATCGGTGCGTCATAGGCCGCCATCTGCGCTCACGCCTTCGCTGACGCAGCCAGATGGGCGCGAGGATCGGTGCCGTCACTGGCCTCGGCAAATGCAGCGAGCGCCTCACTTGCGGCCTTGCTCAGGTTGCGCGGCACCGCCACCTCGATGGTGACGATCAGGTCGCCGGTGCCGGACTTCGTGTCCACGCCACGACCCTTGGCTCGTAGGCGCGTCCCGGACTGGGTCCCTGGCGGAACTTTGAGGCGCACCTCGTCTCCGGACAGGGTCGGTACCGCGATCGTGGCCCCGTACACCGCCTCCGGGAAGGTCACCGGCACGGTCATGGTGAGATTCTTGCCATTCATGGCGAAGACCGGGTGCGGCTCCACGTTCACCGTGACGATCAGGTCACCGGCCGGGCCGCCACTGGGGCTCGGCTGCCCCTTCCCGGAGAGCCTGATCTTCTGCCCGTCCCGCACTCCGGCCGGGATTCGTACGGTCATGGTGCGTGAGCCGTCCAGGGTGAGCGAGACGGTGGCCCCCTCGACGGCGGACCGGAACGGCAAGGAAGCGGAGGTCGTGATGTCGCCCCCCTTGGCGGGGGCGTTCCGGGAGAATCCAGCCGGTCCGCCCGGCCCAGCGCCGCCGAACAGCCCGCCGAGCAGGTCCTCGAACCCGCCCCCGGGCATCCCGCCGGGCGCACCGCCGGTGCTGTACCGCACGCGCGCACCCCCGGGGCCGGCCTGACCGGGCGCGCCACCGAACATGCCACCGAACAGGTCCTCGAACCCACCGGCACCAGCGGCGCCACCCGGACCGGAGGCGAACCGGGGTCCGCCTCCGGCCATGGCACGCAGCCCGTCGTACTGCTTGCGCTGCTCAGGATCGGAGAGCACCCCGTAGGCCTCGCCGATCTCCTTGAACTTCTGCTCCGCCTTGGCATCGCCCGGATTCTGGTCCGGGTGCCAGGTGCGGGCCAGCTTGCGGTAGGCCTTCTTGATCGCGGCGGCGTCGGCGTCCTTGGGCACGCCCAGCGTCGCGTAGAAATCCTTCTCCAACCAGTCCTGCCCGGTCATCGCGCCACACCTCCTTCGATCATCTTGCCTCGTGTCTCCGCGCTGGTCCCGCCCAGCGAAGCAGTTGCGTGCATCACTGCGGGCCGGTCACCGCCACGCGGGCCGGACGCACCACACGCTCGCCCACCCGGTAGCCGGGCTGGAGTACCTGGGAGACCGTCTCGGACTCGACCTCCTCGCTCGCCGAGTGCATGAGCGCCTCGTGCACGTTCGGGTCGAACTCCTCACCTGCGGCGCCGTATCGCTCCACCTCGAAGCGGGTGGTCAGCGTGGACTCGAGCTTCTCCGCCACGGCAGCCAGCGGGCCCTCGAGCCCGCCGTGCGCACGGGCGGCGTCGATGTCGTCGAGCACCGGGACGAGTGCCTCGACCACGGACTCCACGCCTCGGCCCTTCTCGGCCTGAGCCTCTGCCCGGGAGCGCTTCACGAACTGGTTGAAGCGCTGGTCGAGGTTGTACAGGTCCGCCTTGGCGCGGGCGAGCTGGTCCTGCAGGTCGCCGGCCTGGGCCTGGGCCTCGGCCAGCGGGTCCTGAGTACCGTCGGCCCCCTCAGCAGCCCCGGCGGGGGCGACGTCGGGGATCTCTGCGGCTCCGCCGTCGGACTCCTGACCAGGCAACGTGCTCGCGGAGCCGGCACGCTCGGCGGCGGCGGTGGCCGCCTCCTCAGCGGCGGCCACCTCCTCCGGCGTACGGAGCTCACCGGTCTGCGGGTTCAGCCGCCGCTTGTCGCGGATGACCGGCTGCTCGTCAGATCCGGAATCGCTCACTTCTTCTCATCCTCGTCCACGATCTCGGCGTCCACGATGTCCTCGTCGTCCGCGGCCGAGTCACCCTCGGCGCCGGTGTCCGCTGCACCCTCAGACGCGCCCTCAGCAGGCGCCTCCTGCTGGGCGTAGAGCGCCTGGCCGACCTTCTGGCTGGACTCGCTGAGCTTGGTCTGGGCGGCCTTGATGGCCTCCAGGTCCTCGCCCTCCAGCGCGGCCTTGAGGGCGTCCACATCGGCGCGCACCTCGGAGGAGACGTCCTCGGGCAACTTCTCGGAGTTGTCGTTCAGCAGCTTCTCGGTCGAGTAGGCGAACTGCTCCGCCGAGTTGCGGGTGTCGGCCTCCTCGCGGCGCTGGGCGTCCTCAGCGGCGTGCGCCTCGGCCTCCTTGATCATCCGGTCGATCTCGTCCTTGTCGAGGGCGGATCCGCCGGTGATCGTCATCGACTGCTCCTGGCCGGTACCCCGGTCCTTGGCGTTGACGTGCACGATGCCGTTGGCGTCGATGTCGAAGGTGACCTCGACCTGCGGCATCCCCCGGGGGGCCGGGGCGATACCGGTGAGCTCGAAGGTGCCGAGCGGCTTGTTGTCCCGCGCGAACTCACGCTCACCCTGGAACACCTGGATCAGCACGCTGGGCTGGTTGTCCTCTGCGGTGGAGAACACCTCGCTGCGCTTGGTCGGGATCGCGGTGTTGCGCTCGATCAGCTTGGTCATCACGCCGCCCTTGGTCTCGATGCCGAGGGAGAGCGGGGTGACGTCGATCAGCAGCACGTCGGTGCGCTCACCCTGGAGCACGCCGGCCTGCAGCGCGGCGCCGACGGCGACGACCTCGTCCGGGTTGACGCCCTTGTTGGGCTCCTTGCCGCCGGTGAGCTCCTTGACGACCTCGGTCACGGCGGGCATCCGGGTGGAGCCACCCACGAGCACGACGTGGTCGATCTCGGAGATGGAGATCCCGGCGTCCTTGATCACGTTGTGGAACGGGGTCTTGGTGCGGTCCAGCAGGTCCGAGGTCATCTGCTCGAACTGGGCGCGGGTGAGGCGCTCGTCGAGATGGATCGGGCCGTTCTCGCTCATCGACAGGTACTGCAGCGAGATGTTGGTGGAGGTGGCCGAGGACAGTTCCTTCTTGGCCTGCTCGGCAGCCTCACGCAGACGCTGCAGGGCGATCTTGTCCTTGGACAGGTCCACACCGCTGCTGTTCTGCACCTGCTTGACCAGCCAGTCCACGATGCGCTGGTCCCAGTCGTCACCACCGAGGCGGTTGTCACCGTTGGTGGCGCGCACCTGGATCGTGGAGAAGTCGTCCTCGTCCTTGCCCACCTCGAGCAGGGAGACGTCGAAGGTACCGCCACCGAGGTCGAAGACCAGGATGAGCTCGTCCTCCTTGCCCTTCTCCAGGCCGTAGGCGAGAGCGGCGGCGGTCGGCTCGTTGATGATGCGCGAGACGTTCAGCCCGGCCACCTGACCGGCGTCCTTGGTGGCCTGACGCTCGGCGTCGTTGAAGTAGGCGGGCACGGTGATGACAGCGTCAGTGACGGACTCACCGAGGTAGGACTCGGCGTCCTTCTTCAGTTTGCCGAGCACGCGGGCGGAGATCTCCTGCGCACCATAGGTCTTGTCGTCGATCTCCGTCTTCCAGTCGGTGCCCATGTGGCGCTTGACGGAGGTGATGGTGCGATCCACGTTGGTGACGGCCTGCCGCTTGGCGACCTCACCCACGAGAACCTCACCGGTCTTGGAGAAGGCCACCACCGACGGCGTCGTGCGGGCGCCCTCAGCGTTGGCGATGACGGTGGGCTCGCCACCTTCGAGAACCGTCACCACGGAGTTCGTGGTGCCGAGGTCAATACCAACGGCTCGTGCCATGTGTCTGCTGCTCCTTCCGCTCCGGCGTGCGCCGGAAGCGACTAGTTGAGTCTTCCGCACTCAAGTGTGGGACGGTCCGATCCGAAGATCAAATCGAGTCGGCCAAACTTGAGTCTGTACGGCTCAACTATGGGGAGTAGGCATCTATTCCGTGACCGGCTCCACTCGTTCGCAAGGGGCGCGTACGCGTTGCAAGATCGCCGATCCGCGACGACGCGACCCCACCAGGGCAGGGCGTTCGCTCTGCGAGGACTAGCGACAGTGATGCAGTGCCGCGAACCCCCACGCTGTCAGACGCTGTGTCTATGCAGGACACGGCCGCACCATGTCCGTCCTCGCCCGATGGTGGCCAGGTCAGGACTCACCGTCGGCGGTCGAAACCAAGTGCGCGTGCGCGTACTCGCACACCAGCGCGTGCCGGTAGACCAGTTGCGGCACGTCCACGTTCGTGTCCATCCACAGGCTCAGCCCGCCCATCTTCCAGTGCCGATACGTCTCGTCCTTGGTGAGTACGGCGAGGATCTCTAGGAAGGAGTCGTCGAAGCGCAGCGAGTGGATCGCGCGCCGGAACTCCTCCAGGCTGAGCGCGATGCAGAACGGGATATTCATCAGGCACAGGGCCGTCTGGATGTCGAGGCGCATCAGCCGCGGGTGCCGGCGCTCCGGGTCCAGCTCCGGCACGTCGAGCTGGGAGAAGTCCAGACGGTCCGGTGCTTCGACGTCCACGCCCTCCAGCGCGATGAGCACGTCGTAGACGTTGATGTCGTGCTCGACCACCGCGTTCTCACCCAGGCCGGCCAGCGTCGTCGGGCGCAGCGTGACCGGTTCGATATCGGCCGGAGTGTTGCGGATGATGAAGTTCACCAGGTTGGTCTCCACCACGAAGTGCCGGATCAACAGTTCCACGGCATCGGGGGCGACGAACCGGCGCAGGAACCACAGGCATAGCGCGTCCATTGTGCGCAGCGACATCCAACGCCCGGGGAACAGGCGCTTCACGGTCGAGAGCACGGCCACCAGCAGCCGCGAGACGATCCGGGCGACCGGGTAGAGCCAGCGCCGGGAGACGCGCCGCTGGTCTTTGATGATCATCCGCACCAGCGGCTTCTCGAGCGGGATGGAGGGGTCGGCGTAGATCGCCTCCCACATGCTGGGGTCGGACTTCACGAACTCTGGTGGCATGGTCAGATCTCGTCCAGCTCGGTGAGTTGCATGGCGTACAGCCGGGCGACCACCCGGGCACAGGAGACGATCGCGTCGGCAGCCTCATCGTCGATCGCCCCGGAGGTGAGGATGGCGTCGAGCTTTCCGGTGTGCTCCGCGTCGGCCTCCTGGTGATAGGTCATGAAGTGGACCTGATTGTCCGCCAGGCCCAGCACATCCTGGAACTGCTGCGCCCACGCCGCCGCCTTCTGCGCCCCGAGCCCTTCGATGATGAACATCGCGCCGAGGCACCCGACCGGGTTCGGCTGGCTCGCCTGATGGAACATGTAGCCCGAGAGCGCCTGCGAGCCGATGTTCTTCCGCCCGGCCCGCAGCGCCTCAAGCGACCCACCCACGGCCACGTAGTCCCGTTCCAGCAGCAGGTGGTCGCGGTGCTCCTCCAACGCGTGGGAGATCGCAGCCGAACGCAGCTCGAAGTGGTCCATGTCGAAGTTCGAGGCAGCCCGCGCGATCCACAGCGAACCGTCCACCACCTGCTGGCGCAGGTTGTGCAGCAGACGCTGGTAATCCGCCACGGTCACCTCGCCATCGGCGAGCGCCCGCAGGATCGGCACCTCAGCCAACCGGGTCTCGAACTCGGTCCAGACGTCGGCCAGGCGAGCCAGGAGACTGATCTGCTCCGGCTCCGGCGGGCGATAGCCCTCCACGGTCTCGGCGGTGGTCATCGGTTGCTCCTTCGGGGTTCAACGACGGTCAGGTGGGCAAATCCGAACGAGAACCGGCCGGACTCGGGGACTGCGAGCAGGATCGTCTCTCCCGCGGAGAACCTCCCGGTACGCCAGGCCTCCTCCAGGGCGATGAAGATGCTGGCAGCGCCAGTGTTGCCGCAGGTCTCGAGGTTGGAGAACCAGCGGTTCGTGTCCAGTCCGGGGACCCGTCTGCTGAGGGCATCGAAGACGACGTCCCGGAAGGCATTGGTGCTGTAGTGGCAGATCACGTGGTCGAGCTTTGTCAGATCCACCAAGCCGCGATCCACCAATTCCTCGAACTGTGCCAGCCCAGCCGCCGCGAGCTCATCGAGCACCTTCGTCTCCTGCCGGATCTGCAGCAGCCCCGCCTTCTCCGCCGTGGCCACGTCGGCATAGTCCTGCCACGTACTCCCCGCGACCGCGGAAGGCCCGTCGAGGCCGGCACGCATGCACACCTCGTGCTCGTGCGCGAGCGAGACCTGGCGCACCCAGTCCACCCGGAGCGAGGGCCGGTCCGGACGAGGCTGGAACTCCACGATCGCAGCACCTGCGCCGTCGGAGAGCATCCACCGGAGGAAGTGTGCGTCCAGATGGTCGGTGACGCCGTCGAATCGCCGCTGGTGCAACCAGCGGCTGGCCAGCTCCGAGCCCACGACGGCGGCCCGTGGGTGTTCCCCGAGCCTCACCTTGCTCACGGCTGCGTCGAGTGCGGCGATGCTGGAGGCACACACACCGGCGGCGGTGAGTACCTGCATCGGGCCGCCGCCGAGGCGGCCGTGCACCATCGAGGCGAAGCCGGGGACGAGCAGGTCACCCTGGGTGGTGGCGCAGGCGAGCATGCCCAGGTCGGTGGCGGCGATACCGCGATCGCTGAGTGCGTCCTCGATCGCGTGGACGGCGAGCTCCTCGTTCAGCTCGGTAGTGCGCCCCTCGGTGTCCATCGCGTAGTACCGCTGCCGGATGCCGTTGGCGCTCTGGATGCGCGTGCGGATCCGCTCGGTGCGCCTGTCGACGCCGCCGAGTCGGCTGGCGACCTGGTCGTTGGAGACCGGTTCGCCGGGCAGGTACCGGCCGAGTCCGGTCAGATATGCGGTCGCTGGCATGGGCTCATTCAGCCACAACCTGTTGCACTGTGGCGACAGGCACGCCCTCGCCTGTGGACAGGGCCCTGCTCGGATACCGTCAATCGATGCGCGACCACCCCCTGGCCCGGCTCACTTCCGCGCAACGCGCCCTGCTGGCAGCCTGGCTTCCCGGGCTCACGATCCTCGCGGACCTCAGTTGGGAGCTGGTCGAGACCACCGTGCTCCACGCTTCCACAGCGGACGGCACGCAGGTGGTCATCAAGGCAGGTGGACCGTCGGATCATCACATCGAGCGAGAGATCCGAGCCCACCGGCAGTGGACGACGCCATGGACGGCAACAGGTCACGCATCCCGCCTCCTGCACGGCGACAGTGAGGCGAAGCTCCTCGTCACCACCTACCTCACTGGCCGCCTCGTTCTCGAGACTCCCGATGAGGACGATCCCGAGGTCTACCGTCTGGCCGGAGAGCTACTGACCGCTTTCCACGGCCAGGCCGAACTGATCGACCACGACTGGGAGCGGCGGGAGAATGCCAAGAGCCTGGCCTGGCTGGACCGACCACACCGGGTCGATCCGGCCCATGAGGCAGTTCTCCGCCTAGCGATCGCCACCTGGCCGACACCATCGGCAACCCTCGTACCGACGCACGGGGACTGGCAGCCGCGCAACTGGCTGATCGATGGCACCGAGGTCCGCGTGATCGACTTCGGTCGCGCCGCATGGCGCCCGGCCTCCACCGATCTCGCGCGGCTGGCTGCCCGGAACTTCAGCTGGGACCCGGCGCTCGAGCACGCCTTCTTCTCAGGCTATGGCACGGACCCGCGGGAGCCCGAGTCGTGGCTCCGGTGCCGGGTGCGGGAGGCGATCGGCACGGCGGCCTGGGCGTACCAGGTCGGCGACCGAGGGTTCGAGGCCGAGGGCCATCACATGATCGAGAGGGTTGTCCCACTGCTCCACGAGATGGGCTAGCGGCCGAGCACCGCCATCACCCGCTCCATCGTCGCCGTCGCCGGCTCGCGCACGACGTAGCGGGTGATACCCAGATCCCGAGCCTGCCGATGGAGCTGTGCGGCCATCTCGTCGAGGGTGCCGATCAGGAGGAACGGAGCCTGGGCAAGGTCGTCCACTGACGAACCAGGCAGTCGGTCGACGAGCTCGGCGAGCACCGCCCGGCGATCATCAGTCTCCGTAACCACCTGCACCAGTGCCTCGACCTCCGGCACTGTCCCGGCATGGTCCTGCTCCGCCCGGATGATCGCCAGCTGCCGGGCGAGCCGTTCGGCACTCCAGCGCACGTCATGCCGATGCCCATCCGGGAGGGTCCGGCCGAGGCCGCTCAGGCCGACCACGTCGGCAGTTCGAGCAGCCAGCCGGAGCAGGTCCGAATGCCCACCCCGACGGCGATACTCACCCTGCCGGCATCAGGTAGCCCCTCGAGGGCAGCGCCCTCGAGCGTGAGATACCGGCCCTGAGACGAGACACGCTCGCCGCCGAGCAGCCGCTCCACGGCATCCACGAACTCGGCAAGGCGACCGATGCGATCGGCAGGTGAGGGACGCCGTCGGCCGCTCACCTCCCACTCACCGAAGGTGTGCCCGGCACCCAGGCCGAGAATCACCCGGCCCGGCGCCAGCGCGTCAAGAGTTGCAGCATCGGTGGCCACCTGCAGCGGGTCGCGGACCCCTGTCTGCAGCACGCAGGTACCGAGCCGCAGGGTCGAGGTGACGGCGGCCGCCGCACCGAGCGCGGGCCAGGGTGATGGCCCGGCACCCGGGTGGTCACCCATCAGCAACGCCGTGAATCCGGCCGACTCCAGCCGGCGTGCGAGGGTGAGCCAGGACTCCAGGTCCCGCGGCTCGGCCTGGACACTGATGCTGATGCGCGTCACAGGTGGATCGTGACACGGCCGAGCGGCACGCGCGAGGGGCGCCCCAGCGCTTCTCGCGGGGTCAACCCGACGGAGGGCTGTGCGTGGCGGTGCCGTCGGTGAGTTCATCGAGCAGCGCGAGGTCGTGGACGTCCTGCGGGCGGTGCTGGTAACCGGTGTGGAAGCGGCGCTGCTGCGCGACCGACAGGCACGGCACGTCGCGGCCGGCGATACACCCGGTCACGAAGACCTCTGGCGGGTAGTCGAAATGAATGCTGTCGGCCTCACCCTGGAGGCCGTGCCCGGCGGCGTCGAAGGCGACCGGATGCACGTCCACCCATCGACTCCCCGGCGCGGCGACCTCCACGCGGAGCGGCAGCCAGTCCGTCTCGACCTGGTAGCCGAGGTCAGCCAGCGCGGCCATGCACGCCTCGAGTTGCTCGGCATCGACGGCGAGGTCCAGGTCGCGGTGATCGCGGGTCTGGCGCCCTGCCAGAGCATCGACGCCCCAACCGCCGGCGACCCAGTGCGGCACGCCGGCCGCGGTCAACGCGTCCAGCACCTGGTTCACCTCGACGTCGCGCACCCGGCCATTGTGCAGCACTGCTCTCACGGGGTTGGGTCCCCGAAATAACGTCAGCCCAGCGGATCCCGTCCGATGAACCCGAGCAGCTGGGTCTGCGCATCCGCCCCCTGGGGCACGTCCACACGTGGCCCGTACTGGCCGCTGGAGCGGATCAGCTCCTCCATCGGCTCCATACCCTCGAGCATCACCCGGCACTTCTCGGGATCCAGCCTCTCGTCCTGTCCGGTCGCGCGGGCCAGGTCCCAGGTATGCATGAACACGTCGGCCGTGTAGAACTGGTCGATCGCCTGGGCGAGCGGAAGGTCCCCGGTGTGGGGATTGGAGAAGGTGCGCTCCGCCGTCGCCGGGTCCTCGAGGAGCGCCTGCACGCCATCGGCGTGCACCTGCCACGCAGCCACGGGATCGACATCCACATCGCCGGCCGGCAGCTCGATCCCGGCGCCGCCACGCAGGAAGCCGGGGAACCAGGTGCCGAGGTGTCGCACCACGTCGCGGGCGGTCCAGCCCTCCACCGGGGCCGGGGCGTCCCAGTCGCGGGTGCCACGCACCCGGTCGGAGAACACCCCGGCGATCCGGCGGTGCTCCTCGGCTGGAGTCATGCCGCACCCTCGGCGAGCAGCTCGTCGAGCTTCTCGTAACCCTCGTTGATGCCCACCTCCATGCCGCTGGCGAGCATGCCCTGCTGGGCTTCCATCGACTCGACGATCGACTTGGACACGATCCGGCACCGGCCACCCTCGAGCGGCTCGAAGGTCATGATCTCCAGGGCGACGGCGTCCCGCATCTCCTCGAACCCAAAGGTCTGGACGAGCTTCTCCCCGGGGATGGCGTCGTGGAAGCAGCCGAAGAAGTGCGCCACCACCTCACCGTCCTGGATGGCGTTGTAGCGGTAGCTGCCGCCGGTCTGGCAGTCCCAGGTGGCGATGTCCATCTCGACCGAGCGCGGCCCCATCCACCGCTTGACCAGGTCAGGCTCGGCCCAGGCGCGATAGACCCGCTCAGGCGGGGCGTCGAACTCGCGGGTGATGGTCACCACGGGGATGTTCGGGTCGGCCTCGATCGTTGCTTCCTTGCTCATGATGCTGCTCCTTCGTTGGTCGTGACCCTGTTCCGGGTCGCGGCTGTCGGTTTCTCTTCGTCGGCCATCTCGGCCAGTACTGCGTCCAGGCGTTGGAAGCGTTCCTCCGCCTCGCGCCGATAGCGCTCGATCCACGTCGTCATCAGGCTGAGCACCTCGGCTTCCAGGTGAACCGGCCGCCGCTGTGCGTCGCGACGGCGGCTCACCAGTCCGGCGTCCTCGAGCACGCGCACGTGCTTGGACACCGCCTGCAGGCTCATCTCGTATGGCTCCGCCAGGTCGCCGACCGTGGCATCGCCCGACGCAAGCCGGGCGACCAGGTCTCGTCGCGTCTCGTCGGCCAGGGCCTGGAACACGCGGGACAGCTGATCCGCCATGAGACTCACCTCCTCAACTGATTGGTTGAATACGACGAGCGTAGGACTCGACCAACCTCTTGTCAACCGTTCGGTTGAATACGCTCACTTGACAGCGTCGGACCTCCGTGTCACTGTACTGAGCACTTAATACAGCGAGACAGAAGGGCGGCCATGGAGTTCGACCCCACCTCCCCCATCTGGGGCCAGCTCGTGGCCGAGTTCTCCCGCCGGATCGTCACCTGGACCTGGCCACCAGGGTCCCGGATCTCCGGCGTCCGGGAGCTGGCCGCCGATCTCAGCGTGAACCCGAACACCGTGCAGCGCGCCCTGGCCGAGCTGGAACGACAGGGCCTGTGCCGCTCGGAACGAACATCTGGCCGATTCGTCACCTCCGACGAGGCCCGGATCGACGCCCTCCGTGCCGAGCTCGCTCAGGAAGCGGCCGACGACTTCGTGCGCCGGGCACAGGGCCTCGGGATGGTTCCCACCCAGGCACTACGACTGATCAAAGAGAGATGGCAGAGCGATGACCACCACACCGACCGCGCTGGAGCGTGAGCACGAGATGAGCCCCGACCATGCGCTCCTCAGGATCCGTGGTCTAACCGTCCACTATGGACGGCGGGCCGCCCTGGACGGACTCGATCTCGACCTGCCGGCCGGCCAGATCGTCGGCCTGCTCGGTGAGAACGGGTGCGGGAAGTCGACACTGCTGAAGACCCTGGCCGGGGTCTATGCCGACTACTCCGGCGAGATCCGCGTGGCGGGCCACTCACCAGGGCCGGAGTCCAAGGCGATCACGAGCTACCTGCCGGACCGCAGCTCACTCCCCGATCGCGCCCGGGTGAGCTACTGCCTCGACCTGTTTGAGGACTTCTTCGCCGATTTCGACCGTGCGAAAGCCAGCGAACTCCTCGCCTTCTTCGGACTCCCCGAGACGATGCGCCTCAAGGAGATGTCCAAGGGCATGCGCGAGAAGGTGCAGATCACCCTCGCCATGGCGCGCGAGGCTCAGGTCTACCTCCTCGACGAGCCGATCTCCGGCGTCGATCCGGCTGCACGGCAGGGCATTCTCGACGGCATCCTGCGCAACCTCAACGAGGATTCGCTGCTCCTGATCGCGACCCACCTGATCCATGACCTCGAGACCGCGCTCGACTCGGTCGTGATGATGCGCCACGGCACAGTGCTGCTCACCGGTCAGGTTGACGATCTGCGGGCCGAGCACCAGGCCAGCCTCGACCAGATCTTCCGAAAGGTGTACGGCTCATGAGCACGCTCCTCAAGCACGAGTTCCTGCGAACCCGGGATCTGCTCACCCTCATCATTGGTGTCGCGATCCTGCTCGCAATAGCCGGCGCGCTGCTGGCAGCCACGGGCTGGCCGGTCCTGGCCGCCGTCGGAGTCCTGCTCTGCGTCGTCGTGGTGTTCACCCTGGTGCCCGTTCTCCAGCTTGCCCTCGCGGTCGAGTACTGGCGTTCCAGCTACGGCCGTTCCGGCTACCTCACGCACACGCTGCCGGTCCGGGGCGCCACCGTCTACTGGGCGAAGATCCTCTGGGCCTGGCTGGTGTCGCTGGTCGGAGCAGCGGTGACGCTGGGCCTGACCCTCGCCGCTGCACCGGCCGTTGCGCGAGCCACGGGGGGCCAGCCCGCGATGATCCTGACCTCGATCCGCGAGGCATGGGCAACCTTGAACGAGGTGGCATCGACCTGGCTCGTGGTCGCGGCCGTCGCGACACTGACCATGATGATCCTCATCTGGCCGGTGCAGTACTTCTTCGCGGCCTCCATCGGCAGCCAGGCCCCGCTGAACAGGTGGGGCGTCGGCGGCCCGGTAGCAGTCTGGTTGGGCGTGTACGCCGCGACTCAGGTGGTGACTTTCGCCTCGTTCGCCGCGGTCCCGCTGGCGGTCGGGATGGACGGCGACCGGCTCGGCATCGTGCGGTTCGACCTCTTCGCTGAACTGAGGGCCGGCGCGAGCGGTACCGCCGAGGTCATGCCGCTCGGCTTCGTCGTCGCACTCCTGGCGATCACCGCGGTGTGCCTCAGCTGGACTGTCCGGTCGTGGAATCGCAAGGTGTCACTCACCTGACGCCGGTCCCGCACGAGGTAGCGCCTGGAGAAGGTAACGACATGGCGAGCACGCGTCCCGGATCCGAGCGTTCGGCCTGCCCCGGCCGAGGACCGGTGCCAATCAGTGCAGCCGCAGCAGGCCGGCCTCGGTATGCGCCATGCCGCACGACTTCTCGTAGAAGGGCACCAGCCCCGCGTCGTAGTCCGCATGCAGCCATTCGCAGCCCAGACGCCGGGCCTCCTCGGCGGCAGCGAGCACGAGCCGTCGGCCGATTCCACGGCCCCTCTCCCGCCCGTCCACACTGGTGTCGAGCAGGAAGGCGTGCACTCCGCCGTCACCGATCACGTTGACGAACCCGACCAGGGCAGCTCCTCGACGAGCCGTGACCCAGGCGATGCTGTGCCGCGCCAGGTTCGCATTCCACGGTGTGGCGCCGACAGGATGGTCGAAGCACGCGGCATGCAGTGCGTTCACCTCAGCATCGGTGAGAGGCGCGTTGACCTCGATCGACACTCCTGCTGTCTCGGACATGTGGCGACGCTATCCGGCAGCCCGGCGCCGGGGTCCGTTGTCACTTGACGCATGAGTGCTGCCGAGCACATCATCTGGTGGCACGTCCTCCCCCTGGGCTTCGTCGGCGCGACGGCGGCGCTGCGGTGGATTCACGCTCAACAAGCCGCGCTTCGATGAGCCTCCGGGTCTGCACCTCCTGTTGACCAAGGTGAGCGAGGATGAGCTGGACCGCTTGCCTGCCGTGCTCATGCGCGTCCCCTCGCATCGTCGTCAGTGGTGGACAGAAATGCTCGCCGGATGGGCTGCCGTCGAAGCCGACGACGCTCACCTCGGCCGGGACCATCCGCCCGGCACGCCACATCGCATGGAGCACGCCGAGGGCCATCATGTCGTTCGCGGCGAAGATCGCCGTCACGTCAGGATCCCGGGCCAGCTCTGCACCGAGCCGAGCCCCTGACGCACTGCTCCAGTCGCCAGTGAGCGCAGACGGCACCGGCCGCTGGGCGCGCTCGAGCGCGCGGCGCCAGCCCTCACTTCTCAGGCGCGCGGCGTTCCAGCCGTCCGCGCCGGCGATGTGGTGCACGGTCCGGTGACCCAAGTCGAGAAGATGATTCGTCGCCTGTTCGGCCGCCGCTACCGAGTCGAGATAGACCGCCGGGCCTTCGTAACCCGGTACCTCGCTCGTGGTGATGAGCGGGACCGGTGAGGAGACGAAGTCCAGCGAGTCGGCAGCAGAGACCCACGGCGCCATGACCACGATGCCGTCACATCCGGTCCGGACGAGAGCATCGACCGCGCCCTGAAGCTCCTCTCGCCCGAGAGTGGCGACGTGGGCAACGATCGCTCGATACCCGAACTCAGCGGCAGCCGACTCAAGGCCATCCAGGATCGCTCCCGGGCCCTCACCGAACGTCGCGTGCGTCACAACACCGATGTGCTGCGAGGAACCCGCTGACAACGCGCGCGCCAGCACATTCGGCTGGTAGCCGAGCGTGTCGATCACCCCGCGCACCCGGCGCGCGGTCTCCGCGTTCACCAGGCTGCTCCCCCGCGCCACCCGGGACACGGTCTGTCGCGAGACGCCAGCCAGACGCGCGACGTCGGTCAACGTCGGGCGCTCCGGACGAACGGTCCCGGTGCGCTCCGGGGGCAATGCCATCCGATCCTCCTGTTCGCGGGACAAGCCCGGCCCTAGTCTGCCGCAGTCGCGCGCAGACACCTGTTGCTACCGGTAACAATCGGCGTTATTGTTACCGGTAGCAACCCTACGTCAGATCCCCGCCGCCACCTACTCAACGAGGAGTCAAGGCTGCTTCAACTCCTCAACGCTGCTCGTCCCGGAAGATCCCGTCCGACGAGTCAGATCGCGCAGACGGCGCTGCGCTGCACGAACCGCAAGGCCGACTGACGGCCTCGCCGCAACCACCCACACGATGGCCCCACGAGTCACACGACACGACCGTTGGCCGGACATCCGCATTCATCCGAATTCGAGGACACTATGCATCCCATCCCCAGCAACAACCGCCGGCGGCACGCTACCTGGACCGCACTGCTCCTCACGGGGGCGTTGACACTGGCTGCCTGCGGCTCAGGCGGCGAATCGGGCGGCACCAGCCCCTCAGACGACGTTGAGCTGACCTTCCTCAATCAGTCTCGCGGCCAGGAGGACGCACTCCTTGAGCTCGCTGCACAGTACAGCGAGGAGACCGGCGTCACGGTCACCATCGATTCGCCCGGTCCGGCAGACTTCCCTGCCAGACTGCAATCGATGGCGCAGTCCGGCGACATGCCGGACCTGTACTCAGTCATCGACGCCTTCACCATGGCCCCCTACTACAAAGCCGACTGGGCGATGGATCTGGCGCCGGAGCTGGACGGCGACTGGGGTGAGTCGTTCGACCCCGTCGCACTCGAACTCGCGACGTACCAGGAAGGCAACAACCTGGACATCCCCGCGGGTCTCTACTCGGTGCACTGGGACCTGACGTCCTACGGCCTCTATGTTGACCCCGCCTCGACCGGCATCGACCCGGAGAACGCACCACAGACAGTCGAGGACCTCATCGACACCCTGGAGAGCGCGGACTCGACCGGCCAGTTCTCGATCGCTGCTTCGCAGGTCGGCCACCTCATGCAGACCTACGCATCGAACTTCATGACCGACCAGGAGATCGAGGCAACGCTGAACGGCGAGGCGAGCTGGGAGACCGATGCCTGGCGAAGCACATTCCAGCTACTGGTGGACCTCCGCGAGGCCGGGGTCGTCGCGAACGGTTCGATTCCAGGCGGCGCGGACGACAACCCGAACGTCGAGCGGGCGTTCTTCAACTCGCACACGGTCGGAGCCATCTTCGACAACACGGCAGCCGTTGCAGTCGCGGGAACTACGGCACCGGACTACACGGACTACGTCACCATGGGACTGTCCTCCGCAGCCGAGGGGACCGAGCCGGCACGCGCGGTGGTTCGGCTGGGCAAGGGAGCCGCCGTCAACCCGAACGGCGATCACCCTGACGAGGCGCTCGCCTTCCTCCAGTGGTTGACCGCACCAGAACAGCAGTCGGTGTTCGCCAACGAGGTCGGCGTCATCCCCACCAACATCGAAGTGGTCGAGAACGGCGACATGCTCGCCCCGATGACCGGTCTTGCCGAGGGTCTGTCGTCAGCTCAAACGGTGCGCGCGTCGTTCACGCCCGATGTCGTGGCAGCGATAGGAGCTGGCGCCCAGAGCCTGATGCTCGGCGAGGTGACGGTCGACGAACTGCTCGCAGACGTCCAGACCGCTCAGGAAGCGAGCGCATGACGCTCCCCATCGTGCAGTCTCCCGCGCGGCGTCGACCGACGTCGCGCGGGAGGAGGCGATCCGCCGGACGGCGCAATCTCGTCGGCTGGCTCTTCTTGCTCCCTGCGGTTGCTCTGATCGGCACCTTCACGATCGCCCCCTTCTTTCAGGCACTGTTGCTCAGTTTCCAGGAGTGGGATGGCATCAGCCCCGATAGCCCGTGGGTCGGGCTGGATAACTATCGACGGGTGTTCGCCGATCAGATTTTCTGGGCGTCGATGAAGAATGTCGGCGCATTTGGTGCTATCGGCTTCATCCTGGGCAACGGCATTGCTCTCGCCATGGCCATCGCGGTGAACAGTGCCAAGCGGGCGAGCGCCTTCTTCCGCACGGCGTACTACCTCCCGAGCGTCTTCTCGGTGGTCGTGGTTGGCACGATGTTCCAGTGGTTGTTCGAGCCGAACGTCGGCATCATCAACACGCTCCTCACCCACGTAGGGCTCGAGGATCTGGCGCACAACTGGCTGGGCGACCCGTCGACCGCACTGCCATCCCTGGCGGCGGTGTTCGTCTGGTACCACTGGGGTTTCGCCTTCATCCTGTTCCTGGCCGGCCTGCAGGACATCCCCAGGGAGTTGTACGAGGCTGCCAGCCTCGACGGAGCACGAGCCTGGGGGCGGTTCCGTTACGTCACATGGCCCGGCCTCGCGCCCGTGACCTCCATCGTCACCCTCCTCACATTCCTCGCCGCGCTGCAGATCTTCGGCACTGTTCAGGTCTTGACGAATGGCGGGCCCGGTTACCACACGATGGTCCCCACATTGCTCATCTACGTCGAGGCATTCACCAACAACCGCTATGGGGCCGCGGCCGCAATGTCTGTGCTCTTCGGTGGCGCGCTCGTACTGTTGGCTGCTTTTCAACTGTGGATCTCGGGCAGGAGGTCGCGCTCATGAAGGTTCAGACCATCCCTGGTGGCCAGGCAACGAAGACTCTGGGCGACCGTCGCGAGAATTCGCAGCAGCCAGAGGGGCGCCCCCACAGGCCCGCCGTCCGGAGTGGCCGGGTCGGTCTCTACGGGCTGCTCGTGCTGGCTGCCGTCATCTCCCTGTTTCCGATGTTCTGGCTCCTCTCGGGCTCGCTGCAGACCCGCGAAGAGTTGTACGCAGGGCAGACCCTCGTGCCTACTGCACCGGCGTGGCAGAACTACGTGGACGCGTGGGTGGAAGGCAACCTCTTCATTTACCTGTCCAACAGCATCCTGTACACCGCCATATCTGTCGCCGGAATCCTGGTCGTTTCGAGTCTCGCCGGCTACGCCCTCGCCCGCCTCACATTCGCGGGCAAGGGGCTCGTCACGGTGGCGATGCTCGCTGTGATGATCATCCCCGCACCGGCGATGTTCATCGCGCAGTACAAGCTGCTCATCTCTTTCGGTCTGACCGACAGCCGTGTCGGTTACATCTTCGTGCTGATCACCGCGGGGATACCCATGGCCACGTTGATCATGCGCAGCTTCTTCGCGAGCCAGCCACGTGAACTCGAAGAGGCTGCCGCGATCGACGGCGCCGGGCCGGTGCGGACGTTCTTCAACATCATCATGCCGCTGGCGCGGCCTGGGCTGGCCGCCGTTGGGGTGATTCAGGGATTGCAGGTCTGGAACGAGTACCTCATGGCGCTCGTGCTGTTCCGCACTGATGCCCGCATGCCCGTGCAGCGGGGACTGATGAGCTTCGTCTCCTCCGAGACGCCGGAGCAAACAATCCTCCTGGCCGCGACGACCATCTCCGTCGTCCCGGTCATCATCTTCTACCTGCTCGCTCAGCGACAGATCATCGCAGGCCTCGGCGCAGGGGCCGTGAAGTAGCACCACTGCGCGCTCTGTACATCCCTGGAAAGAACGTCGCATTCCGGCGCTGCACGCGCGAACGCGCACAGGGCCCAGTCCGACCTGCCCTCCCATCACTGAATTCGAGGCACCATGGAAACGACCTATCCCGACCCCGCAATGACCCCCGCAGAACGCGCGACAGCCCTTCTGCACCGCATGACGCTCGAGGAGAAGGCGCAGCAGCTGACGTCGGTCCTGCCCAACCAGCTCAAGACGCCGGACGGGATCGACGAGGGACAGCTCGAGGAACTCCTGGGGGCTGGGATCGGTCAGATCTCGGCCGCTTCCCTCGGTTCGTTCTCAGCGGCCGAGGTGGCCCGGCTCAACAACGACGTGCAACGGTTCCTGCGAGAGAAGACCAGGATCGGGATTCCTGCCGTTCTACACAACGAGGCGCTCAACGGCGTGCTCGCACCATCGTTCACCTCCTTCCCCACCGCCATCGGGCTCGCATCGACCTGGGACACGGAGAAGGTTCGTGAGATGACGACCCTCATCCGCCACCAGTCGCGCGCACTCGGCATACGCCAAGCGCTCGCGCCCGTGCTCGATATCGCACGGGACGCCCGATGGGGGCGCATCCACGAAACGTTCGGCGAGGAGGTGCTCCTGACCTCAGCACTCGGCGCCGCATACGTCGCCGGCATGCAGGGCGATGACCCCCGCACCGGTCTCATCGCTACAGCGAAACACTTCCTTGGATACGCAACCTCGGAAGGCGGGCAGAACACCGCAGCCGTACACGCAGGACCCCGGGAGCTGTACGACGTGTACGCGACACCATTCGAGGCGGCGATCCGAGTCGCCGGCCTGGCCAGCGTCATGAACAGCTACTCCGAGGTGGACGGCGTGCCCGCCGGCCTTTCCCGGGAGCTCCTCACCGACCTGTTGCGGGACCGGATGGGATTCCGGGGCACGGTCGTTGCGGACTACCGGACGATCCAGTACGGGGTCGACCGACTGGGCGCTGCACCCGAGGCGACCAGGTCCGCCGCCCTGGCCCTGCACGCAGGCCTCGATGTGGAGCTCCCCGCACCGTATGGGTACGGTGCCACGCTGGTCGACGCAGTCCGCAGCGGCCTCATTGCGGAGACCGACGTCGACCGCTCAGTCTCCCTGGTCCTGGAGCAGAAGTTCGCACTCGGGTTGTTCGAGGACCCGTTCGTCGATGACCGGCCCGAGGTGATCGAGACGATCGCCCGAGAAGGCCGCGGCCTGGCACAAGAACTCGCCGAAGAGTCGATCACACTCCTCACCAATGACGGCATCCTGCCGCTGACACACACCCCACAGCGGGTGGCTGTCATCGGCCCACACGCCTCGAACGTGATCGGAACATTCGCGAACTACACCTACCCACCCATGCTCGAGATGATCAAGGGCATCGCCGACGGGAAGTCGCGAATGGCAGGTCTCGAGGGCTCCCGCGACGAGCTACCGCCGACTCTCCAGGACGCGTTCGATCAACTGGTGGAGCGGATGGAGACATTCGAACCCGAGCAGATGGTCCGCGAGATGTACAACGCCGTCGGGTTCGCCGATGCTCTTGCTGCTGCGGCTCCGCACCTCGACGTGGCAACGTGTGAAGGCTCAGGCGTGATGCAACCGATCGACGCAGGCCTCCACGAGGCCGCCGAGCTGGCCCGGTCAGCAGACGTCGTCATCCTCGCCATCGGTGGCCGATCCGGTGCGTTCGCCGGGAACGCCACCGAGGGAGAGGGGACCGACTCCGCCACCTTGGAACTCCCGGATGCGCAACTCGCCCTTATCGACGCCGTCACGTCGGTCGGCAAACCGACAGCAGCCGTCATCACCATGGGCCGCCCGTACGCCCTGGCCGAGATCTCGGCGAAAGTCTCCGCCATCGTCGCGAGCCCGTACCCCGGACCTGCCGCCGGACCAGCCCTTGCGCGCATCGTCACCGGCGACCTGGCTCCCTCCGGGAAGCTCCCGTTCACCCTTCCTCGCGCGGTCGGTCAGGTTCCGATCTACCAGGCTCAGAAGCGCGGCAGCGGATACCGCAGGCTCGCGAAGGACATCTTCAAGGGGTACCTCGACCTCGACAGCACGCCGCTGCACCCTTTTGGGCATGGCCTTTCGTACGTTGATTTCGAGTACGACAACCTGCGGATCGACAAGGAAGAAGTCGGCTCCGAGGACACGGTGGGCATCACCGCGACGATAAGAAACCTCGGTGAGCGAACGGCCACCGAGATCGTCCAGATGTATCTCGGCCTGCCCGCGCTCGGCGTCACGCGCCCCGCGCAGCAACTGGCGGGATTCGCACGAGTCCCACTCGAGCCGGGAGCCGGTGCGGACGTGCGGTTCGACGTCCCGGTATCCATGTGCGGATTCAGCGCGACGGCGACCGACTTCGTCGTCGACCCTGGAGAGGTGGATGTCCTGATCGGCACCTCGTCGAGCGATATCAGGCTCGAGGGCACCTTCACGATCACCGGCGTGCGGACGAACATCGGGGCCACCCGCAGCTACTTCCCGGACGTTGCCGTCCGACCGGCCAGCGAACCGGCGGAGGCCGCAATGGTGAGCACGAGTCTCTCAGCGTCGGACATGCGGTGACGCTACCCGGCAGCCCGGCGCCAGGGTCCGTTGTACGTTGACGTATGAGTTCTGCCGAGCACACGATCTGGTGGCACGTCTATCCGCTGGGATTCGTCGGTGCGGACACCTCCGGTGCCGACCGCACGCCGACCCGCCGGCTGCCCCACCTGATCGATTGGTTGGACCATCTGCTCGAGCTGGGGGCGAACGGCCTCGCGCTCGGCCCGATCTTCGACTCCTCCACCCATGGCTACGACACGATCGACTTCTTTCGCATCGACCCACGCCTGGGCACCGAGGAGGACCTGATCGAGCTGATCGAGGCCGCCCATACCAAGGGCATCGATGTGATGCTCGACGGCGTCTTCAACCACGTGGGCCCGGACTTCCCTGCCCTGCGTACAGCCCGGGAGAACGCTGCCGCGCCCGAGGCGCGGTTGTTCGAGCAGGGTCCCGACGGCGAACTGGTCGCCTTCGAGGGGCACGGCGGCCTGATCACGCTGAACCATGCCGCCCCTGAGGTGGCCGACCTGGTCACCGAGGTGATGACCTACTGGTGCGACCGGGGTGTGGACGCGTGGCGCCTGGACGCCGCCTATACGGTCCCGATCGACTTCTGGAACACGGTGCTGCCCGCCGTCCGCGAGCGCCACCCGCAGGTGTATGTGATGGGCGAAGTGCTGCACGGGGACTATGTCGCGTTCGTCCGTGACGGCGGGATGGACGCCGTGACCCAGTACGAGCTGTGGCAGGGCATCTGGCACTCGATCGCCGATCACAACTTCCACGAGCTCGACCATGCGCTCGGCCGGCACAACACCTTCCTCGACGCGTTCGTCCCCTACACGTTCGTCGGCAACCACGATGTCACCCGGATCGCCAGCCAGGTCGACGACGATCGGCACCTCCCGCACGCGCTCGCCCCGTTGTTCACTCTGGGCGGGACTCCCTCGGTCTACTACGGCGACGAGTTCGGCCTGCGCGCGGTGAAGGAGGAGCGCTTCGGCGGCGACGACGCTATCCGACCGGCGTTCCCGGGCGCGCCGGCCGAGGTTCACGGGGCAGACCCCGATGTTCTCTCCCTGCACCAAGAGCTGATCGGCCTGCGCAGGCGGCACCCATGGCTACACACAGCGCGCAGCCGGACGATCGCCGTCGGGAATGACTCGATCACGGTGGAGGTGAGCGGACCGGAGGAGGCGCTGATCGTCTCGCTCAATATCGGGGACGAGGAGGTCCGGACGGCTGAGCCCGTCCCGGGTGAGTTCCTCGCGGGGCGGGATGCCGGGCTCGACGGTGCTGAGCTGGTGGTGGGTGCGCACGGGTGGGCCGTCGCTCGCCGGTCGTAGTCAGTCGACCCGTTCCAGCTGAAGGAAGTCGCGCAGCCAGGAGTCGATGCTGCCCATCGTCTGGTGATCCACGGTTCCCGCAGTCTTCACGATTCGGGCACGTGCGAGGGTGCGGACCTGCTCCGTCATGGCAAAGCACTCCACGTCCAGGCCGGTGGCTCCCATGAGCGGGACGTGATTGGGCCACCCGCGCCGCGTCGACGTCACGGGTACGGCGATGACCAGGTTCGTCACCTGCTCGAGGTAGCCGGCCGAGGCGACGGTCACGAAAGGGCGCCGACCAGCCTGCTCGACGCCGACAGTCGGGTCCGGCGCCGCCCAGAAGACGGCCCCACGCGCGAGGTCCGGCATCAGGAGTCCGTTCCGCCGCCGATAGCATCAAACTCGGCAAACTCGGACCAGTAGTCAGCATCTGGCGGGTTGTCCCGCATCGCACGACCGACCGACTCCATCCGTCGGCGGTGCTCCCACTCGTCGATGACCTGGTCGAGGAAACCAGCAATCGTGACGTGCTGGGCTTGCGCCTCGCTTGCGATGCGGTCGCGGAGCTCGGTGGGAACCTTGAGCGTGGTCAGTGCCATGCGGTCAGGATACACCGCACCCTCGTACCGGTCACCTCGTTGTGGATACCTATAAGTATCCCTTGCGGTATTCTCGGCGCACCATCACCCCGCCATCGAGGCCATCCGCCGGACCAGCGCATCGAAGGCCCGATCCGGCAGCACCCGGCGCAGCGCGATGAGCGGCTTGGCCCCGAACCCGATCGCGTACCGGGTACGCGGCCGCGCAGCCGTGACCGCCCGCTCGATCGCCTCGGCCACCACCTCCGGCGAGGAGTCGCGTTCGCCACTCGCGGCAAGCATCCCGGCCACGGCACTCGCCTGCCGTGCGTACGGCCCCGAACCCGAGGTGCGCACCACGTTCTCGGCTGCGATCGCGCCCCACTCGGTGCGAATCCCACCCGGCTGGACCACCACCACGTCCACCCCGAACGGCGCCAGCTCCAGGCGCAGGCAGTCACTGAGCGCCTCGAGCGCGAACTTCGTGCCGTGGTACCAGCCGCCGAGCGGGGTGTAGATCTCACCGCCCATGGAGGAGATGTTCACGATTGTTCCGCGGCGCTGGGCGCGCATCGCCGGTGCCACCAGCTGCACCAGGCGCATCGCTCCGAAGACGTTCACCTCGAACTGGCGGCGCGCCTCGTCGATCGAGACGTCCTCGATCGCTCCGTAGGAGCCGTACCCGACGTTGTTCACGAGCACGTCGATGCGGCCCGTCTCGGCCAGGATGCGCTCGATGCCGGCGGTCATCGAGGCCTCGTCGGTCACGTCCATGGCCAGGGGGTGAGCCCCGACGGCGGCCAGCGGCTCCAGCCGTTCGGTGCGCCTGGCCGCGGCGTAGGTGTCGTAACCGCAGGCGAGCAACCGCCGCACGGTCGCCTCCCCGATCCCTGACGATGCTCCGGTGACCAGAGCGACCTTCGCGTTCATCTCATGCTCCTCGTCGTCGGCACTCCCGCTCATCATGCCGGGCGCGCCTGATGCCCGCCGGGCTTTGCCCACCCAGGAGGTGCCACCGTTCGTCGGTATACACCGCCGGTACCGCCAAAGAGTGGCACCCGCCGGGCGAACCCCCACGAGGTGCCACCCGTCGTCGGTGTGGGACCCCGGGACCGACAGGGGATGGCACCCACCACTGGCCCCCACGAGCTAGGTGCCACCCGTCGTCGGCAAGGGACTCCGAGACCGACAGAGAGTGGCACCCACCCACGTGCCCGCGCAGGAGGTGCCACAGATCGTCGGCATGCACCGCCAACACCGACAAGGAACGGCACCCATTGGCCGCGCCTAGCTCGGTAGGCGCCACGATTCGGTGCCACCGACCAGCGGCAGCGACAGACCGCGGCACCCACCACGCGGCGGGCCCGCACGGTCAGGCAGGAACAGCCGTGCACTCGTGGATGCCCAGGTCGAGCGGCGCTGCGTCGGTGCGGAGCCGCTGGTCGCGGTCGTAGCCGCCGTGGCGCAAGGTGCGATAGTCGATCGGCGCTTCCCCCGGCAGCCCGTCGAGGCGAGCTAGGAGCCGATCGCGCTCGGCAGCAAGGCCGGCGAAATCGCGCCGGTCGGTGGCGGCGATCAGATGCGGACGCAGCGGCTGGATGCCGGTGTACCACAGGATCCCGTGCAGCAGGGGGAACAGCAGCGCCTCGAGGTGCCCGTTCACTCCCCCGGCGGCGAACGAGAATTCCCGGTCCCCCGCGGTGACCACCACGAGTGCGCGTTTGCCCTCCAGCCCGCCCTCGCCGTACTTCAGGGTGCGACCGGCAGCGTTGGTCACGTTGAAGGCGAAGCCGTTCACGAAGACCCGGTCGACCCAGCCCTTGAGGATGGCCGGCATCCCAGCCCACCAGAGCGGGAACTGCAGCACCAGCAGGTCGGCTGCCCGTAGCTTGTCCTGCTCTGCCCGGATGTCGGGGGAAAGCGTGCCGTTCAGGTGCGCCTCACGGGTGCGGGCACCGAAGGTGCCCGAAACGACCTCCCCGACGGCGTCCCCCAGGTCCCGCTCTGTCAGTGCCGCCTGCCAGCCCATGGCGTACAGGTCGGACGTCACGACGGCGTGGTCCCGGCTCAGGTGCGCCACGCCCGCGTCGCGTAAGGCACCGTTGAGGGACTGGTCGGTGGGGTGTGCGGAGAGCCAGAGGGTCGATGCGGTGTCAGTCATGGCTCCATCTGACGCGGTACCACGGAATGGTACAAGTACAGTCTTTATTCGCATATACCGACAAATGTGTAAGTATCGAGGTCATGCGCGCATCGGTGATCAATGCTCTGGAAGTCTGCCCCGTCGAAGTGGCGATCAGCGCCGTCGGTGGTGCGTGGAAGCTCACCATCGTCAAGCATCTACTCACTGGCACCCTGCGGTTCGGCGAACTACGCCGCGCGGTCGGTCCGGTGAGCGAGCGGACCCTCGCCCGCCAGCTGCGCGAGCTCGAGACCGACGGCCTCGTCCACCGCGAGGTCTATGCCGAGGTACCCCCGCGCGTGGAGTACAGCCTCACGGCACTGGGGGCATCGCTGCGGGACGTGGTGGCGGCGATGGATGCGTGGGGCATCGAGCTGAGCCAGCGGGTCAGCCACTAGATTCTCTGCATGCAGCATCACCAGGACACCCTCGCGGCCTTCGTCGAGCAGGCCCGCCGCGACCCCGACACCGTGGGTGTGGTGGTCACCGGATCGGTGGCCCACGGGACCGAGCGCCCGGACTCGGACGTGGACGTTCAGCTCGTCCTGACCGAGGAAGCGTTCGCCGAGGCTTGGGAGCAGAACCGGCTCAGCTACGTCGTCAGAGAGGTCGCCACCTACGACGGCGGCTATGTCGACATCAAGGTGGCCAGCGCGGACTTCCTTCGCCGGGCAGCCGAGCGGGCGGACGATCCGATGCGGCACTCGATGCTCGGGGCGCGCGTGGTGTGGTCCCGCTTGGACAACCTGGGCGAACTGGTGGCGGCCATACCGGTGCTGCCGGCCGACCTGTGGCAGGAGCGTATGGCCTCTTTCATCGCGCAGGCACGCCTGCACAGCGGCTACTTCCTCAAACAAGCGGTACGGCTGGAGAACACGTATCTGCTGCATCACGCCGCAGTGCACACCACGATCGCCGGGGGGCGAACACTGCTCGCTCTGAACCGCACTCTCTTCAAGGGGCACAAATACCTGGAAGGGATGCTCGCCAGCCTGGAGCTGGTTCCGACCGGCTACGCCGAGGCGACAGCCGATCTCCTGGCCCACCCCGACCTGCGAACTTCCGCGGCCTACATGGATCTGCTCGAGTCCTACCACCCGTGGCCGCTGAGCCGCGAGCAGACGCTCTCCACCTTTGTGCGGGACAACGAGCTCGGCTGGTACTCAGGCCATCTCCCGCCCGAGTACTCCTGAGCATCGAGCACGCAAGAATCGACGGGCCCCAGCGCACTGCTGCCGAATGGGGCAGTCCGGCACTCAGGCCCGTCGATAGTTGCTGGGTCAGGCCGGGAGCTCGAGGACCGGCACGTCCAACTCGCCCAGCAGGGTCACGATCCGGCCCCGGATCTCGTCCCGGATCGGGCGCACCGCCTCGATCCCCTGCCCGGCCGGGTCCGCCAGTGCCCAGTCCTCGTAGCGCTTGCCGGGGAAGATCGGGCAGGCGTCTCCGCAGCCCATGGTGATCACCACGTCCGAGGCCTGCACCGCGTCGGTGGAGAGCACCTTCGGCTGCTCGGCGGCGATATCGATGCCGAGCTCGGCCATGGCCGCCACAGCAGTGGGGTTGATCTGATCAGCCGGGGCCGAGCCGGCGGAGCGGACCTCGACCGCGTCGCCGCCGAGCTCTCGCAGGAAGCCGGCGGCCATCTGGGACCGGCCGGCGTTGTGCACGCACACGAACAGCACGCTGGGCTTGTTGGTCATCGGTTGTTCTCCTCACGGTGAGTGGACTCGGCGACGGAAGGGACGCCGTCGGGAAGCTGCAGATCGGGGACGAGGGAGCCCAACAGCTCCCGCACGCGGGAGTCGATCTCGGCCTGGATGGCTGCAACACCTGCGGCCGAGGCGAGCGCAGGATCACCCACCTGCCAGTCCTCGTAGCGCACACCGGGGATTACCGGGCAGACGTCGCCGCAGCCCATGGTCACGACCACGTCGGCGGCACGGACGGCGTCATCGGTGAGCGGCTTGGGGAAGGCGTCGGTGGCGCTGCCGAGGGCTGCTAGGGCGTCGCGCACACCCGTGTGGATCTCCGACGCCGGAGTGGACCCTGCGGAGCGGACCGTCACCTGGTCTCCGGCGTAGTGCCGTACGAGGGCGGCCGCGAGCTGAGACCGGCCGGCATTGGCCACGCACACGAAGAGCACCTGAGGCGGGGTGCTCGCGCGATCGCGGGTGAGGTCGACCAAGCGCTGGCGGGCGAAGCGCTCGGTGAGCGGCACCAGGTGGGCGCTGATGGTGGCGGTCCGGGCGAGGCCGGTGTAGGACTCCCGGACGATGGTGCGCACCAGAGTGGGGTCGACGTCGGCGAATCGGCTCGTCAACACGGTGGTGAGGTGATCGAGGGCGAGCTCGACATCGGACAGGCCGGTCAGATGCGGGGAGTCGGCGTGGGCGGCGAGCGCGGCCGGGGCGAAGGAGTCGAGCAGTGCGGCGACGGCGCTGCGGTAGCCGGGCGCGATCGAGTACCAGACCCAGGTGCCGCGGCGCTCGCTGGTGAGCACCCCCACCTCGCGAAGCACCTTGAGGTGGTGGGAGACGGTCGGCTGGGACAGGTCGGTGAGCGCAGTGAGGTCGCAGACGCATGCCTGGCCGCCGGGAGCTGCGGAGATGAAGGAGAGCATCCGCAGCCGCAGTGGGTCGGAGAGCGCTTTGAGGGCGGCGCCCACCTGGTCGGCGACGGAGCGGTCGATCGCGCGCGCTTCGAGAGTGGGGGCGCAGTCGGGATCGGTGGAGAGCGGCTGAAGATCCGAGGTGGTCATGAGCGAATCTCCTCGTGGGAGGTGGGCGAGGTGACGGCGTTGCCGGTGGCCGTGGGCTCGGTACGCCACCAGCGGCGGCCGACCCATAGCGAGACGTAGACGAGGCCCACGAGCACCGGGACCTCGATGAGGGGCCCGACGACGCCCGCGAGCGCCTGGCCGGACGTGGCACCGAACGTCCCGATCGCCACGGCGATCGCAAGTTCAAAGTTGTTCCCGGCGGCGGTGAACGCGAGTGTGGCGGAACGGTCGTAGCCGAGGCCGAGGGTCTTGCCGGTGACCATCCCCAGGCCCCACATGAGGGCGAAGTAGACCAGCAGCGGAAGGGCGATGCGGACGACGTCCCAGGGGTTGGAGGTGACCGCCTCACCCTGGAGGGCGAACAGGCCCGCGATGGTGAACAGCAGGCCGTAGAGGGCCCAGGGGCCGATGCGGGGGACGAAGCGCTCCTCGTACCAGTCGCGCCCGCGGGCGCGTTCACCGATGAGGCGGGAGAGAAAGCCGGCCAGGAGCGGTATCCCGAGGAAGACGAGCACGTTGATCGCGATCTTCCCCATGGAGACGTCCAGGGCAGCGCCCTCGAGGCCGAGCCATTGCGGAAGGACAGCGAGGTAGAAGTAGCCGAGGAGACTGAAGGCGAGCACCTGGAAGACGGAGTTGAGGGCGACGAGCACAGCAGCCGCTTCCCGGTCCCCGCAGGCGAGGTCGTTCCAGATGACCACCATGGCGATGCACCGGGCAAGGCCCACGATGATCAGACCGGTGCGGTACTCGGGCAGGTCGGCCAGGAAGACCCAGGCCAGGGCGAACATCAGCAGCGGACCGAGCAGCCAGTTCAGCACCAGTGAGGACATCAGGAGCTTGCGGTCGCCGGTGACGGCGCCGACCTTGTCATAGCGGACCTTGGCCAGCACCGGGTACATCATCACCAGCAGACCGAGCGCGATCGGCAGGGAGATCCCGCCAATCTCGAGCCGGGCGAGCAGATCGCTCAGCGCGGGGACGAAGCGACCGAGAACCAGCCCGGCAACCATGGCGAGCCCGATCCAGAGCGGGAGGCCGCGGTCGAGGGCGGAGAGACGGGCCGGCTGAGCGACCGGAGACTGCATCGACATACTTCAATATTGACGGACTTCGATCTAGTCGTCAACTGTTGATCGAGACCGAGCCAGAGTCGCCACAGCACGGCGCACCACAACGCTATTTCTCAAATCGCAACGCTGCAGTATCGACATCTTTCATCCTTATGATCGATCGCGACACTCGACGACCTCGCCATCTACTCTCGCTGCATCATCCTTGTCTCCCGGAGGTGCGCACCGTGCCCGATAGTCGCCGACCGAACATCGTGCTCATCCTGAGCGATGACCACGCCGCGCACGCGATGGGCTGCTACGGCAGCCAGGTGAACGAGACGCCCTCCTTGGACCGCATCGCCACCGAGGGCGTCAGATTCGACCGCGCGGGCTGCACCAATGCGCTCTGCGCCCCGAGCCGGGCGTCGATCCTCACCGGCACCCACAGTCACCGCAACGGGATGATGACCCTGACCACACCCTTCGACTCGACCCAGCCGACCTTCCCGGCACTGATGCAGGCCGCCGGATACCGCACGGCACTGTTCGGCAAGTGGCACCTGGGGCACGGCGCCGGGCACGACCCCGACGGTTTCGACGAATGGCAGATCCTGGACGGCCAGGGCGAGTACGACGATCCCGAGCTGATCAGCCCAGCCGGACGCACCCAGCATCCCGGGTACGTGACCGACGTCCTCACCGACCTTGCCCTCGATTGGCTGGATCAGCAGGACGGCACACAACCCTGGCTGCTGCTGCTGTGGCACAAGGCCCCGCACCGGCGGTGGTTCCCGGGTCCGCACGAGCAGCACCTCTACACCGACGTCACCTTCCCTGAGCCGTCGACTCTCTTCGACGACTACGAAGGACGGGCTGATGCCGCGGGCGAGGCCGCGATCCGGGTGGGCCGCGACTTGGACGAGCTGGACGTGAAGACCACGATCCCGGCGTTCGACACGGCCGAGGAGCGCACCTCGTGGTTCTATCAGCGCTACATGCGCGATTACCTGCGTTGCGTCGCCGGGATCGACCGCACCACGGGCCGCCTTCTGGATTACCTGGACGCCACCGAGCAATCCGATGACACGCTGGTCACCTACGCCAGCGACCAGGGCTTCTTCCTCGGCGATCACGGCTGGTTCGACAAACGCTTCATGTACAGCGACTCGATGCGCATCCCGCTCGTGATGCGCTACCCGGCCGAGATCCCGCCCGGCACCGTCAGCACCGACTTCGCCCTCAACCTCGATCTGGCGCAGACGTTCCTGGACTTCGCCGGGATCGAGGCACCGGATCGGATGCAGGGGCGCAGCCTGCGGCCGCTGTGCCGTGGCGAGGCCACTCCCTGGCGCACGCACGTCTACTACCGCTATTGGGAACACCTCAAGGCCGGTGTGGGCGCGCATGTGGGCGTGCGCACCGAGCGCTACGCACTCATCCACTATTACGGCGAGGCACTTGGCGTGACCGGCGCGATCGATGATCCGCGACCCGCGGAGTGGGAGCTCTTCGACCTCGAGTCCGATCCGCAGGAATTGCGATCCTGCTACCACGACCCCGCCTACGCACAGATCCGTGACGAGCTGACCGAGCTGCTCGTGGTGTCCATCCGTGAGGCCCATGACTCACCACCGCCGAGCCTGCAGCACCTCGCCTGCGCCTCCTAGACAACGACCGACGCGATGCAAAGGAGCAAGACCATGAGAGACGGACGACTCACCGGCACGGCAGCAGCAGCGCTGGCATCCTGTCTGGCACTGGCTGCCTGTTCAGGTGGCGGAGACGGCGGCACCGATGGCGGCGACGCCGCGGACGGTCCCGTCACGTTCTGGACTCCGCACGTCCAGCCGGACCGGATGGCCGCGCAGCAGGAGGTTGCCGCGCAATTCACCGATGAGACCGGAATCGAGGTCGAGGTCGTCGCCATGGCGGGCGCCGACCAGAACCAGGCCCTCATCACCGGCGCAGCCTCCGGCGACGTCCCCGATGTGGCGCTCCATGCCCCCGACTTGAGCGCCTGGCAGTCCCAAGGGCTGATCAACTCCGACGCCGCCACGTCGGTGATCGACAGTCTCGGCGCCGACACGTTCAACCAACAGTCCTTGGACTTCGTCACGATCAATGACGCGTACCAGGCAATCCCGGCTGACGGCTGGGTCCACCTGATTGCGTACCGCTCGGACATCCTCGACGAAGCCGGCATCGCCCCGCCGACGTCGCTGGGCGAGCTCGCCGACGCCGCGAGGACCGTCCGGGAGGACGTCGGGATCACCGGGATGGCGATGGGAACTCAGGCGGGGACAGCATCGTCCACCGAGGCGATCGAGTCGACCTTCCAGCAGACCGGGTGCGAGCTGGTGCAGGACGGTACGGTCGCCGTCGACTCGCCGGAGTGCGCCGAGGCCGCCGGGCACTTCGCGACGCTCGCCGACTCCAGCGCTGCCGGACCGTTCGATGTGCTCAGCGCACGCTCGGCGTACTTGAACGGCGACGCCGCATTCCTGCTGTTCTCCACGCACATCCTGGACGAGCTCGCCGGTCTCGACGCCGACAACCCGCTCACCTGTGACGAGTGCGCTGATGACGAGAACTTCCTTCGGGAGAACACCGGGTTCATCACGGTGCTGGACGAGAACAACCCGGCACAGTACGGCACGACCCTGAACTACGTAATCCCCGAAGGTGCGAACGCCGAGGGCGCGAGTGAGTTCGTGGAGTACATGCTCAGCGACGGGTACAGCGCCATGCTCGGCACCGCCCCGAGGGTCGGATCCCGCTGCGCCCCGGCAACGCCGAGAACCCGACCGAGTACCTCGATTCCTGGGGCACCCTCCCTATGGGCGGCTCGGACCAGTCAGTGGCCGATCTGTACGGCGACGAGCTGGTGACCGCCCTCGGCGACGGTATGAACGCTGTCTCCCGCTGGGGCTTCGGCACCGACGACGCAGTGGTCGCCGGTGAGGTGTTCGCACAGCACACCCTGGCGGAGCAGCTCGACCCGCTCTACTCCGGCACGGACCCGGAACAGGTGGTGGCAGACATGGCGGCCGGCGTCCAGTCTCTGCAGGACGAGCTCGGCTAGGAGATGACCGACGCACGCATAACGAAGGTGGCACGGGGGTCCCGGCTCAACCGGGGCCAACGCGCCAACCTCCACGGGTACCTACTCTCCGCACCGTCCTACCTGGCCATCACCCTGGTCATCCTCATCCCGTTCTGCGCCGTGGTGGTGTTCGCGTTCGCGGAATTCCGGCTGATCGACGTCTCGCAGATGAGCCTGGGCACGATCGACTGGTCGCTGGCCAACATGTCCGGCGCACTCCGGTCGGGGCAGTTCTGGAGCGCGATAGGCACCACCGCGGCGTACGCGGTGTTCACCACACTCGGGGTGATCGGTGGCGGTGTGATCGTGGCGCTGGCGATGCGCAAACCGTTCCGCGGCCAGCACGTGGTCAGGGCGCTCTTCCTGGTGCCCTACGTCCTGCCGGTGATCGCCGCGGCCACGATCTGGCGCACCATGCTCAATCCCCAGTACGGAATCATCAATTCCTTCGGCACCTCCGTACTCGGCTGGGAGGCGCCGATTGCGTTCCTCACCACGAAGTCGGCGCAACTCGGCAGCCTGTCTGTGCCAGTAGCCCTGACCATGGTGATCCTGTTCGAGATCTGGAAGTCGACGCCGTTCACGTTCCTGTTCGTCACCGCGCGGTTGCAGAACGTCCCTGCGGAGCTGGAGGACGCCGCCGCGATCGACGGCGCGAACGCCCGCCAGCGCCTCACCCACATCGTGCTGCCGCAGCTGCGGACCGTGGTGATGGTGTTGGTACTGCTCCGGTTCATCTGGTCGTTCCAGAACTTCAACGACATCTACCTGCTCACCCAGGGCGCGGGCGGTACCGAGGTGATGGCCGTGCAGGTGTTCAAGCAGCTCACCGTGCGCGCCGACGTCGGCAGTGCCGCGGCATACGGCCTGTGCATGACGGCGATCCTGGCCGTGTTCGGGATCGCGTGGGCTCTGACGAACCGACGGAAGGAGGCGCTGTGAGCGCGGTACGAGAGCCAACCTCCATCCGGGTACTGCGGGCCACGATCATCATCGTGGCGATGGTGCTGACCTGCGCTCCGGTGCTGTACGGCGTCCTACTCTCCCTGCGGCCGTTCGCCGCGGCGCTGAACGACCCGCTCAGCATCGTGCCGAGCCTGGACGAGATCAGTATTGACGCCTACGTGCAGGCGCTGCGATCGACCGCTGATGGTGGTTACGGCCTGGGCGGGTTCCTGCTCAACTCCCTGATCCTGGCCGCGGGGACGGTGCTCGCCTCGATCCTCGTCAGCATCCTGGGCGCCTACGCCACCGCCCGGATCCGCTTCTCCGGACGCAGCGTGGGCAACGCCATCATCGTGGCCGTCTACATGTTCCCCGGCATCGTGCTGGCAGTACCGCTGTTCGTGCTGCTCAGCCGTGCCGGACTCACCTCGAGCCTGGCGGGTCTGGTGATCGTCTACGTCGCCCTGACCGTGCCGGTATCGCTGTACATGCTGCGCAACTACTTCATCGCGCTACCCGCCAGCATCGAGGACGCCGCCATGATCGACGGGTGCTCCATCCTGGGGGTGATCTGGCGGATCGTCCTGCCGATCGCCCTCCCCGGGATCGCTGCCACAGCGATGTACATCTTCATGATCGCCTGGAACGAGTACCTGTACGCCCTGCTGTTCCTGGTCCAGTCACGTGACCTGTGGACCGCGCCGTTGGGTATCGCCCAGCTGACCGAGTTCGACACTCCGGTGACGATCCTGCTGGCGGGTTCGATCGTGGTGACGATCCCGGTGGTGCTGCTGTTCGTCCTGGCCCAGCGGCTGCTGATCAGCGGCCTGGCGACGGGAGCAGAGAAGTGAGGAGCAGATGAGGCCCGACTCCACCGAGGACCGCCACCCGGGAACTGTCGACATCGACACCTGGGAACCTCAGGCAACGATCGAAGCGATCCTGACCGAGGACCTGGCCGGCGTGCGCGCTGCCATGAGCGTCTCCGCCGAGCTCGCCACCCTGGTGGAGCAAGCGCACGCGCAAATCCGGGCAGGTGGCCGGATCCACTACTTCGGCGCCGGCGCCTCGGGACGCTTGGCATTCCTGGATGCCACCGAGTCCCGGCCCACGTTCGGCGTGGAGGGCCTGTTCACGGCCCACTTCCCCGGTGGCTCCGATGCTCTGCTGGACTCCTCGATCGACCGGGAGGACGCTGAAGCGGCCGGTGCCGAGGACGCCGGGATCCTCACCTCCGACGACGTGGCGATCGGCGTGACCGCATCGGGCAGCACCGCCTACGTCCGCGGCGCCCTCGCTGAGGCACGCCGTCGCGGTGCCTACACGGCGCTGATCGCCAACCGCGCCGGCGCCTCGCTCAGCAACAGTGTGGACCTCGCGATCGAGGCAGCAACAGGTCCCGAGGCGCTCACCGGTTCCACCCGGTTGAAGGCCGGCACCGCCACCAAGGTGCTGCTCAACGCCTTCTCCACGGCGCTGATGATGCGTGCGGGGCGCACCTGGTCCAACCTCATGGTGCAGATGGTGGCCACCAACTCCAAGCTCGACGAACGAGCCGTTCGGATCCTGGCCATGGCCACCGAGGCACCGGAAGCCGACTGCCGCACGGCACTCGCCACCTGCGACGGCGAGCTCCCGGTCGCGCTGACGGCGATGCTCTCCGGAGTTGAGGTTGAGCCTGCCCGAGAGGCGCTGGCCGTCAGTGGCACCGTGCGGGCGGCTGTGCGTGCGCTGACGTGAAAGGAACACCCTCCCATTTGCCCGGAACCTGCTGTGGTGAGCCTTGAGACCATACGGCGTCCCGGGCCAGTCAGGACGAAGACCAGTACGGCCCAGTCTTCTCCGAATGCCGCCACCCGGCCTCGCTCAGACCGCGCCGTCCGGCCGCAGCACCGCGTCGTCGGTCTGTCGTTCCAGACCGGTGACGACACCCTCCTGCGCTTCGACAAGGTGCTCGCGCATCACGGACTCCGCTAGATCAGCGTCACCGCTGTCGATCGCCTCCAGTAGTCGGGTGTGGAAGTGCAGTGCTGACTCCAGGCCCCTGGGCGCCCACTTGCGTGCGCGTGCTTGCACCGCCTCCACCTGCTGGGTGGCATTCGAGACGTGTCCAGCGATGATCACGTTCCCTGCGAGTTCGGCAATGGCCGCATGAACCGACGCATCCAGCAGGCCATCGCCAACCTCGCCTGACTCCAACTGCTCGGTCTGCCGGCGAACGAGGTCACGCAATCGATCGAGCGCCTCAGGGCGACCGGAGGATTCTTCCGCCGCACGGCGAGCCATCGCGGGCTCGACGAGCATGCGAAGTTCGTAGAGATCCTCGATCTCGTCCGTCGAGATCGCGCTCACGACAGCCCCTCGGCGCGGTGCCAACGTCACCAGGCCCGCAGAAGCGAGACGCCGGATGGCCTCTCGGACCGGCGTCGTCGAGCAATCGAACTGGGTCGCGATGGGAATCTCACGCAACCGGTGTCCGCCGGGCAGGTCTCCATTGCGGATGGCATCCGAGAGCGTGCCCTCGATCCGATCGACCATTGATTGACCGGAGCCTCCCAGCGCCAGACGGAAGATCGGATCAGTCATCGCCACATTATGCCTACGCTGTTTCGGCCGTGTCAGCCGACACGGCGACAGCGTCGATCTCCACCAGGATCCCCGGGAGTTCAGATCCCACCGTGGTGCGAACCGGATAGGGCTCATCGAAGAATTCGCGGTACGCCACGTTGAACTCGGCGAAGTCCCGTTCGGGATGCCTGAGGTGGCAGGTCGTCTTGACCACCTGGCCAAGGTCGGACCCGACGGCGTGAAGCGCCATCTGCAGGTTCTCCAGAACCTGGCGGGTCTGTTCCACGACATCATCGGCCACCGCACCCGTCTCGGGGTGCTGCGGGCCGAACCCCGCCGTGTAGACGAATCCTCCGACCACCACGGCATGGCTGTACGGACCGGCCGGACTGGGCGCCTCCGGGGAGACTACGAACCTCATCTACTTTCCTCTCATTCCGAGTCGGCAATCACGGGGAGACCATGTGCGTGAATCACGGCGCTGTCGTCATGCTGATAGGTGGTATCCAACTCGGGCGTCGCCACCGGGGCAGGAGTGCCTTCTGCTTGGCTCGCATGCCTTGACCGCATCGCGGCGTCGAGGATGCCGCTGACCAGCAGAACCCGCTCGGTAGGCCAAGCCGGTTTCCCACTGACGAAGAACCGTTCGATGTTGCGCACCAGGTAGGAGAAGTGCCCGAACGCTGGTCCGCGTTGAGCCCACACACGGGTCGCAGTGCTGATGTGCGGACCTCGGGCCGCGACCCCGAAGCGGTTCAGTCCTTCGTGGATCACGATCCAGGTCCGCAACCCGTCGCGGTGGATCACCTCGAAGACATCGATCCCAGACTCGGCTATCCGGGCCTCGTGCTCCGGGCTCAGGTCGACCGTCGCCAGCGCCGCCTGGTAGAGGCCTCGGTCGACCCGGCCCTCGTTCAACGCAGCTCGAGCCTGGTCGCCGGTGAGACCGAGCACCTGTTCGACCCCGGACTCGCCGCCCGCTCTGCGCTCAGTGAACGATTGGCCCAGCTCCAGCAGGTGCGTGCCATAGATGTCCGCACCACCGAAGCCGACCACCACTGCGGCATCCATGGTCGCGCCGGCGGGCCAGGTCTCATCCCCGGTCCGCCAGGCCAGCGGGATACTCGAACCGGCCATCAGCGGTACGCCGAAGCGTCGGCAGTCCTCGACCATCCGGAACGCGTCTCGGGTGCGCCAGGCCAGCTGCTTGTCCGTGAACACCGGAGCGAACTGTCCGGCACCCCACATCGTCGAGATCACCGCGTCGACCAGCCGCTTACGCGGATAGAGACGCTGGCCGTACATATTCTCCTCGTAACCGCCGTGCTCGCCGATCACCAGTACGGCGTCCACGGCCACGCCGGGCTCACCGAGACCGAGGGCTTCGGCGACCGAGTCGAACATCGGAATCCCGAACTGCTCGAAGAGTCCCACGCCGATGTCATGGCGCGGATCGTCACCGCCATACGGATCACCGAGCAGTTCCAGGTACGCCGAGACCACCTCGACCTGGGGCTCTTGGTGCTTCCCTTCGAAGATGTAGCCGTCCAGGAGCCGACCCACGACGACGTCAGAGTGCGACCCGCGGAAGTAGGTCGTGAGGATGACCGCCACCCTCGGCTTCGGCCCCGCCGGGGTCGCCTTGTGTTCAGCTGTAGTTGCCGGGGTCGAGCTCACCTGAGTCCACTCCCTCCTGGTAGGCCTCGGTGTAGCGGGTAGAGAGCTCCTCCAGCGCAGGTGCGAGATCGGTATCGGTCACCGAAAGCTCGGCGATGATCTCCTCGTACGGGGTCCCGGAGATACGCAGCGCGTTCCCGGGAGCGATCGGGTCCGGAGTGTCCAGGTACTCCTCAGACGGCACGAACTGCTCGTAGCCCTGGATATCGCTGGGCACGCACTCGTTCAGACTCTCCAGCACCGGGATGATGTGACCCTCCTCGGTGAGCTCACACGTCCGGTCCGCACTCAACCACTCCTCGTAGACGCGCACGGCCAGCTCGGGATCCTCGGTCTGCGAGCTGACAAAGCCGCCAGCCACCACGGTCCCGCTGGAGCGCTGATACTCCATACCATCCGGAATCGGCACCTGGACCGCATCCCAGTCGATGTCGGTGTCCAACGCATCGTTCATCACACCGACCTCGAGCGAGCTGCCGACGTACATACCCACCTGCCCGTTGGCGAACTCGCTGCGGAGGCTGTCCCGGTTCAGAGTGCCGACGCTCGGGAACATCGAGCCATCGGCCTGCAGGTCGCGGTAGAGCTGGAGAATCGGCTCGAACTCCTCCATCGCGAACTCCTGCCGCTCACGGTCGAACAGTCCCACGCGGGTCAGGTTCGGGTTGACCGCCATCGCCAGCGGTTCGATGTGGTTCTGGTACACCCCGTTCCACGCCAGCGGCACGGCAAACCCATACGCGCTGCCACCTGAGGACTCGGTGATAGTCGCTGCGGTCTGACGCACCTCGCTGAACGTCTGCGGTGGCGAATCCGGGTCGAGGCCCGCCTCTTCGAAGAGGTCCCGATTGATCAGCAGCCGCGTGCCGTTGAACTTGTACGGGAGTGCGTAGATGCTGTCCTGGATGATGTAGTCGAAGGACCCGTCGAGGTACCCGTCGAACTCGGCGCGTGTGTCGTCGGAGAGATACTGCTCCAGCGGAAGCGCGAAACCGGGGTTGACCACTTCCGCGGGTGAGGGACCGTGGAAGATGTCCGGGCCCTCCTCGGTTCGCATCGCAAGCATGAGGTCGTTGGCGAATCGGTCGGACGGCATGCTCCGGTACTCGACCTGAACGTCGTCGTTCTCCTCGTTGAAGTCCTCGACCCAGCGTTCGTCCACTGCCGTCTCGCTGCTGGACTGCACCCAGATCGTGATGACCGGGACACCGCCGTCATCACCGCCACCGGAGCACCCGGCAGCCACCAACGCTGTGGCAGCCAGCATGCTGACCATTCCGACCTTGCGCTTATGCATTGTCTTCATCCTTTCAAGGCTCCTGCTGTGAGACCGTCCATGAAATATCGCTGCGCGATGATGTAGACCACGACGATGGGGAGCACCGCCATCACCGCACCGGCGAGCAGGATCGTGTATTGGCCAAAGCCATCGCCACCTGCTGATTTGATGGCGAAGACACTGACTGTGAGCGTCTGGAGCTCCGGCCGCGACAGGGTGAACACCAACGGCACCTGGAAGCTATTCCACGACCACTGGAAGGTCAGGACCGCCGCCGTGGTCAAGATGGGTCGCATGGACGGAATCCCTACGTGCCAGAAGGCGCCGAAGGTGCCGCATCCGTCGATCATGGCCGCGTGCTCGACCTCTTCACCCATGTCCAGGCAGTAGGCCCGCACCAGGAAGGTCGTCAGCAGCGTGATCTCGGCCAGCTGCAGCACGACCACCCCGACCAGGTTGTTGATCTCCAGAGCCTGCGCCATGACGTACCGCGGATAGATCGTCGCGGTGCCGGCACCGAGGAAGATCCCGGCACCCATCAGCACGAGCAAGAGCTTCGACCCCGGAACCATCTTTCTGGCGAAGGCGTACCCACACATCGCCGCGGCGATCGTCCCGATGACCGTCGCAGACACGGTGACCATGACGCTGTTCGTGAATGCCTGGAAGAAGTTCGCCTCGGTCAGGGCATCCAGATAGTTCTGGAACGTCGGGTCGTTCGGGATCAATCGCGATCCTGCGTTTGATAGCTCCGGGAGCGTCTTGAACGAACCCGAGATCGCGTACAGGATCGGGAAGAGAGTATTCACCGCACAGACGATCAGAACGAGGAGTACGGCGATTCTTGTGCGCCGGAAACGATAACCCTTCATCACGCGCCCTTCTTTCGGCCGCGACCGATCATGAGGAACACCACGCCCACGGACACCGCGATGATCACGCTGGCGACGACCGACACTGCCGAGGCGTATCCGATCCGCGAGTAGATCTGTTGACTGAAGAACAGGTCGTAGATATGGGTAAACATGACGTCACTGGCCCCGGCCGGGCCACCATTGGTCAGAGACTTCACGACATCGAAGGATTTCATCACGGACACCATCGCGAGCAGCAAGATGACGTTGATGATCGGGCGCAGCATCGGCAGCGTGATGCTCACCAAGCTGCGCCAGCGGCTGGCACCGTCCAGCGCCGCCGCTTCGTAGAGCTCCTCCGGCACCGACTGCAAGCCCGCGTGGAACAGCAGCAAGGTGAACCCGAACTCCATCCATGCCGTAGCGATGACGATAACTGCCAGCGCGCCGACCCGAGTGCCCAAGAAAGTGACCGGACTGTCCACTAGTCCGAGATTCATCAGGAGGTCGTTGACGATGCCCAAACGCGTCGGCCCGACAAGGAACCCGAAGAGAACGCCGCAGATCATTGCGGGAATGATGTACGGCAGGAAGAACACGGTACGGAACGTGGTGGCAATTCGCTTGCTCGCCGCGTTGAGGAGCACTGCGAGACCGAATCCGATCGGCAGTTGGATCACCACTGCGCACACGGCGATGATGAGCGTATTCGCCACCGACCGCCACCAGCGTGAATCGCCCATCACCTCGACGTAGTTCTCGGCTCCCACGAAGCTCATCTGCAGGAACCCGTCATAGTCGGTCACGCTGATGACCAGCAGCCACGCGAGCGGCACGATCCCGAAGACGATAAAGGGAACGAGAACGGGCAAGGACATGACCGTGCCCCAGATGGAACGGTAGACAGTCCGCCTAGAACGTCGACGCATCTTCGTTGGTACGGCTCGTGCCGTGTCCATATTTTCCATAGAGAACCTACATTGGCTTCCGGGTGGGGTACGTGTCAGCGGGTGGCGGCGTCGAAGGACTTGATGTATTCCGCAATGGCCACGCTGGCCGTTTCCAGCAGTTCAGATCCGAGCTGAGGGTCGGGGCGAGACACGGTGTCCGTGACTCCGTCCGAGGCCTGCCACATCTGCGGAAAGCGGGTGGTGCCCGTCATGCGGTCGGACACGTTCAGGGGCCGCGAGGCATCGTCGATCTCCGCACCCCGGTCCTCGGGCAGCGCTCGCACCAGTTCCGGGCGGAGGGCGCTGAGCAATGACGCCTCGAACTGGCCCGCGTGACCGGGAGCCGGCATCGGGAGGCTCGCCAGCACGCTCTCGTCGATGCAGTCCCAGTAGTTCAGCACCCCCACCGCCAGGTTCAGTCCGAGTTCGGTGACCAGACGATCGGCCGCAGTAGCTCCTGGGGCGGCGTTTCCACCGTGGCCGTTCAGGAATATCAGCCGCTTGAACCCGCTCTTCGACAGCGACCTTCCGATCGAGGCGAGGGCCCGGATGTAGGTGTCGCTATCCAGGCTGATGGTGGCACCGAAGGGCACATGGTGCTCGGAGAATCCGTACGGCATCGCCGGGCACAGGACAACCTTCGCGTCATCCCCGACCAGGCGTACTGCCGACTCGGCGAGGTGCGAGGCGATCATCGTGTCCGTGGCCGCTGGCAACTGCCGCCCGTGCTGCTCGGTGGCTCCGAGTGGCACCAGCGCGATCGCTTCGGTCGACAGTGCCCTGAGGGAATCCCGGGTGAGCTCCCCGAACAAGAGTGTGCTTGGCATGACCTCAGCCTAATTATGCATAATCCATTGTCAAGTATGCGTGCTGAGGTGCGGTCCCGCAGGTTTCCGGATGGTGTGCTCCCACAGCGGCGCACCTGATCGGGTTGGCGCGCCCGGCCGGGCAGCACGCGGGTAGGCCTCCGTGGGCGCACCGAGGCTGCCGGTGTTGAACGCGGTGAGGTCAGCCGATCGTGTCGCCGTAGCGGTCGAGCAGTTCGGTCGCGATGGCGGTCAGGTCACCGCTGGGCTCCGTCGGCCCGATGGTCACCTGGTCCGCCCAGGACTCCTCGAAGCCCACGACGGCGTCCCGCAGGTCGGTGAGATCGCCCTGACCGCCGTAGGTGGCCACCTTCGTGAGCCAGTCGATCCAGATCTGCCAGCGCGGTAGGTAGAACCCGCCGAGCAAGCCCGCCCAGTGACGACCGGAGTAGTCGTGCAGGCCCGAGGTCTGCTCGCCCCACACCGTCAGGAGACGGCGCGCATCGCGCACCAGCGTCTGCTGCTCGCCGGCGTCACCGCCCCAGCGCGCCGCATCGGTGAGCCAGGTGCCCAGGAGCCGCTCACGCTGGGTCCCGGCCAGCCGGTCCAGGTCGGCCAACGCTCGGGTGAGGATCCCGCCGTGGTGAGCGACGCCGTCGAGGTCGGCCGCCTGGGCGGCCGCCGAGAGGGCGCGGATCGTGGCGCGGCTGCGTTGCGCGATCAGGTGGGTGAGGACATCCACAAGGTCGTTCGCCAGCGCAGGCGAGGCACCCGTACTGCCGGCCACCTCGAGCAGATGGCCAGCAGACTCGGCGATCGCCGGGAGGTCACCCTCCACGGTCGGGTCCGACTCAGCGTCGATATTCGCCGAGATCAGCACCGGGGCGTCCGGGTCGAGGAACTCGCCCGCGCTGCGCTGGCGCGCGAACGGCGGATCCACGTCCCACGGGCGTGCGATCAACGGGGAGGGGATGGATCTGCTCGCCCCGGGCCGGTAGAGCGTGGTCACCAGGAGGTGCCACGCGCGGGTGGCGGCTTCCTTCGCCGACGGCGGAGCGTGCCGTAGGTCATAGCGTTGCCACGCGTAGTCATGGACCCAGGTCTGCACCTCCGGGGTGTGCCAGGTCAGGTCGGTGGCCAGCTCGTAGAAGACCGGGTTGTTCTCGATCGCCTCCATCGCGAGCCCGGTGCCGACCAGCTGGCCGACCTCGTGCCGCCCCTCCCGGGCAGCGTCGAGCACGCCGCCGAGGTCGCGGGTCAGGCCGTGCAGGTCGCCGTGCACGGAGAACCGCCCGCCGAAGTTGTGCACCGCGGACCACAACCACGGGGTGCTGGAGATGCCGCGACCGTCGTTCCAGACCGGGGCGTGCTCGGCCCACAGGTCCAGCACCAGCAGTCGGCCACTGGGCACGGCACCGGTCACGGCGGCGATTCGCTCGGTGGTCCAGAACTGCCGGTGGTAGTGGAACGGCCATCCCTGCATCACCCAGATCGCGTCCGGGTCGGTCGCGGCCATTCCGGCATAGACGGCGCGGGTGTGCTCGGCGAGGCGTTCCGGCTCGCCGGTCGGGGGGATGGACTCGATGAACGGGTCGGCGCTGTAGAGGTGATCGGTCCCGAGCAGCTCCGTCTGCGCGCGAGTGACGGCATCGGCAACCCTCGCGAACCGCGGTTCGCGGGCATCCAGCAAGGCCGTGGAGAAGCCCTGCCAGGTGGTGCGCGGGGTGTCGGCACCAGCGAGGGAGTCCGGTACGTGCCCGCCGAACGCGGGCAGCACAGCACGCATGCCCAGCTCGCGCTGCCGCGCAAGAATGCGCTGAGCGAGGTCCAGGCGTTGGTCGAACCATGCGGCGGGCACAGGTCCGCCGAAGGCGTTCGTGCAGCCCATCAGGGTCCAGGGCAGGTGAGCGGCGGAGCCGAGCCAGGTGCGCACGTCGTCCGGGTCCGCGCCCTGCTCGGTGAACGCCCGGGCCAGAACTGCCTCATGGGCCACCATCATCAGCGGGGTGGTGATGCCGTGCAGCGCCATCCAGTCGATCTCGCGCTCCCACCGCTCCCAGTCCCAGTACGGCGCCGAGTAGCCGGTCGTCACCACGTTCAGGTAGTAGCGGTGCTCGGCCGGTGTGGAGCGCCGCACCGGGGCGGCGTCGGGCCAGCCGCCGTCGACCGACAGCGGGAGCGCGCTGTCCCAGGTGACCTGCACCCCGCAGATGTCCTTGAGATAGGCGTACAGTCCGGCGCACGCCGCAGGCGTGTCGGTCGCTCGCACCTGAACCACGCCGGCCCGGGCGGCGTACTCGTAGCCTGGCGATTCGCCGTCGACGTGGGTGACCAGCAGAGCCTGGGCATTGCCGAGCACCCGATGGGCGAGCTGTTCGACCGCGTGGACATTCACGGGAGCGGTCATGCTGTCAGCTCCACCGTCTGCCCGGCGTGCCGGGAACGTTCGGCGGCGAAGGCGATCCGGTGGCTGCGCTCGGCATCACGGAGCTCGGTCGGCAGTGCGGCGGTCTGCCCCGACCGCCACTGCTGCACCTGCTCGACGAACTCGTGCATCAAGCCGTCGTCGCCACCGGCATGGCCGTCGCTCTCCCGTCGCCCCGGGCGATCGGCCAGGTCCGGGTCCGATGTGGGCCCGGCGGAGATCGTCCACGTCTCATCGTCAGGGAGGCCAGACCTGCCCTGAACGTCTCGGTCCCACCGTGACCACTCGTGCACGGTGTCTCCGCGAGCGGGCAGGAACCGGCGCACCTCCAGCTCACCGGTGTCCAGCCGCCCACTGATCTCCCCGTGAGAGCCCAGGATCCGGATCGTGCGCGTGTTGGATGCGGTGAACGCACCGATACGCAGGGTGGCGAGCACGCCGGTAGCGAAGGAGATGGTCACCACCTGGTGGTCCACCTGATTGTTGTCGCTGCGGTACACGCACCGGCCGTACGGACCGTCCTGCAGGGCGGCGAGCCGGCCGGCGTCACTGGTGTCCCTCGTGACGGCGGTGACCGGCCAGGTGTGGTGGCCGGAGAGCCGGTCGAGATAGAGGCGCGGGGCGTAAAAGGGGCAGGTGTCGGCGGCGGGGCAGCCGTCCGTGCACCGCTCGGGGGCGCCCTCTGGTGCGTGCTGGGGTGTGAAGTGGGTCAGTGTTCCGGAGGAGGACACCGACTCGGCTGGTTCGTCGATCAGCCAGGTGAGCAGGTCCAGGTCGTGGCAGGACTTGGCCAGCAGCATCGGACTCGACTCGTCGGCGCGGCGCCAGTTGCCGCGCACGTAACTGTGCGCGAAGTGCCAGTAGCCGATGTCCTCGGTCTGGTCGATATGAATCAGCCTGCCGATGGTGCCCTCGTCGATGAGCCGCTTCACCGTGCGGTAGAAGTTCGTGTACCGGAGCACGTGGGCGACCCCGACGAACGCACCGGTCTCGGTGATCGCTGCTGACATCGCATCCAGCTGCTCCTCGGTGGGGGCGAACGGCTTCTCCACCAGCAGGGCGTAGCCCTTACGGGCACCGGTGACCACCGGACCGGCGCGGATCAGGTCCGGGGTCGCCACCACGAGACCGTCGCTGAGACGGTCGTGGGCGAGCAAATCGGACCAGGTGGCGAACTGCCGCTCCGCGGGGATCTGGTGGTCCTCGGCGAACTCCGCACGACGCACCGGGTCCGGTTCAGCGACCGCCACCACGCGGGCGCGGTCCGGGTAGCGCAGGCAGTAGTCGCCGTACGCCTCCGCCCCTCGATGCCCGGCGCCCACCACGCTCAATGTCACTGCAGTCATCACGCTCATCCTCGCCGTCGCCCGCCCTGCTCTGGATCCGGTCGGTACAGATGCATGCTTGATCGCGCGATGACCCGGATGCAAGAAGACCGGACGAAATGAACGATAGTGATACTGTCGCTATCCACAATGGTGGAAACGGATACACTTGAGTTACTGGACCGGAAGGTAGTAGCGGCATTGCTGGCTCATCCGAGGTGCCGGATGAGCACCCTGGCCGCCGCTGCCGGAACCAGTGCGCCGACCGTGTCACGACGGCTCAACTCGTTGTTCGAGCGGCAGCTGATCCGGGTGGTCAGCGTGATCGACCAGCAGCGCGCCGGCTACGGGTTTGCCGTGTTCCTCCGGTTGCGGTGCGTCCCGGGCGCGAGTGCGGACGTCGCGCAGGCGGTCGCGCAATGGCCGGAATCGGGCTATGTGTCGGTCGTCGGGGGCGATCTGGACTGCACCGCACAGTTGCACGTGCAGTCCACCAAGCACCTGATGGGGCTCCTCAACGGTCGCCTTACCCAGGTCCGCGGCGTGACCGGAAGTTCGACATCGAAGATCATCCGCCGCTTCTCCACTCCGCACGGCTGGTGCGCAGGTCTGGTGCCGGAGGCAACCCTGGCCACTTTGCGCGCGGAGCGGCTCGATCACTGGTCCGAGGATCGCCCGTGCGATACGCGACCCATCGACGCGCTCGATCAGGCGCTGGTCGACCTGCTCAGCACCGACGGGCGGCGTAGTTGGCGAGACCTCGCCGAGCAGCTCCAGATCCAACCGGCCACCGCTCGCCGGCGGGTCGAGGCGCTCATGTCCGCCGGCCTGCTGCGGCTGCGAGCCGTGGTGCAGCCCGCGGTGATCGGGCAGCCCGTGGTCGCCTCCTTGTGGTTGCGCGTGACGCCGGCCCGGCTGGAGGCGGTCGGCCGGACGTTGGCCGCCCATCCGAACGTGCTGAACATCGCGGCCACGACCGGGCTGACGAACCTGAGCGGCGAGATCGCCACATCCGACGACGACGCGCTCTACACCTTCCTCACCGAGGAGGTCGGGCGACTCCCCGGCGTGGCCGCCGTCGACGTCTCGGACGGCCTGCAGGTGATCAAGCGAGCATCGCTCGTCTACGACCCGGAACATCCAGAGCGGGTGCGGAGCGAGGTCACGCCGGGATGACTGTGCGCTGAACGCTCGCAGAAGTCAGCGTTCTGCGGGTGCGGGCGGGCCGGGCGCTCCGGTCGAGCATGGACGCATCCGCGGCACGTTACGCGGGTCTGGTTGGATCGGCATCGTGGAAAACTGGAACTCGCAGACGAGAGGGAGTCGATGATCGAGTACACGCTGGACGACGACGCACTGCACTGGACCGGCCTGGTGAGCCTGGAACACCGCGCCACCGATCGTTGGCAGCCCTGGCGGCTACCCACTGATGCCGGACTCGACACGCTGTCGCCGATGCTGGCCTCGCGTGCGCGAATGGCGTCGGGCGCGTGCACCCGGCTGGCGACCGACGCCACCGCGCTGGAACTGACCATCCTTGCGACCGAGGACCAGGGAGATCGTCGGCCGGTCGACATCGTCGCCGGCGGCACCGTCGTCGCCAGCCTGCTACCCGACGAATCCGGTCAGGTGCACACCGACCTCCCCGCTGGTTCGAAAGAGGTCGAGATCTGGTGGCCCCACTGGGGTGAGCTGACTCTCGGCCCGCTCCGCACCAATGCGCCGATCCGGGCGTCCGGATGGCGCCCTGCGCTGCGCTGGGTGACCTACGGCAGTTCGATCACCCATTGCCGCAGCGCCGACTCCCCCACCGGCACCTGGCCCGCGCTCGTCGCCCGCGCACACGACTGGGACCTGACCTCGCTGGGATTCGGGGGCCAGTGTCACCTCGACCCGGCGGCCATCCGCACGATCCGGGACCGCCCGGCCGACCTGATCTCCCTGTGCCTGGGGATCAACATCCAGGGCGGCGGCACCTTCAACGCCCGCACCCTGGGCCCGCAGGTGGCCGGTGCGATCGAGCGGATCCGGGAGGGACACCCGGACACCCCGATCGCCGTGATCACGCCGATCGCCTCACCCGACCGGGAGCAGCAGCCGGGCGGAGGCGGTCTGACGCTCGCCGAGGTTCGGCAGATCGTGGGCGAGGCGGCCGCGAACGTGATCGAGCGCGGGGATCCTGATCTCCATATCGTCGACGGCCTGCAGATCATCGGCCCCGACGACGCCCATCTCATGCCCGACGGGCTGCACCCCGGCCCGGAGGGGTACCGGCTGATGGCCGAGCGGATCGGGCCGGTTCTGGGCGGCATTGCTGGGCAGGGCGCCCCCTCCTGAGCGATCCAGTTCGGCCGGCAGCGGCGGCATACACTCCCGCCGTCACGGTGCCAGCAGCCGCCGCAGCGCATCGAGAACCACGTCCACCTCAAGCCCGGCAGTCGTGCCCTCGTCCGCGAGCGCCTGCACCGCCCACTGGTCCATGGTTCGCAGCACCGCGACCACGAGCCCGAGCTGCAACTCGGCAGGGAGGTCGGTTCGCACGGCTCCTACCTCTCGCCCGATCTGGAGCACCTGGGCCACCCAGGCCGAGATTTCGGCGACCACACCGGTCTGCGCACCTTCGGGCGGGGCGGCATAGAAGAGGCGCCCCAGCAGGAGGGCGTCGGGATGAGCAACGAGGTCGCGTTCCAATCGCGAGAGGAACTCTTCAGTGACCTCCCAGAATTTCTCGGCAAAGGAGTCCGGCGCGGGAACCTCCAATCCGGACCGCACCTGCTCGGTCAGGTCGCCGATCACGAGAACCACCAGGTCCTGCTTGGCGTCGAACAGGTGATAGAAGCTGCTCTTGCTCATCCCGCATGCGCGGATGATCCGGTTCAGCGACGCACCTTCGAGACCGGCACTCGCGAACTCGTCCGCCGCGGCCCGCACGAGTGCGGCTCGACGTTCCGGGTCGAGGCGATCCAGCGGGGTTGGCATACCGCGAGAGTAGTGGGAGTCAGGCGCGGCCGGTCGAGCACTCAGGTGTCCAGCACCAGCGACAGCGGGCCGCGCACCTGACGCAGGACAAGCGGGCCTACGTTTCCCCAGCGGTCGATCACACGGCGCGTGGCCACCGATCTCACGTACTGACACTGCGCTGAACACCGGCGATGGAGCCCATTGTGGCCGTCAGGCTCAATCACGATCTCAACAGCACTCTGCCGGACGGTACGCATCAGCGGTACTACCTGGACGACGTTCGACCGGCTGCGCAGGACCCTCGCGGCAGTCACGACGATCGCAGCCGAATGAACCCAGCCTCCGAGCCAAGCGGCGTACCACGATCTCGTTCGACGACATCACCGGGCGTCAGCATCGAGCCACGCGGTCTCGTCCTCCGCCAGCGGTTCGACCAACTCGCGACCAATCTCGTCCTGGCACATCAGCCGGACCGCACAGGCGACGGTGGACCACCTGGTCCACGGAGCATGCTACCGTCGCTGTGGACCGCCTGGTCCAACATTCGCGGAGGGAGCCGGTGTGAGCTTCATCGAGACACCACTACAGGACCAGCTGGAGGCTGCCGCTCAGGACTCCCGGCCCACTCTCATCGTCGGCGCCGGCATCGCTGGCACCGCGATCGCCCAGCTCCTCCGCCGCGCCGGTCAGCACCCGGTCCTGATCGAGCGTGCGGCCCCGGCAGCAATCAGCGGCGGCTACATGCTCGCCCTGATGCCCATGGTCGACGCCGCCATGGAGGACCTCGGCATCCGTGACAGCTACCGCTCGGCCAGCGTCCCCATGAACCGCTACCAGGTGCGCTCCCGCAACGGAAAGGTCCTGCGCACCGACCCGATCGCCGAGGTCCTCAGCCAGTACGGCGACTACCGCGGCATCAGCCGCGGCGACCTCCTCGACGTCCTCACCACCGACCACGCCCCGGTGACCAGCCAAACCACCGTCACGGCACTGCAAGAAGAGCCGGACGCTGTCACGGCTACCCTGCGTACAGGACCGCAGGAGACCGAGGCGAGCTTCGCCGTCGTGATCATCGCCGACGGGATCAACTCGACCACCCGCGACCTGCTCGAGACCGACACCACCAGGGTGGAGACCGGCTGGGGCGGCTGGGTGGTGTGGGCACCCGAGGACGAGTCGATGGACCTCGGGGAGGAACTCTGGGGAACCGACTTCTTTCTCGGCACCTACCCCGTGGCTGGCGCTATCGGCGTGTTCCTCGGCGGGGACGTGGAGGACACCGCGGCCGGGCCGGAAGCATTCGTGCAGGGGATACGTCGCCAGGTCCCCTCCCCTGGGCCGCGGGCAGAGGCAGCGCTCGAGGCAGTGCTTGCCGATCCCGACCCCTACTTCTGGCCGCTCGACGATGTGCGCGCCGACCGCTGGACCACCGGCCGCACCGTGCTGCTGGGCGATGCGGCCGCCGGATTCCTGCCCACCGCGGGCATCGGGGCAGGGATGGCGATGGAGTCGGCCTGGGTGCTGGCGCGGATGCTGGACCAGCCCGACGGCGGCTCCTCGACACCCGACCTGCTCACCTCGTTCGAGGCTCGCCAACGCCCCCGCGTGGAGGCCGCGCAGGACAACTCCCGCCAGCTGGCACGGCTGATGTTCCGGCGCAGCCGAGTCTGGGCCATCGTGCGGGACCTGGTGGTGCAGCGGGTCAGTGTGGCGACGGCGCTGGGCCCGATCCGGAAGTTGCTCGCCGACCTGCCGACCCCGGACGCCCGCGTGCCGTAGCCCACCCCCAATCGCCGACACCCCAGGAGCCGCGCTCCCTGTGCCGAGACCGGCCGGTGCTTCACAGCCCGGAGCACGATGCCGCAACGGTCTCATCACACCTTCGGCACGATCTCGCTGCCACCCTTATGCCGGGCGCACGGGCGGCCTACCGTTCCAGCATGAGACGAATCAGGGGAATTCTGGCAGTGGTCGCCGTTGCCGCGCTGGCAGCCTGTTCGGGCGGTGGCGCCGACAGTACGAGCAGCGGCGGGGAGATGGCCGGACCGCAGGTGGAGCAGGAGGCGGCCGGTGACGGCGCCTCGGTCGCCGACCGAGATGCCGCCGGCCGCGACGTCGATCAGACCGGTGAGCGTCAGGTGATCACCACTGCCTACGCGACCGTCGTGGTGGACGATCCCGAGGTGGCGGCGACGGACCTGGCCACCCTGACCTCCGCCGTCGGGGGCCACGTGCAGAGCCGCTCGGTCCACCAGGGCGAGAACACCGACGAGTACCGAAGCCTGCCCTCGGCCAGCATGACACTACGGGTCCCGTCCGATGAGCTGGAAGGGATGCTTGCCGATCTCGCCGACCTCGGCGACGTGCGCGAGGTCTCCCAGGACAGTGAGGATGTCACCCGCACGCTCGTCGACCTGGACGCCCGGATCAGCGCCCTGGAGACCTCCACCGCACGGCTCGAGGAGATCATGGCCGGGGCCGCGACCAGTGCGGAGCTGATCGAGGCCGAGGCGGCACTGAGCGAGCGGCAGGCCGAGCTGGAGTCGCTGCTCTCCCAGCGCGAGCACCTGGCCGAGCAGGTGGCCCTGTCCACCCTGCACGTGGAACTGACGGCGGAAGACCTGCCGGAGGTCACCGCCGACGGCTTCCTCGGTGGCCTGCAGACCGGGTGGCAGGCTCTGGTCTCGTTCGTCAGCGTCCTCGTGGTGACCGTCGGGGTGCTGCTGCCGTGGCTGGTGGTGCTGGCCATCCCAGCAGTGCTTCTTCTGGTCATTGCCAAGCGGCGCCGTCGGAGGAACGACACCCCGACGAACCCGAACAACCCCGAGCCTGTGCCGAACGAGAGCGCCTGAACTCAGCTCTCGGGGATGGTGATCTCGACGTCCGCGCCGTGGTCGGTGAGCACGGCGCGGGCCGAGGTGCCGTCGGGGTAGTCGTAGTCGATCGCGCGCAGCAGGCCAGCGGGACCGACCCACCACGTCTCGGTCCGCCCGTCCAGGGCGAGCTGGTACCCCGTGACCGCCACCCCGTCGATCTCGTCGGCACCGGCCTCTTCAATAGCGCTCGCATCGGCCGCAAGCTGCTCCTGCCAGTGCGCCCAGTCCCAGGTGTCCGGCATCGGAGCGGTGGCATCCGGCTGCACGAGTTCCGGCTCCCCGCCGCCCTCGGCCACCCAGTACTCCTGGTCCACCCACCACTCGCGGCGGGTGATGGTTCCGCCGGTGTCGGTGGTCGTGACTTCCAACGCGTCCAGTTCGCCCTCGACATAACGGACGGCGCCGTCCTGGGTCCCCTCGGCGGTCTCCTGGGTGAACCGGAACGAGCCCGTGGATCGCAGTGCCGCTGCCGTGACTGTCCCGATCGTGTCGCTGGTCAGCGGAACCGCAATCCCGACGTCGACGCCGAAGTCGAACAGCCGGCCCTGCCCTTCGGGGCCGTCGGAGGTGGAGAACTCGTACCGGCGCAGCAGGTCGGCCTCATCCAACCACCAGGTCTCGGTCCGCTCCGGCCCGGTGATCTCGACACCTGTCACGTCCACGCCGTCGATCTCGTCCGTGCCCACGGACTGCACCGAGGTCGCGGCGGCAGCAATGTCCTCCTGAAGCAGCGCCCAGTCGAAGGCAGCCACGAAGGACTCCGCGTTCTCGAGGGTGTCCAGGCTTGGTGTCGCATCCTCACCGCGCGCGGTCCAGTACACCCCGTTCACCCACCAGTCGCGCCAGAGATCCCCACCGTCACGCTGCGTGACCTGGATCGCCGTCACCTGCCCGTCCTCGTAGGCGATCGCCCCTTCGGTGGTGTTCTCCGCGGCGGTGAACTCGAACCGGAACGACCCGGCATCGCGGAGCGCTGCCGCGGAATCGGCACCGATGGCTGCCGCGTCACCGGTGTCCGGACCCCCATCCCCGTCCGGGGTGCACCCGGCCACCAGCAGCCCACCCACCAGGGCTACGGCACCGATACAGGTGCGTATCGCCGTCGTCATACGCATCGACAGGCCCGCCGGTTCGATTGCGCGCATGTGTTCTCTCCCCCTTGCTGGTCGCGGACGACCCTAGCAACCCAAGGCATCCGGCCGATGGGGACCCCTCCCCTCGGAGGCGTCCGATCGCCCACGCTCGCCACGATGTCAGTAGCGACTACCGATGCTCACCACGTGTGTACCTGACTAGCGTCGGCGGTGCCCGAGCCGCCGAGGAGGAGGTGCGCCATGCCCGGAACCCGTGCCCGCAGTGGCTGGCACGTGCCACCCGCGCTCCTCATCCTCACCCTTGCGGCTGGCTGCAGTGTGTTCGACAGCACGGACACCGCCTCCGTGTTCGACCTCAGCGCGGGTGACTGTGTGCTGGCGCCGGAGGACGTGACGGTGGAGATCTCCGAGGTCACGGTCGTGCCGTGCGACGAACCGCACCAGCTGGAGGCCTACGCTCTGGCAGACTTCCCCGCACCGTCGGGGCAGGCTCAGGCGTCGGCAGCCGGCAGTTCGTTCCCGGGCGACGCCGCGCTCAAAGATTTCGCCGACGGAGCCTGCGCCGAGGAGTTCGCCGGCTATGTGGGCGTCGACTACCGCGACTCCTCACTCTGGTTCACCTACCTGGTGCCTTCGGCCCGCAGCTGGCAGGCCGAGGACGACCGCACTGTGCTCTGCTTCGTCACCACCACCGGGGACGAGCTCACGCAATCGGTCGCCGGCACCGGGTGGTAGCGGCGGCCATCTCGTCTCGCTCCGACCGATCACTGACCGCTGCGACCACCATCGAGAGGACTGCCATGCCACGGCCCGCGACAACCACCACCGCCACGATGACGTGCACTTTCGGAGCAGCACCATCGACCATGAATGCGACGAGCGCGCCCACGGTCCTGATCGAGGGCAACCCGGCAGCGACCATCCGCGACACCATCCCGATCATGAACATCCCACCGTTCGGGATGTGCACGTCGCTGGCCAACCCGGCCGTCGCCGCAGCCACGACGGCCGCACTCGGGGTGCTCACCCCGGCTCCCTGCGTCCCCGTGATGGCGACGCCGGCGTGGCAGAACGGGGCCACCCGGACCCTCATCGGCGGCACCCCCGGGCTCACCCAAGGGGCGATGTGCACGTGCGCCTACGGCGGCGTGATCCAGATCGTCAACGCCGGCACCCTCAGGAGTCAGACGGGCTGACTCCTCAGTCCGTGGTGACCGACTCGATCACCGCGACGAAACTCTCGTCGAGGTCCGGCCCGCTGCTGAGCCGGGTGCAGTTGACGATGACCAGTTGCGCCCCGAGGATCAGACCCTGCACCTGCCGGACCCGGTGCCCCAGTCCTTCCGGTTCGAAGTCGTAGGCACGCAGCGCCCGACCGCCCTCGGTATCACGCGCCCACGCCAGGCTGAAGCCCGGGTAGTCGGCGGTGATGTCCCGCAAGGACGAGTCGGCCAGCTGTTCCATACGGTCTGCGGAGATCGGGGCGTGGCACTGGATGACGATCGAGGGGCTGTACTCACTCTGAGCCAGCTCAGGACCGGCCACCACGGTGAGGGTGCGAGCTGCCGGGTCGGAGGTCGCCTCCCAGCCCTCGGGGATGAGCGCACCCATCTCCAGCATTTCGTCATACACCCGGATCAGGCTGGGCCCAATCCCCGCGCCGGACGTCACTTTCCTACCTCCGACATCGGGTTCAGCTTGCCCGCGTCCGTGCCGTGGGCGTGCTTACCCTCGATCGCCCCGCCGAGCTGACTGGCGATGGTGCGCGGGGTGAACAGCAACGTCTTGATCTTCCCCTTGCTCACCGTGACTTCCACGTCGGGCCGTCCGGACCCGTCGACGTCCTTGAACGTATCCTCGATCATGGACTCGAGGAAGCGGTCCACCTTGCTGACGTGGGCGTCGTCCGGGGCCATCGAGGTCAGCTTCGACCGCGGGAATGCGCGATCGATGATCGCCTGCACCTTCTCGATCTTGACGTAGTCGGTGGCGCGGTTCATCCGCAGCTGTTCCAGCTTCATGTCCCGATACGTCTCCAGCTCCGGCTCAACATTACGGGTGAGCACGTCCTCATAGTTCATGATCTTGTCTCGCACGCCGTCCGGGTCGCTCTTCGCCCGAGCCTGCCACAGCGCCTTGCTGGCCATCCGCCAGATCAGCACCCCGAGCGGCTTGAGATCGGCGACCACCTCACCACCACCGCCCGCACCGAGCCCTGCGGACCCGCCGGCGAAGACCTCGAAGGTCAGGTTCCCGCCTCGCATCGAGAAGCCGCCCTCGACAGTGCCACCCGCCCCAGCGCTGGCTTCACCCTTCGCCCTGAAGCCCAAGAGCTTCCGGCCATAGAGCGTCGTCTTGCCCTCGATATGGCCGGTTGCCTTGGCTCCGGCAAAGGCCGACGCCTTACCGGAGATCGCCACGACCCCCCGGACCGGGTCGATGGCGAACTCACCGTCGGCCGATGCTTCTGCGCCTGCCATCGCCTCCCCGCCAGCACCCAGATGGACACCCATCCCTTGTGCAGCGGTACCGGCGTTTGCTGCGATCTCGCCGGATATGTCCGCCTTCACCTTCGCGCCGGCGAACGCTGAGGCTGAACCGGTCGCGTCCACTCCGACCGGGCGACCGCCGACCATGGTCACCGACGCCTGCCCTCGCGCACGAGCCATCGCACCGGCGAACCCCTGAATTCGACCGGAGAGCAACACGTGGGCGTGCTCGCCGAGCTTGGCGTAGGCCTGCCCTTCCAGGCGACCGTTCACACCGAGGAAGGTGCCGAGCTCCATCAGCGCCTGATACTGCTCATACGTGATCCCGACGGCATTGATGTTCTCCGATGAGCTCACGGCGCCACGCGCATAGGCTCCGCCACCTCCGCCGACCGATGCCGCCCCGGTCACGAGCGTGTTTTCGGTGGATGACTCACCTTGAGCGAGTCGCGAGCCCCACATGTCGATACCGGCCTGGAGCTCCCCCTCGTCCTTCTCGAGCACTCCTGACCGCTTGACCCAGGCGATCAGTCGGTCGAGCCGGCTGAGATCCGCGCCGTCCGCATTCGCTTGCTGTGCATCGCCTCCGGAGTCCTCGTCCTGGTCCTTCCTGCGCCGGGTTCGACCAAGCGCCTTGCCAATGGACTTCTTGAGAGATCTGCGGACGTCACGATCGGATCCGGTTGGTTCAGAGAGCACGTGCGCGATCTCATGGGCAAGCACGCATTCGCCATCCGTGCCGCGAGCTCCCGCACCGAGGAAGACGTCCTGACCAACGGTGAACGCCTCGGCAGAGAGGGCGTCGTTGAGCCGGCTCGCCTCCGGCCCCCGGTGGATACGCAGGCGCCCGAGGGGCTGCCCGAAGGCGCTCTCCATCCTGACGCGATCAGCTCCCTCGAGCGGAGCTCCGCCACCACGGGCAGACTCGATCCGCCCTGCCAGCTGCTCGCCCAGCGGCCCACCCGCCGGTCCCACGGCCGCGCCCGGAACAGCGACCGGAGCAGCCGACCGCCGCAGGTGCGAACAGCCCGAGCCATGACGATCGTGATCGGCTCCCGCCCGGCCCTGCTCGCTGTCCTCCACACCCGTGGTCCGGCGGAGCCTGGCGAGCGCGGTCTCGGCCCGCCGATCCGCCAGCTCTTCAGTCACGTCATCGGCACGACCCACCACCAGGTCACCTGTACCGACACCCGCCAGCGGCGCCGGGGACGCCGCAGCAGCATCGGGGCGGGTGGCCTCCGCGACCTGCCGCCCATCGGCCGCCGTGGTCGTCGAACGCGAGAGCACCCGTTCCGTCATCCGCCCTCCCTCGGTGCACGCGAGCCGTCAGCTCGCACTCCTCCCAGTGTGATGCGAACACCACTCGGGAGCATCGGTAGCCACTACCGAGATCCGGCCCACTGCGACCCCGTCACCCGTCGTCCCAGCTTGGCCATCTCCCGCTCAGCCGCACGGCGTAGATCCGCCATACCGACCTGCCGCCGCTGCGCGACCGCGTCGTAGGTCGCAGCCAGCACGATGTTGCGCACGTCGCCCCCGGCGATCTCGAGGGACTCGGCCAGCAGATCCAGATCGACCGGATCACCAGGCGCCGTTCCCGGCAGCTGTGCCAGATGCTGCTCCCACAGGCGGCGCCGGGTGATTGCATCCGGATCGGGGAAATGCACCATGAAGTGCAGGCGCCGCGCGAACGCCGGATCGAGGTTGCCGCGCAGGTTCGTGGCCAGCACGGTGATCCCTTCGAAGGCCTCCATCCGCTGCAGCAGATAGGCGACCTCCTGGTTGGCGTAGCGGTCACGGGAGTCGGTCACCGCCGAGCGGCTCCCGAACAGGGCGTCCGCCTCGTCGAAGAACAGCACCGCATTGAGCGACTCCGCCTTTGCGAACACCCGCTCCAAGTTCTTCTCGGTCTCACCGATGTACTTGTCCACCACGCTCGACAGGTCCACGCCGAACAGGTCCGCACCGAGTGCGTCGGCCAGCACGTGCGCCGCGAGCGTCTTCCCCGTCCCCGGGCTTCCGGAGAAGAGCGCGCAGATGCCGGTGCCCTTGCCACCCTTGCCCTGCAGGTCGCCCAGCCCCAGCACCTCGTCACGGTTGCGCGCCCACCCGATCAGCCTTTCCACCTCGGCGCGCACATGATCAGGCAGCACCAGGTCCTCGAGGGTGGCCGGGGTACCGCCGGCATGGGCATGGTGCCCGGCGGCCAGCATCCGCACCGCCCGCCGCACATCCTCGGCCTCCACCGCGCGACTCTCCCGCCGCGCGTCGGCGCGTGCCCGCTCGGCGACCAGGTCGATCTCCTCCGGCATGATGCGGGCGGCGACCACCTCCGGGCCGACCACGTCCTCCTCGATCGCCTCGCGCCAGAGCATCTCACGTTCGTCCCTGCTCAGGCGGGTGGCCGTCACCGTCGCCGGCAACAGCTGCGACCATCGTGGTTCCCACGCGATCGTCGAGACCGCGACCACCGGCACCGCCGCACGATCGATCAGGTCAAGATGCGCCGTGGCGTGCTGAGCGCCGAGCAGCACCAGCACCGCACCCTCGAGTCCCGCCTCCAGGGCCAGGGCGGCGAGCGTACGGCGCACCTGGGCTGGAGCCGGCGTCGTTCCCTCGTGTTCGGGCACGCCGGCCGCACGCCCCGACGGCGCCCGCTCCAGATCGGCCACGACGCACGCCACTCCCAGGCGCCGGCACGCCGCGACTGCGAGAGACGCCGCAGCTGCCCCCGGCGCCGCCCTCACCCAGACCAGCGATTCACCTCCTGCGAGCGCATCGGCCACCGCACCGGCTCCGTCGACATCGACCGGACGCGCGTGCACCAGCACCCGCTCGACCTCCTCCGGCACCGCGACCGCCCCCAGCACGTGCGAGGCGACCCGGTCCGGCACCGCCAGTCTCCGGCTGAGCAGCACGCCCTCGCCTTCCACCCGCATCAGCCCGTACCCGCGCAGCCGTCCACCCGGCTCCAGCATTCGGCGGGCGCCCGGGTCGGCACTGCCCAGACCGGCCGACTCCCAGGCGAGGGCGACGCTCGGGCGGGCTGCGCCGTCATCGCCGGAGAGCAACCCCGCCAGCAGGTGGGCACTGGGGTGGGCCTCGGGGAGGCACACGAGAGCCAGCACCAGGGGTTCTGGTGCGATGAGCCCGAAGCGCTCAGCCACCTCGCCCACCCCGGCGTCGAGCACCTCCAGCGATGCGCTGTCGGCAACCAGCGCCGCGAGCGCCGCCCGGGCCACCTCGCCCCCTGCCGAGTCGGCACCGGCCCACACCCCTGCGCGTTCACGGCGCTCGACGGCGGCCTCCCACGCTGCCAGCACGGCACCGGTGAGGCTGTGGGTCGTCATGGCAGCACTGTCTCCATGGCAGCACTGTGGCACGGCACCAGGGCAGGCAGGGGCCTGAGGGGTGAAGTTGCGTAGGAATTACCGATGCCACGGCCGAACCCGAATTCCTAGCCTGAGGAGGCCGCGGCCTGGTCGGTGCGACGGTCTGCGACCACGTATGGCGGCTCGGGGAGGAACGGTGCTGATTTCGGCTGTCGAGGACGGCATCGAGAACTTGCTGCGCGCCGCCCTCCCGCTGGACCGTCAGCACGGCGATATCTCCTTCGAGGCCCCCAACAGCACCTGGTCGACCACGGTCAACCGGCTCACCGTGAACCTGTTCCTGTACGGGGTGAGCCGGTCCGCCCAGCCCCCGATGGTGCAGCCGGATCGGCGGGACGCCACCGGGCGGGTGGCCCGCAGGTTCGCCCTGCCGATGGTGGAGCTGTCGTTCCTGGTGAGCGCATGGGCCGGGTCGGCCCGTGACGAGCACGAGCTGCTCAGCGATGTCCTCACCCGATCGCTGACCTATTCGACGATCCCGGCCGAGCATCTGAACGTCTCGCTGGACTCCACCGTGCAGCTCGCCGTCGCCAACGACGAGAAGAACCGGCCCCGGGACGTCTGGAGTGGTCTGGGTGGAAGCCTGAAGGCCTCGTTCGTGCTGATCGCCACCGTGGCGGCGGATGCCTACCCGTGGCAGGAGGCCGCACCGGTGGTCGACCGGGTCACACCCGCCGTGCGTCCGAAGCCCGAGCGCCCATGAGGATCGCGAGCGTCATCGATTGGGCTGAGATCGCCCCCGGCTCGGCCGGCGTGATCGGACTCGATGTCGTCAACACCAGCGACGTCATCGACACCCTGAGCGTGCGCGCCCTCGGCATTCCCGCGAGCGTCACGATGCGCAGCGATCCAGCCGAGCTCACCCTCTTCCCTGACGCCGAGGGGCGACTCGAGGTCCAGCTCGGCTTTCCCGACACGTTTCCCGCGGGCAGCTACCAGGTGACGCTCGTAGTGCAGGGGCGCTCCTCGGGGAGCACCGAGGCCCTCCACGATGTCGAGATCGTGATCCCGCCCCGGCCGGAGGCGTCGGTGACCGCGAGACCGACGCTGGTCCGCACCCGCGGCCGGGCGCTCTTCGAGGTGACGGTGGCCAACACCGGCAACACTGCCCTCGACCTGGCCCTGCGGTCCGTCGATACCGACCGGACCCTGCGGACCTCGGTCTCCCCCACCACGCTCACCGTCCCGATCGCCGGTGCCGCGGTCACGGCGGTCACGGCACGGGGCCCGCGCCAGTTGCTCGGAACCGACCAGGACCGCCCGTTCCGCCTGGTGGCCGAGGCCGAGGGCACCTCGGCGGAGGTGACGCTGACACTGCGCCAGCGTCCGGTGTTCGGCCGTGGCGTGATCACCGTACTGGTGCTGATGGCGATCCTCGCGGCGTGGGCGGTCGCCATGCTGGTGGGCATGCGCGAGGTGCTCGGCACGGACCCACCCACCCGGGTCGCACCGGCGTCGTTCTTCGCCGCGAGTGATGGTGAGAGCGTTGGCAGGAACACCGATGCCGGCGCAGGTGACGCCACCGGTGCGGCCCCCGCCGGCGCCGTCAGCAAGGACGGTCTGCTGCCCGTCGGCGTCGGAGCCACGATCACCGGGACAGTACAGGGGGCCGACGATCCCGCAGGCGTGGGTCGCCTCAACGTCGACGCACTCCGGGAGTCGAACGAGGGGCTCGTCCTCGTCTCCTCGGCAGCCAGCCAGGCCGACGGAACCTACACCCTGTCGGGTCTCTTCCCGGGCGAGTACCTGGTGCGGATCTCCTCACCCGGGTACGAGACCGTGTGGTACCCCGCCGGCACTGAGGAGTCGGGCGCGACGCCGGTCCAGGCGTCCGCTCAGGAGGTCACCGAGGGAGTGGACATCGCGGTGCCGGGAGAGCCGGCATCGATCGCGGGGAACGTCAGCACCGGTGACGTCGAGGATGTCGCGGTCACGGTGACGGCCACACCCACCTGGGCGGCGGATGATCTCCTACCCGTGGAGGTCGAGACAGGAGCCGACGGGCAGTACGAGCTCACCGACCTGGTCGCACCCGGCACCTACGAGCTGACGTTCGCCGCCAATGGCTACGAGCCCACCAGCATCACCGAGACGGTCCTGGGCGGTCAGGAGCGGCTCGCCCTCGACGTCACTCTCGGCACCGGAGCGGGCACGATCACCGGAATCGTCACCGACGGGACCGGCGGGCTGGGCGGAGTCGAGGTCTCCACCACCTTCGACGGAGAGGAGATCGTCGTCGGCACCCCGACGATCGGTCAGATCGGGCGGTTCGTGCTCTCCGACCTGCCCACCCCGGGCACCTACGTGCTGACCTTCAGCAAGGACGGGTACGCCGCCGAGACCGTCGTCGTCGACCTGGGCGCCGGTGAGTCGAACACCGACGTGAACCTCGCCCTCACCGGAGGCGCCGGAACGATCCGCGGTCATGTGGTCGATGAGTCCGGTGCGGGCGTGGGCGGCGTCGAGGTGAGCGCCGGCGGTGCTGGCACCACGTCGACCACCACGCTGACAGCGGGCGACGTCGGTGCCTTCGTCCTGCCGGGTCTGGAAGCCACCGGAACCCTCACCCTGACGTTCACCCGGGAGGGCTACGTCTCCGCCTCCACACCTGTGGACATGACGGAAGATCCGCCGTCGGACATCACCGTCACCCTCGCCGAGCTGTACGGAACGATCCAGGGGCAGGTGACCGACTCCGACGGAGGCATCGCCGGTATCCGGGTGGAGGCCACCGACGGCTCCACCGTGTACCGCACCACGTCGACCGCCACCGGGAGCGCCGGCACCGGCTCGTATCTCTTCCCCGATCTTCCACCGGGCACCTACACAGTCACGCTGGTCCGCGACCAGATCGCGGTGACCACGGCGATCGTGCAGGTGGAGCAGGGCGCGGCCACCGACCAGGACCTGCCGCTCGCGGAGGCCGACTGACATGCACGTCGACATCGCACCGCGGCGCGTCGCGGCCGTCCCCGGGGCGCCGAGCGAGTTCCTGGTCACGATCACCAACACCACCGAGGTGATCAGCGGCTACTCGCTCCGCGCGCTCGGAGTGGACCCCGAGTGGGTCACCTGCGACGCACCGGAACCACGCCTGTTCCCCGGCGAATCCACGACGGCGCAGCTCACCTTGCGCCTGCCCGACCGCTCTCCCGCGGGCGACCGGGCGGTCGCGATCCAGGTCACCGATCTGGGCGATCCCTCCCGCACGATCGTGGAGGAGGCGATCGTCGAGGTGGCGGCCGCTCCGCACGCCCGGGTCGACCTCGACCCTGCGACAGTCACCGCCGGCCGATCGGCCGGATACAGCTGCACCGTGTCCAACGAGGGCAACACCGTGCAGCTGCTCCGGTTGGAGGCGACCGACCCGGAGGACCGCACCAGCTTCGACTTCCAGCCTCGGGAAGTGAGACTGGGTCCCGGAGCCAGTACCACGGTGGACCTGACGGCGAAGGCACGACGGCCGTTCCTCGGCGACGCAGCGCTACGGCCGTTCACAGTGCGGGCCACCGGTCCGGGGATACCCGAGGGCAGCAATGTCCCGGCCGCTGCCGGCATGTTCGTGCAGCGGCCACGTCTGTCGCGCGCTGCTCTCGGTCTCATCGGGCTGATCGCCGCCATCACAGTGTTCGCGACGATCATCACGATCGCCCTCAGCTCGATCGTGCAGCAGTCCGCCGCCGACCGTGACCTTGCCCTGCAGGTGGCTCAGGCGCGTGAGCAGGAACCCGAGACGGGTCGGTCTGACGTCAGCGGCTCCGTGATCGAGATCGGCACGGGTGCCACCGCTCCAGGGGTGTCGGTCGAGCTCTTCCCGGCCGATGATGCGAGCACCCCAATGCTCTCCACCGCCACCGACGACGAGGGGCAGTTCAGCCTGATCCAGCTGCCGGCCGGTGAGTTCCTGCTGCGCGTGCGTGGCGCCGGCTTCGCGGAGGTCTGGTACCCGACCGCAGCGACTGCCGCCGACGCGACGCCGCTCACCCTCGACGAAGGTGGTTCGATCGACGACCTCACGGTCGTCGTCGGCGGTGTTCCGGCTCAGATCGCGGGGACGGTCAGCGGGGACGACGTCAGCGGCGCGTCGTTGCGGGTGGAGCTGCCGCTGGACGAGGAGCCCCTGGACGGTGGGGTGGAGCCGGCCACCGACGAGACCGCGGCCGACGGCACCGGTGGCGGCGCGCTGGTGCGCAGCGTGCCGATCAGCGAGGACGGCACGTTCGAGGTCGCCGACCTCCCCTCGCCCGGTGTCTACGACCTGGTGGTGAGCAAACCGGGTTTCGCGACGTCCATCCAGCGCATCGACCTCTCCGCCGGTGAACGCCGGGACGACATCGCCCTGAACCTGGCCCTGGGTGACGGCTCGATCACCGGCACCATCGACGGACCGGACGGTCCGATCAGCGGTGCCGCGATCGTCGCGACCTCGGGCGAGACGCGGGTGGAGACGGTCAGCCTGACCGAGGGCGAGACCGGCGGCTTCGTCCTGCGTGATCTGCCGACCCCGGGTACGTACACGATCGCAGTCTCGGCTGATGGATACGCGAGCGCCTCGCTGACTGTGAGCCTCACACCGGGTCAGCAGTTCACCGGTGTGGACGTGGTGCTGGGCCCCGACCAGGGCACGCTGGGCGGCACAGTCACGCTGGACGGCGGCGGCGCAGGCGGGGTTCTGATCACGGTGTCCGACGGCGCCACCACCTTGCAGACGGTGTCCCGATCCACGCAGCCGACGGGGGCGTGGGAACTGGCCGGAGTCCCGCTCCCCGGTGACTACACCGTGACGTTCGCCCGTCAGGACGTCGAGTCGCGTGTCCTCTCGGTCAGTGTCGACGCGTTCGGAGTCGCGACCTCCCACACCAGCGCCACCTCCATCGACGTCGCACTGCGTTCGGCGACGGCCAGCCTGTCCGGCCAGGTGAGGCAGACGCGCGGCGACGGGCCTGCCCAACCGGTGGGCAACGTCGTCGTGACGGTCAGTTCGGGGGCCGCCGACCGGGTGGTCACGACAGCGTCGGTGCCGGCAGCCGAGGTCGGGCACTACCGGATCGACAACCTCCCACCCGGCACCTACACCGTGACCTTCACGCGCAGCGGCACCCGGCCCACCTCCGAGATCATCGAACTGGACGCCGCCCAGCACCGCACCCTCGATCCGGTGCTCGTGGCACCGGCCCGCATCGAGGGCACCGTGACCACCGACGACGGCCCGCTCGCAGACGGTTCCGTCTCGCTGTACCGGGCGAACGAGTACGGGACCTCTGCCGCGCCGGTGGCCCGGACGAGCACCGACGGGTCCGGACGCTACGTGATCGAGAACATCGCGGCACCGGAGAACTACGTCGTCGAGGTGCGCACCTCCACCGGCAGCATCGCCGGCACGTCACCCCCGTTCACGCTCGAGGCCAGTGAAGATCGCACGCTCGACATCAGCGTCACCATCGAGTCCGAGGCAGGAGGGTCATGAATCAGGCACGCCGGAGCGGGCCACAGGCTCCGACCGTCTCGATCGAACCCGGCGCCCATGCCCCCGCCGCTGGGGTGGCGACCATCCGGGTGCACGCACGCAACCTCGCACCCGGCACGCGGCTCCTGCACGTGGCAGTCGTCGGGCTCGACGAGGGCTGGCTGCCGGCACCGGCTGAGGTCGAGGCGGCGGCAGACGAGACCATCACCGTCGAGCTCGCCGTGACTCCGGCGGAGGGTGCCGTCCCGGGGAGCTACCCCTTCCTTGTGACCATTGACACGACTCCTACGAACAGCGCAGACGGCACGGTGGAGCGCACGCTCACCGATGCGACGCTGCGGGTCGATGGGTCGAGCGATCTGGTGCTGTCGGTGGAGCCGGCCGACAGCCGTGGCCGCCGGCGCAAGCGGATCGAGGTGGTGGTGGGCAACACCGGTGCGACGCCGGTGGAGGTCGCTCTGACCAGCACCGCCGATCAGGAGCTCACCGTGCACCTGGGCTCCGGGCGGGTGGAGCTGGGCCCGGCCGAGACCGTCCGGGTACCGGCACGGGTCGGCCCACGGCGGACGCGTCTGGTCGGATCCCGCACACGGCACTCCTACGAGGTGCTGGCGACGGGCCAGGCAGCCCCCCGCCGTACGCAGGCGACTTTCACCTCGGGCGCGCTGCTCAGTGCGGGGGCCATGCGGGCGACGGCGGTCGTGGCAGTGGCCGCGGTGTGGCTGGCCGGGGTGCTGGTCGCCCTCCCCTACGTGGCGGATCGCTTCAGCTCCGACGAGACTCCCACGTCGGCCGAGAACGTCACGGTCGACGCAGACTCGAGTGGGGACTCGTCCGGGACCGATTCCGCAGGGGGGAACGACGACCCCAACGCCAACGGGGATGCCGGCGGTGTGGGTGATTCCGGCGGTGCCGGACAAGAAGGCGACGAGGAAGGCAGTGCGCAGAGCCTACGGATCTCGGGTGTCATCACCGGTGCGGCACCCGATGATGCAACCATCGAGGTCGTGCCGACCGCGAGCCTGTGGCCCTCGTCGGCTGCCGTCACGGCCGGGCCGCAGCCGGGGGCCGCACCGGGGAAGAGGATCGTTCCGGCGGCACCGACGGCGCCAGTCACGCCGTCAGGGACGGCGCAGCGACTCACCACATTCGCCGATGGGAACGGTGCTTGGGCGCTGGCCGGTCTCACGGCGGCTGCGCGGTATCTGGTGACGATCACCAAGCCCGGGTACAGCACCCAACGCGTGGTCATGTCCGGAGCCGAACTGGCCGCCACGCCGCTGGAGACGGACCTGCAGGCCGGCGACGGTTCGATGTCCGGAACGGTGCAGGGTCCGGATGGTCCGGTCGGTGGGGCCGAGATCACGCTGACCGACGGCACCACGACCATCACGACCCGGTCGGCCACCACAGGCACCGTGGGCAGCTGGCAGGTCGATGGCCTGGTGACGCCCAGTACCTACCTCGTCGAGGCGTCCTCGCCCGATCTGGGCACCGAGGCGGAACTCATCGCGTTGCCGGCATCCGGCGCACGGACCGCTGACCTCACGCTCGACGCCGGGGTCGCCTCGGTCAGCGGACAGGTCGCCGGGCAGAACAGCCTCGGCCAGAGCAGCGGACTGGGCGGCATCACGGTCACCGCGACCGACGGCACCACCACCCGGACCGCCACCACCCTGACGGGTGAAGGCGCTGGAGCGTTCCTGCTGCCGAGACTGCCGGTCGGGTCCACGTACACCATGACGATCTCCGGGGACGGGTACACCACCGTCACGCGTGAGGTGCGACTGACCGCCGAGGGCGTGAGCGGGTGGACGATCCCGATGACCTCCTCCGGTGGTGTCGTCCAGGGAGCGGTGTCCGACGAGACGGGCACCGGGATCACCGCAGCGGGGCTGACCCTGACCCATGGCTCGGACACGACCGCGGTCTACAAGACGATGTCGGCCTCCGACGGGTCGGGCACGTTCCGGTTCTCCGGTGTCGATGCCGGCACCTACGTGCTCTCCGCCGAATCGTTCGGCCACGAGACCAGCTACGCCGAGGTTATCGTCCACCCGGGTGGGTCGGTGGAGGTCGACCTGACGCTGCCCGCTCTGGTCGGTGACGGTCTCGTCGCCACCTCGTCGATCACCGGTCGGGTCACCGACTTCACCACCGGCGGATCGATCACCTGCCCGGTGCTGACGGAGGGCGAGGAGTGCCGGGTCACCGCAGAGGTGAGGGCTGTCGACATCGACGGCCAGAGCCACCTGCTCTCCACCGCAGTGGCTCCTGACGCCGACTACACCCTGCCGCAGGACAGCGACACGGTGACGGGCCTGCTTCCGGGACGGTACGTCGTCACGATCACCGCCCCGGGATACGAGCCCGGCGAGGTGGAGGTGACGGTGCCGATGGCCACGGAGGTCCAGGCCGAGACCGTGGCCCTGATCCCGTCACCCTCCCTGACCGGATCGGTGCAGGCACGCACGGGACTTCTGCCCGAGGGAGTGTGTGTGATCGCGCGGTCGGTGGCCGAGTCCGGGGCGATCGAGAACCCCTGCGACGCAGCCGAGCCGGAGTGCAGGACCACGACCTCGCGATGCGCCCTGGTCACTGACGGCACCTACCGGATGGACCGGCTCGCGGCGGGGCGCTACGAGGTCTCGGTGACTGGGCTCCCCGATGACTACCTGGTGCCGGATCCGAAGTTGGTCACGCTGATCGCCGGTGAGGTGCAACGGCACGACATTCTCGTCGAACGCCTCGGCATCGTCTCCGTGACGGCGTCCCGCTCGGACGGCACCTCGCGAGACCGGGCAGAGGGTGCGTGGATACGCGCGGTGCGGGACGGGGAGACCGGAGCGGAGGTGGTCGACGAGGAACGAGTCGGTGAGACCGGCTCCGTCCAGCTCACCGGCCTGGCGCCCGGCACCTACACCATCGCCGCATCGGAGGACCAAGGAGGTGAGGTCCTGGCGAGCGCCGAGGTGACCATCGGCCTGAACCAGGAGGTCCAGATCCAGCTCGTGCTTGCCTCGAACGAGGACACGGTGCACGCCTCGGTGATGTACCAGCTCGAGGCGGCCAAAGACCTACCCGTGGCCGACGCCAGCATCCTGATCACCGGAGTGGCGGCCTACCTGAACGGTGCGGCGATCCCGGGCACGTGGTTGGTGGAAACCGACAACGACGGCAACGCGGTGATCTGTGCCGATCCCGACGCCGGGTGCGAGCACACGGTCCCGGTGCTTGAGAACCCCTGGACGATCCACGTCTATGCCCCCGGATTCGAACCTGTGACACTGAGCAACGCACCGCTCAGTTCGCTGGATCGCGTGATCCTCACCCAGCAGGCGCAGGAGTTCACCGGTTCGGTCACCATCGCCCCGGACACCGACGGGGTGGTCGAGGGCACGCGTTTCGAGGTGCTGCAGGCCCCACCCGGAGTGGGAGACCTCTCGCTGCAGGCCGGACCGGACGGCAGCGTCACCTTCTCCGACACAGGCGCCCCGGAATCCGGCCAGATCCGCCCGGGCCGCTACACGATCCGCGCCACGCTGGACGGATACGCCTCCTCGACGGTGGAGTTCAACGTGCCGTTGACCATCACCGGGCCGCCTCCGGAGCCGACGTGGGAGTTACTCCAGGATGCACGGGTCCGGGTGGGGGCGACAGACGACGACACCGGAGCACAGGTTCCTGGTGCGGTGATGACCTTGCGCGACCCGGACGGCGATCTCGAGCTCGAGCGCACCGCAGGACCGAGCCAGCGGGTGGTCGACTTCGGCACCCTGCCAGCAGGTGACTACGAGGTGGACATCAGGATCGCCGGGTACAAGCACCTGGAGTCCGCGAACATCACCGTGGACCCCGGGCGCACCGATCCCATCGAGGTGCCCGTGACCCGACTGGGCACGATCACCGGTGAGGTCGTCACCGTGCTTGAGGATGGCTGGACCCAGGACCTCCCCGGAGCCGATGTCACCGTCACCAGCGGCGCTGACGATCCGACGTTCACCACGTCCTCCGGCGAGGACGGTGGGTTCGCAGTAACTGGAACCGTCGATCTCGAAGGACTGGTCGACGGGGAATGGAACGTGTCGGCCGACGCTGACCACCACGAGGATGCCGACGCTCAGGTCGTGCTCGACGGGGGTGTCCAGCAGCAGGGCGGCGAACCTCTCAACTCGGTCACGCTCGGTCTGAACCCCGCCCCCGCGAACCTTTCGGTCACCGTCGCCGACGGCACGGACCTGGTGGAGTCGCTCGACGTCGTGCTCATGCTCTCCACGCCCGACGGCTTCCGGTCGATCACCCCGTGCCAGGAGGGAACCGCTGGTTGCGAGACCGGGGATGGCACCTTCCACTTCGTCGATCTGCTGCCGACCAGTTACACCCTCTTCGTGAGCGGGTCCGGTTACCTGCCGGTGAGCACGCCGGTCACACTGGAGGCCGGCCAGCCGCAGCAGCTCCAGGTCCCGATCACCGCGCCCACCGGCTCGATCCAAGGCCAGGTCCTGCGCACCCTGCCCGACGGCTCCACCCACCCGGTCGATGGTGGGGATGGGTCGCTGTCAGTAGCTCTGGTGGACGACGACGGGGACCGTCGCTATGCAGTCTCCGGCGACGGCACTTACCTCATCGAGGGAATCGAGGCCGGGGCATACGGTGTCGTCGTCCGGGAGCAATCCGGGGGCACCTGGACCGATGTGGCGCCCGTCAGAACCGTCAGCGTGCTCGCGGGGCAGAGCCTTGCCCTGGACCTGACGATCCCGCTGACCTCCCGACCCGTCCAACTCACACTGAACTCGGCCAATGGCACCGATCTCACCGGGGCCCTGGTCACCCTCATCGGAACGGTCGAGGGCGAGGGCGAGGAGCTCACCTTCGGCCCACAGCCGGTGACCCGAAGCGGCGACCACACCTACGCCGTCACCTTCCAGCAGGTGCCGGTCGGCACTTGGACGGCCACCGTGGCCGGCCCGGCCGGTCACTACGGCAGCCACGTGAGCGACGAGATCGACGTCGGTGCCGGCGACGGTCCTGTCGCGGCAAGTATGGACATTGCCGAGACCGAGCTGCGATTGCAGATCGCCCCGGTCGACGGCCCGCTGACCCCGCCCTCGCGGGTCACGGTCACCGCGAGTCCCGCCGATACTGACAGCACTGACAGCACTGCCGTCGAGACGGTCACCACCACTTTGATCACCGGAGCCGGAGACACCGTGATCTATCTCCCCGCCGTCGGTTGGAACCTGGAGCCCGCGATCGAGGAGGACTCTGGCTGGGAAGCGACGATCGACCCGGTCTCGATCAGTGGCGGCGTCACCAACGAGCTTGCCCGGGTGAGCCTGGTCGCCCCGGAGATCGCGACGACGACCACGTTGGACCTTTCGTCACCGGAAGCCGTGATCGGAGATGAGGTGACCGCCACGGTCACAATGTCTGCGGAGGACGGCGGCGCGAGCTCCGGCCCGTCGACCGGCACGGTCGAGTTGTCGTGGCGCCAGGCAAGCGCGAGCGACTGGACCCTGCTCGGTGACACCGTCGACCTGACCGCCGGAACGGCAGTGATCGGCATCGACACCTCCGACTGGACCGCGGGCGACTACGTGCTCCGGGCGGTCGTCACGCCACCGGACGGCTGGGCCGCGTCGTCAAGTACGGCCACCCTCGCCCTCACCGAAGATGTTTCTGGGTCCGAGAGCGATTCCGGAACCGATGCCGCCGGTTCCGGGTCCGGCGCCGATGCAGGCCCCGGGCCCGACAGCGACTCCGGGCCCGCAGCCGATGCCAATGCCGATGCCGATGCCGACCCTGACGCTGGGGCCGGCGACCAGGCGAGCGCCGACGGTCCGTAACGGCGAGGCGGGTCAGCCGCCGATCCACAGCCGTCGCGGTGATTCAGCGCCAGATCATGAATGCGGCGACCACCACACCCGCGGTGACGACCGAGGCGATCAGCACGACCAGCCACGTCGGCCAGTGCGAGCACTGCACGATCTGTGCGGGCGGGTTCACCACGACCGGTGCCGGGGCCGGCGGCGGCGCAGGTGCCGGCGGGGGCGCCGGATACAGGTCGGCGCCGCAGCGCACGCAGGCGCCCGCGCTCGCGAGGTTCTGCTCAGCGCACTCCGGGCAGGCGATCACCGCAGCGACCGTCGTGCCTGACGCGCCGGGTGCTCGGTTCAGCGCGCCATCAGTCTCCGCTTCTGCGGGCCGTGCGGCCTGACGCGGCTGTGCCCAGAACAACGGGTAGTCGCAGGAGGGGCAGAAGTCGCTCGCAGCACGCCCGCTGCCGACCGCCGTGATGGTGCCGCACTCGGGACAGGTGATCTCGCGGCTGGTACCGGTTGCCGTCATCGCTCCTGCCTCCCTGCCGCTGGTGCCGAACCGTCCCCCGGCCAAATCTGCCGGCCCGCGACGACGATCTCGACCCCCACATGCGCCGGCACCTCGTCGCGCACGAGCTCGACGAAGTCCTCCTCGGCCAGCGGACCTGTCGAGGTGACCTCCAACCGGACCCAGCGTGCGCCGTCGGGAGCTCGTCCTTGATCGAAGACGCCACCACTCTCGGAGATGGTGACCGGTGCACCGGAGTACAACTCGAGCAAGGTCACCAACGCCTTACGGGTGCCGCGCCACGGCAGCGTCTTGGCGACGGTCAGCAGCATCTGGCGCTGCGCATGGGGCCCGTAGGCGTCGTCGACCTCGGGGGCGGCGAGCCACCCGGAGAGGTACCGGACCATCTCGATCGGGGCAAGGCGAGGGTCGGCCAGGTGCGGGAGGGTGTCGGCGTGGGAGAGGAGGGTGTGCGCCTCGGCCTGGAAGATCCGGACGAACCGGACGAAGAAGTCGTCCGCGAGCATGCCGGCCGGGAGCTGCCCGACCAGCCAGTCGTGCTGCCGGGCCGAGTGACCCGCCACCGACGCCGGTGCGCTCGGCCGGTGTGTGACGATCGCCGGGTCGGTCACCGGATCACCACCCGGTGGTCGGCGGAGAGGAACAGGGCATTGTCGCTCAATGGCAGCCGCTCGCGTCCTTCGCCCAGGCGCCGGCCGTTGCGCAGGTCGTAGGAGAACAGCTGCAGTTCGTCGACCGCCAGCACCCCCTCCACGGACTCGATCACCTGGGTGAGGGCGGCCGCCGTCAACGGCTCCCCGAACGGCCAGCCGACACCGTCGCTGCCGCCCACTCCCGGATGCACGAACCGGGTCAAGGCCTCCGTGACCCGCTGACGAACTGCCGCTGCCGGCCGGCCCGGCAGCCCGCGCACCAGCGCCGCCACGCTCACCCCCTGGTAGAACGGTGTGCCCACCTCGACCGGGACCCCGACAAGACGCCGTTCGTCGACCGCCCGTGCCACCTCTTCGAAGAGCCGCGTGTCCAGCGCATAGTCGTCGATGGTGTGGGCCTGGACAGGAGTCCGCACCGTCGGCACCACCAGGAGCTGGACCACTCCCGACCCGCTGTCATGAGTCGGCAGGCAGCGGGCGCGCGCCACCTCCACCGACGCCTCCAGTGCCACCTGCTCGAAATCGCCGGCGGTCACCGCCCGTTGCCCACTGCGCAACGACAAGGGACCTCGAACCTTGGCCTCCTCGACAGTCTCCGCGTCGACGCCGCCGACCGCGGAGCGAGGGTTGGACGCCGACGCCACCATCGGTACCGCCGAGCGGACGACGGTCAGGGTGCCGGCACCGACGTTGCCGCGGGATCCACCGCCCGTGCGGTATCCGGTGACCCGCACGGTCGCCCCGTCGGGCGGGATCGCGCCGTACTGACGGATGCTGCCGTCGGGTTGGCGCACTGCCGGGCCGAACCGCACCTCACCCGTGGCCGAGTCCCAGACCACGTGCCGGTCGGTGGGCCCGGACCTGGCGAAGTCGCTGACCTCGCTCCAGCGGTGTGACCCGCTCACGTCGGCCACGACCACCCCCTCGTCCTCGCGCAGGGTGGCGACCGGAGCAGTCGAGACCGTGAACACCTGCCCGGGAACCCCGGCCGAGCGTCCGAGCACCTCTCCCGGCACGGCGGTGGAGTGCTCCGCTGGAACGCTGAGGCCCACCGTGCTCACGATCAGCGCCCGGATCCGCGGTGATGCTTCGTAACCGGGCCGCTGCGGTGTCGCGCGCAGCAGCCGGGCACGGATCCAGAACGCTCCGGTACCACCCAGCACCAGTGAGACATGGTCGGGCCCGATCAGCAACACCAGGCGGCCGTCGGTGTTCAGACCGCCGGTGGTGTCCTGCTCCACCTGCGTCGGCGCCCAGGCCTCACCGGTCCAGACCTCCCATGCCAGCGGTGGCCGCGCCGGGTCGACGCCGATGCCCGCCGCGTGCGCTGCGACGTCCAGCTGCACCACGTGTCGAGCGAGCGAGCGACGCATGCCGAGGTACAGGGCATCCCCCTCGATCAACGACTCGGAGAAGCAGGCAGCTTCCTCGCCGGGGACGCGCAGCGCTTCGGTGACGTCGACGATCTGCTCGCTGTCGGCGCCGCGCGTGTGGGCCGCCACGAGCTCGGGCGGTTCCACCGTCGTCTCGGCCGAGGTGGTGAACACGACCGAGGACTCCCCCGTTCCGGCGGTCGTCGCCACCTCGGTCCCGGCGGGCACCACCACCGGCCGGGTCGCCGGTGCCGACAGCCGGAAGGTGATGTCGGTGCGGGCGACGCTCGGGGGGAACGGCTCCACGCCGACGAGGTTGAGGAAGTGGACGTACAGTCGCTCCGGCACCTGGTTGACCCGGTACAGCACCGTCTCGCTCATCCACGCGAACAGTTCGATCAGTGCGACACCGGGGTCGGACAGGTTGTGATTGGTCCACTCCGGGGTGAACCTCGGGATCATGCGCTTGGTCTCGTCGACGATGTCCTGGAAGCGGCGATCGTCCAGATCCGGCGGTTCGATCGGCATCAGGACTCCTCACGGGGAATGACGTAGAACGGATAGACCAGGTTGCGCCGGTCGTTGCTCGACCGGATGCGGTAGGTGATGTGGATCCGCACCAGCCCGGCCTGGTCCTCGTCCTGTACTGGGCTGACCTCCTCGACCTCGATCCGCGGCTCCCACTGTGCGAGCGCGTCCCGGACGGCCTCGCGGATCAGCCCGAGCAGGTTCGCCGTGACCGGCTCGAAGAGCAGGTCCCAGATCCGGCACCCGAAGGCCGGGCGCATCACCCGCTCTCCCGGCGCCGTCAGCAGCACCACCCGGATCGCGTCGTCGAGGCCCGCCCCATCGCGGGTCATCGCGATCGCACCGGTGTGGTCGACGCGGAGCGGCCACGCGAACCCGCTTCCGACGAAGTTGGCCGCATCCTGGCGTCGATCGTTCATCGCGCGCACCTCAATTGATCTTCACGACGGCGCCACTGACCTCGGTGCTGGCGCTGCCCTTGATCACTGTGGTCGTCCCGGTCACGACCGCACGAGTCTTCGCGGACGCCTCGAACGTCGTCGACGCCTTCGCTTCGACGTCCATGCCTTCGAGGGTCAGCGACTGCTTCGCCTTCATCGTGATGCTCGCGGCGTTGATCGTGAGATTCCCCCTCCCGTCGAACGTGAGCGACGCGGCACCGGAGCCCTCACCCGAGGTGATCACCAGTGGCGTCTCGGCAGCGTGGATCTCCGTCTTGTCCTTGCCGATCCGCACATAGCTGCGATCGCCGGCCAGCGCCATCCGCACGTACTGCTCCGCATCCGCCTTCCCGTCTGCGATCTCGATCCGATGACCTTCCCGGGAGACGAAGTAGCGGGTCGTCACCTCAGAACTGTTCGGGGCGAGCGCCGGTGTGGGGACGGTGCTCTGCTTCCCGAACAGCCCGCCGAGGACGACCGGCCGGCGCACGTCCCCGTCCTCGAACGCGAGGAGCACCTCATCGCCCACCTCGGGGAGCACCACCAAGCCCCGGTCGGGACCGGCGCCGAGAGAGAGCACCCGGGCCCAGGACGAGGATGCCGAGTCCGAGACGCCTTCGAGCGCCACCCGGACCCGGCCGCGCTGGTCCGGGTCGTTGATGTTGTCGACCCGTGCGACCGTGATCCCGGTGTGCCGCAGGCTCGAGGCCGACGGCGGAGCGCGCCACGGATCGGTGAGCCGAACCGGTGGCCGGTCCCCCACCACGAAGGTGGTGCGCAGCGAGGTGGCGTCGACCTGGTGCGAGACCTCACGCACGTAGTAGGTCCCGTCCGCGCTGCCCGCGGACCGGATGGTGACCAGCCCTCCCGGCCGTAGCCCCGGTATGAAAGAGCCCTTCCCTCTCCCGCTGACCCGGCCGGCAGCTGCCGCCAGCCCGCCGGCCACCTCCTTCGCCTCCGCTTCGGTCATGGACAGTTGCCGGGTCGCCAGCACCGGGGCCGACTTTCCGCCGTCGACCGGTGCGAAACCATTGCGATCGCCCGGGGTTCTGGTAGTCGCGCGCCCGGTCACACTCCGCTGCCGCTCGGGGTCCCAACCCCGGACCGTGAAGCTGCTCGGCCCGGTCTCCTCGCGCCGGACAGCGAAGCCAATCAGCTCCACGCCGAGGTCCAGGATGGGCGCCTCACCCGCCCAGGGTGCCGATCCCGAGACGGGCCAGACCGCGAACCGTTCCTCGAGCACAGCCCAGTCGCAGCCCAGCCTGCCCGCGATCTCATCCACGAGGCCGAGCCGGGAGTCGGCCCGGAACGCCCACGCGTGGGTGCCGCCAGGCACATCGACGTCGGCACGCAGCCCCGCCCCCTGAACCGTCGAACGGATGATGTCGGCGTCGGACATCTTCTGGTGCGTGGTCACGGCACGATCGCGGGAGAGGTCATAGGCCTGGTCATGCACGGTGGCGGTCACGGTCGCGCCGCGGTCGGTCGCCTCGAGCTCGACACCGGTCACGGTGCCGGAGAACACGACCTGAGCGGGCGAGACCGATGAGATCGTCACCGTCTTTCCCAGCTCGACGACGCCGCCGGCGAACGTCCCCCGGTCGAGGAACCGCACCTGTGCCCGCCCGATCGTCCGAACACCGGTGTCGACCCGGATCTCGAGCAGATCGTCAGCGAGCTCTGTCCGCAGCTCGGTACCCTCGATCTCCACCCGCAGCTGGGTCTGGGTGTGCGGGTCCTGGTGCGCCTGCGCCGTCATGACGCCTCCACCCGTGGCACGGCGAGCATCGTCCCTGGCCGGACGGCCAGCGGATCGGCGATGCCGTTGGCATCGGCCAGAACGCGCCAGCGGGTCGCGTCCCCGTAGTAGCGGGCGGCGATGCGATCGAGGGTCTCCCCCGCGAGCACACGGTGCACGCGCTGCGGTTGCGGGGTCCCGGAGGTGGGATTCTGCGGTCCGAACGCCCGTGACTCCTCGTACTGACGCAGCACGAGCGCGAGCTTCGCGCGCAGTGGTGTGCCGCTGGCCGAGAAGTACGTGAAGGTGAGGCCGAGCGATGCCACGACCGCCTTGAAAGAGTGCAGATCGCCCCAATGGAAGGTCACAGCCGGTGGTCGCGCATTCCCGCTGGCGGCATCGGAGCCGGGGAGCGAGGGGTCGATCTCCATCAGCTGCACGATCCGGCCGGTGTACTTCGTGACCGGGCTGCCGTCGTGAGTGGTGTCGAAGAACAGGTCGACGGCAAGCGAGCCGGGTTCCGAGCCCGCGTACCGGAGGCGAGGAACGCCGCGGCCGGGTCGGGTCGGGGCCTCCCAGCGGTTGCCCCTGCTCAGATGCAGCTGGGCCGGATTGAACAGACACGGCAGCTTCTCGCCCCCCTCGACCTCGAGGAACGCCTTCACCGGTCCGGTCTCAGCCATCTAGAACACCTCCATCCCGCGGCGCCAGGCTCGTCGCTCGGTCTCCTCCCGCAGCCTCTCCTCGACGACGGCCATCACCCGCTCGTCGAGTTCGGTGTCGAGCCATTCATCGACCCGGGTCAGGACGCGGTCCTCGAGGTCCCGCACCCAGGAGGGCTCGACGTTGGCACTGCTGCCACCGGGTTCACGCTCCTGGGCCGGCAGGAACGAATAGCTCATGCTCATCGGAGTGTCCTCTCGGCGGCGGGGGATCGATGGTGATCCGGCCGTGGACGGCGGTGGGGGCGGTCCGGAGCCTCGGCGGTACTGCGCATGTGAACCGGCTGAACGTGGCGGATCAGCCGAGCTTGTCCAACCAGCCGAACGGGGCGGCCCGGTCAATCCCCGCGCACCCTGCGGGCCGGCACGGTGGAGGCCGGCACCGTTCTGGGGGTAGGCACCGTGCTGTGGCCCGGCGTGGGCTGGGGTGGCGGTCTGTGCCGGGCGGCGAGCCGACCGTGGCGGCACCACGGCGAGCCCCGGCGTCGCCGAACCTCCGGACGGGAGCCCGCCGGGAGACCCTCCCGCTGGGGCGCCCGGTGCGGGCCGGCCGCCCATCACGCCGTCCATCCCGGCCACCGCCGGTGTGACTGTGGTCGCGGCAGGCACGCCTCGGTGCCCGCCGATCACGCCCAGCGTGCCTGGCTCGTGAGAGGCGTTCTGGCGTCCGGGTCCCGCACCGCCGGGTGGGGCCGGTTCTCCTGCCGGCTGCCACGCTCCCCATCGATGCGACCCCGGCTGGAGCGACGGCCGGGCAGAGGTGCGGTCGCGGCGCAGGTGCGGGTCGTCGATCCCGAGGCCGGTCCAGGAGCGACGCCGGATCATGATGGTGCGGTAATGTCCGGCTCCAGGCAGGCGATCTCCAGCGGCCCCCGTGGAGCGGGGCTGCGCTGGCACACTGCCCGCAGATGCTTCGGTGACAGCACTCATCTCGGTGGACGTCGTGATCTCGGTGGACACGGCACCGGGATCGCCGGCCCTGGGTGCTCGTGACACCGAGATCGCACCGGTGGGCCGTCCGCGGACGCTCACGCGCCGGACCGTCGAGGGGGCCGTCGGCCGTGCTCGTCCGAGGGGATGCACACGCTGCCCTGCTACCGACGCCGGTGCGGCAGCACCCATGGGGAGGTCGAGCAATCGTGCTGCTCTCGTGATCGGCCCGAGAACGTGACCAGACCGCTGTGCGAGTGCCCCCGGTCCGCCGTGGCAGCCACGCGCCATCCCCTGGAGCCCTGGCGCGCTGGCATCGGGCAGCACCTGCCCGCCGGTATCACGCACAGTGCCGCGCTGCATCGGCTCGCCGGCAGGTCGCGCCGTGCGGGGCGACGTGACGTGCTCGGCGGAACCGGCGGGTGAGGTGACCTCAGGTGCGCTCCTGGTCGTCACGGAGGTGCTCGTCGGTGTGATCGCGTTCGTTCGCGCAGGCACCGTGGTCGTGGCGCTCGTAACGACGGATGCCGGACTGGCATCGATGCGCTGCGGACTGCGGGGGATCCGCGCTGACGCCACAGTCTGCGTGGCCCGGGCTCGGCGCCGCACCAGGCGTGAGGTCAGGGCAACAGCAGATGCGCTGAGCGTCGCTGCATAGCCTGGGAGTCCGCCGGCGGGCGAACCCTCACTCGATATCTGGCCCCACTGCGCGCCGGCAGGGCCCCGGACAGGGCCAGTCGCACGCCTCCCTCCGCCGTCAGAACTCTCAGGATCGACGATGGCAGCCGGGTTCCCTCGGGCTCGGCCGATATCAGGATTGCCGCTGGTTCTGCCATGCCTGCTCGGTCCAGGCAACTCGCCCGGTCCAGGCTGCCCACCCTGCCCGCGCTGTCCGCTCTGTCCGCCTGGTCCAGGCTGCCCACTCTGCCCGTCCTGCCCACGCTGGCGTCCGCTGGCGGCGGACCGTGGGCGTCGGCGCACCACCCGGCGGGCGCGGGCGTCGGCGGGGGTGGTCATCCGGCCGACTGCTGCGACCTCTTCGGGCAGCTGCATCGGAACCGCCTGCGCCGTCATGGTGGCCGGGATACGGCCGGGCCGGTGCGACGCCTCGTCCGGAACGGGACCCACGGCCCGCCGGAGACCACGGGCGGGCAATGGGCGGTCCGCCCGGGTGCCGCCGAACCACCACCGGGGTGGCCTCACCCCGGACTCACGCTCACCGACGTCCGCGCTGCGGGAGGACCCAGCCGTGGCCAGTGCCCGACGTACGGCGCCCGGCCGGCCCCATCCGCTGACGAACCGCATCGAGGATGCGGCCAGTGCCCCGATCTTGCTCGGGCGAGGCCCACCCCAGGGGCCAGCATGTCGATAGCGCTCCGCGATCTGCCCACCCATCGAGGTCTCGCCGGGCAGGGGCAGATCCGTCTGGTCCGGTTTCTGCGTCGCTGCCGGCTCCGGCGCCCCAGTCATGCCGTCACCGCACGGAATCCGTTGTGTGCGACCTCAAGGGTCTCGTTCAGCGGTGCATCCGAGTCGGCAAGCAGCTGCGGCCCGCTCCAGCTCACGGCGAACACACCCTCCAGCTCCCACGATCGCATCCGGTCGCCGGTGTGGTTGATGACCGTGACGGCCCCGGTGGCGCGCGTCAGCACGTTGTCGTTGCCGGCGAAGCCCGCCCCCGAGCTCTTCGCCACCCAGGTGAACAACGCGTCGGACTGCACCAGCCCGCGAGTGAACACCAGATGGGGCCACCGCATCACACCCGGGAGCTGATGCACGTAGGAGTTCTGACCACCCTCGACGTACTCCTCGACGGCCACGTCCAGCTGCAGTCCCGAGACCTCCCGGAACGTGCCGATCTCCACACCGTCCACCTCGAAGAGGAAACGGCTCGACGTCGACGGCTCGCCTCCGAGCGGCGCCAGGTCAGGCGTTCTCACGGACCATCTCCCACGCGTGTTCGTTCATTGCCGAGACCGCACGGACCATCCGCACCCGGTCGAGGTGCTCGAGGTCCAGCAACTCCTCGAGCGGCCAGTGCAGGTGATAAGCGAGGTAAGCGATCTCCTGCCAGAGCGCATCCGGCGGATAGTGCAACATCGGACGATCACCCGGTCTCGCCGGGGATCTCCTCGATGGCGGATCGCCGTGGCCGATGCCTGCCGGCGCCTTCCGCGTCGATCCTCGACTGCAGCTCGGGACCGTCGGCAGCAGGCTCCGCCACCCCCGTCGGTTCCGAGGGTGGCACGGACCGCTCGGTCACCGCATGGGCCGCGACGAACTCGTCGAACTCTGCTTCGGTGCCGAAGTTGATTACGCCGTAGAAGTCCTGCAGAAACGCCAGGTCCGCCGCGAACAGCCCTTCGACCTCGTGCGGCGTGACGAGCTCGAGCGATCCGAGCTGCTCGACCACGCGGGCCAGCACCAGCACGGTCAGTCGCGGGTCGTCCGATCCCGTGATCGTCGGATCGCGGAGCGGTTCGAGCTCGTCACGCGCGGTCGCGAGCCGCATCGTGCCCCCGCGATGGACAGTGCCGTGATCGTCGACATAGCCACGCGGCAGCGTGAACTCATAACTGGTACGCACGCCTACTTGATCCGTTCGAGCCGTTCGATGACGATCGTGATCGTCTCTTTCAGTGCATCCGATCCATCCACGGACAACTGATCGGTCGCGATCTTGCTCGGCCAGCCGTTGAAGAAGTTGAACCTGGCGACCTCCGTGCTCGCAGCGTCGTAGAGGACGACTGATCCGTTCTTGCGGTTGCTGGCGCGTTCGCCAGCCAGCCCACCTTCGCGGACCTTCTTGAACCACTTCCAGAGCTCGTCGTTGTCGATGTCCGCCGGGGCCACGCGGGTCAGTGACAGGTCGGAAACCTCGACGGTCTGGCCGAGGAACTTCACCTGCTGCTTCTGTCCCTTCTCGCCGATCTGGGTGGACTTCCCGACGCCGACTTCGACGTCGAGCCCGGAGACGGTCATGAGCGCGGAGACGACCTTGCCGTCGATCTCCAGGAAAAAGTTCTGCGTGATGATCGGGTCGGCGGTGAACAGGCCAGCCATGGGTTTGCTCCTCAGAATGGGGTCAAGCTCGGGTCAAGGGCGACGCGGCCGTCAGGAGGCACTCAGCTTGTTCTGACTGACGCGGAAGATGACGAACTCGGCGGGCTTGACCGGCGCGAGGCCCACCTCGACGACGAGCTTGCCCGCATCGATGGACTCCGGCGGGTTCGTCGTCTCGTCGCACCGGACGAAGAACGCCTGGTCCGGGGTGGCCCCGAATAAGGCGCCTTCCTGCCACAGCCCGTGCAGGAATCCCGTGAGAGTCCGCTTGACGCCCTCCCACAGCGCAGTGTCGTTGGGCTCGAAGACCGCCCATTGCGTCCCCTCGAGAATGGTCGACTCCACCATGTTGAACAGGCGCCGTACGTTGAGGTACTGCCAGTCGGTGTCGGAGGACATCGTCCGCGCACCCCAGATCCGAATGCCGCGGATACCGAACGGCCGAATCGCGTTGATCCCGATCGGGTTGAGGATCGACTGTTCGTTCTGCGTGATGCTCTGCTCGACGTCCAGCACCCCACGAATCGTGTCGTTGGCGGGCGCCTTCCAGACCCCACGACTCTCGTCGGTGCGAGCCCAGACCCCGGCGACGTGCCCCGACGGTGGGATCAGGATCTCCGCTGTTCCGTTGCTGCCCGTCGGGTTGTCGACCTTGATCCATGGGTAGTAGAGCGCGGCGAAGCCCGAGTCGTACTGGGCGGCGTCCGCACGCCAGTCACGCACGGCCTGCGGGCTCAGCCCGGGGGGAGCGTCGAGCAGCGCTATCCGGTTGGAATGCTGCTCGCAGTGGGCGATCAGTGCCGTCTGCACCGCCTTCCACATGCCCAGGTCGAGCGAGCCGTCCTCCTTGGTGGCCGCAGTGACCAGGTCGGGAACGGTGACGATGGTGACGTCCTCGGCGAGCGCGAGGCCATTGATGCCAGTGCGGGCCGACTCGGAACCGGCGAACTTGCGCGGTGAGACGGGCACGCTCACCGGGGCGGCCTTCTCCAGCTGGTACGCGCCTGGCTTGAGCAGCTCGAGCTGGTCCTCGAGGGTGACGTCGGTAGCGAGGTCGACCTTCACCTTCACCTTCGTCGATCCCTCGTTCACGATCGTGGCGGCGTCGCGCGGGCCCCCGAAGGTGAGATCGGAGAAACGCTCGACGACCTCGTCGTTCTCCAGCACGGTCAGCGAGAACGGTGTCGGCCCCTCGAGATCGTCCGGGGCGTCGGCGGACTCGATCGCGATCGTGAGGTCGGCATCTGGGGCGATCGACTCCACTGTCAACGGCATGCCCAGCGCACGATCAGCAGCCGGCAGCGCACGCGTGGCCGCCTCTCCCGACGGTTCGGCGTTCGGTACCCGCACGATGTAGGCGAGGGAGCCGCCATTGAGGAAGTAGCCATAGACCGCCAACGGCAGCATCGCCCCGTCGACGAATCCGCCGTACATGCTCTCGTATTGCGACCAGCTGGTGACCAGCCGGGGCGCGAGACCCTGCGGATCCTCAGGGTCCGAGGGAGCCGTCTGGGTGAATCCGACGAACGCGGTCACCGCAGTCGGCGCGGCGGTCAGGACCTTCTGCGAGGACGGGACCTCTTCGACGTAGACGCCGGGCGCTGTGTACGTGGGCACTGGACATCCTTTGGTAGGGCGGAACCGACGCTGGTACGGGTCCCGATTTGCTGCCGTCGGCGGCACGTTCTCGAGCCCCGCTCCGCCGTCAGCGTAGGAACCGCCCTGCACGGGGCCATCGGTAATCGGTACCGAAGTTTCGCCGGTAGACCCGACCAGATGTGTACAACCGTTCAACGTTTCCCTAGGGTCGATGCCTGTGACAGGTGAGCCAGATCACGACGACCGCGGCACGCTCACCAGCGCCCACGCCCTGAGCACTCGATCACGTGAGGTGGCTGGTGCGTCGAGTGCGGGCACCCCCAGCGCCGCTGCCGACCACGCGCCGGCCCAGCAGATCGAGCAGGTCCACCAGCTCGTGCGCTCGCTGCACGCCGGACGAGGGACCCTCGTCTTCGGCGAGGCCGGCGTCGGCAAGTCGCACCTGGTCTCCCGAGCGCTGATCGGAGAGGGATACCCGGACGAGATCGCGAGCCCGTCACTCCCGCCACCACCGACGACGCCCCTGACCACCGCGTTCGAGGGGTTGGTCCACCTGCTCAGCCTCACGCGCCGCCCCGCCACCGCCAGCGAGGCCGCAGTCGTCGTGCGGCAGCAACTCACGCCCGCGAGCTCGGGTCGGTGCCCGCCACTGCTGCGGGTCGACGGAGCGCACCTCCTCGACGACGCCAGTGCCGCCGTGATCGCCGAGCTGGCTCGACGTGGCCACCTCACCCTCGTGGCGACGGCCCGCCCCCATGCCGCCGCCACCGCCCCTTGGTACAACCTGTGGCACGACGCGATCCTCGACCGGCTCGACATCCATACGCTCCCCGCCCACGAGATCGAGGGCCTTCTGACCTCGATGCTCGGCAGCCCGGTCGCCCCCGGCATCCTGCACTACCTGTGGAGTCGCAGCGGCGGCAACGCGCTCCATCTGCGTGAGCTCGCCGTCAGCTTGAACGCAGCGGGTGGGCTCACGGCCGATCGACCGGTCCGCTCCCTCACTGTCATGCCGGAACCGGCACCCGCCTTGCTGGCAGTCGCCACCACCGAGCTGGCCGACCTCAGCGAGAACGCGTTGCACGCCCTCCGAACTCTGGCGCTGCTGGGCCCGCTCACGCTCGGGACACTCCGCGACAGTATCGACCGGGGCACGGTCGAAGGCCTCCTGCAGCGCGGCCTGATCCGCACGCGACCGGCCGAACGCCTCCCGGAGCTGATGGTCGAACCCGCCCACAACCTGCTGCGCGAGGCGCTGCTCAGCACGATGCCGCACGATCAACGGCTGGCGATCCTGCGCCACGCTACCGGTCATGGAGGGGGCGGAGGCGTCCTCGGACGCCAGGCGGTGCTCCTGATGCTCTCGCAGGGATGGCCACTGGGGTATCCGACCATCCGCGGTGCGGTGGCCGAAGCGTTCTCCCATCACCGTCCGGATGAGGTGGTCTCGCTCGTGGATGCCGCGTTCGGCCCCACCGGGAGCAACCGCCTGAGCACGATCGAGACGATCAGCCTGCTGCTCGATCGAGCCGAGGCACACCGCCTCCTCTCCGACGCCGACGCCGCACTGGATGACATCGCTGCCCTTCTCCCGCAGCTGCGTGGCGCCGTCGCCGCTGCCCCCACTGATGCACGCCTGCCCACCCTCGTGCTCACAGCCGCACGGCTGCGTGCCGATCTCGAGCAGCACGATCAGGACGACCTCGACGCCGCGCTGAGCTCTCTCGCCGAGGCGAACCAGTGGATGTCCGAGCTGCCGGTGCCCGAGCACGCCGACGGTCCACGCGTCGAGCTCGAGGTGTCCCGACTGCGCCACCTCGGCTACGCCGGCAGGCACCGCGACGCCCGTACCCGCTCCCTCACCCTGCTGAACGAGATCGGCGACCCGAGGTTGGTCCTCCCGCTCGTCTACCCCACCGGGATGGGCCTGCTCCAGGCCGGTCAGTTCGACGACGCCTGGAGCATCGCTGCCCGCTATCGCTCCGCGATTTCGGCAGGATCGGACGCCCGCGGCGAGGCGGCGGACGAGCTCGCCGCACTGCAGGTCCTCGCTCACCTGGCGGCAGGAGAGATCGACGAGCTCGAGGCCCTCGCACCGACCCGGTTCGACTCGCCTCGGGCGGGCGCCAGGTGGTTGGACGTACACGTCGGCGCAGGCTTGACCGCAGCCGCGCGCGGCGCCTGGTCACGGGCACAGCACCGGTTGCGGAAGGGACGCGATCATCGTGACCTGCTTGCACCTCCCGGGATCGACGCCTACGCACGTGCGGTCGAAGCATTGGCCGCGGCCGCCGGGGGCGAGCGGGTGCAGGCGCAGGAACTGCTCACCAGCATCCGAAGCATGCCCCGAAGCCAGACGGCAGTGCTGAGTGGCGAACTGCGCCTGCTGCGGCTCGACACCATGCTCTGGCTCCGCTCGCCGTCGCTGCCCCAAGCCGCACGAGCCCTCGCCTCCTGGGCTCGACTGTCCGGACTGGCGCGTATCGAGATGGAGGCGCTGCACCGGTCGCTCCTGCTCGACCTGCGCTCCGCGCACCTTCCCTACGACGGCGTGCTGGACCGCATCCGCCAGCTCCGCCAGGACCTCGCCTCACCACGCGCCAGCGCCCTCGCCGCCCACGCCGAAGCCCTGGCCGATGCCGACACCGACCTGGCCGGCATCGCCGAACGCGATCTCAACGAACGGGGCCTGTGGCTGCCACCAGGACCACGCTCGCACGGTCTCACTCCCCGTGAGCGTGAGGTCGCCGCGCTCGCCCGAGCCCGCCTGACGAGCCGCACCATCGCCACCCGGCTCGGGGTCTCCAGCCGTACCGTCGACAGCCACCTCGCCAGCGTCTTCGCCAAGCTTGGCGTCTCCAGCAGGGAAGAACTGACCTATGCGCTCCGCTGACACCCACGAGGCCGCGGCGCCTCGCCCGCGACCGTCCACACCGTCCGCCCCGACCGCGCAGACAGGCCCACCGGCACGACCGGCCTCCGTCCGGGACGCGCTCATGGCCGGACGCTCCGTCGTTGTCCATGGGGAGGCCGGGACGGGCAAGACCCACCTGATCACCACAGCGCTGCGCGACGGCCTCCCCCCTGCCTGGACCCTCATCGACCTCACCGCCGGTACTGGCGGCACTGCGTCGTGGCAACGCCTGGTCGGCGAGGCAGGTGCGCGGGACGGCGTCGAGGCCGGGGCCGCGGCGCTGCAGGACTGGCTCATGTTGCCCCCCGCCGGCAGAGCACTGCTCCGGCTCGAGGACGCCCACCTGCTCGAGGACACCGTCCTGGCCGCTATCGCCCTCGTGACCCACCGAGCCGACGTCGCGGTCGTGGCCAGCCACAGCGCTCACCCGAGCGAGCTGACCGCGCTCACGGGTCTGCGGGACGCGGTCACCATCCGCGTCGCGCCGATGAACGCGACACAGACCGAGACAATGCTCACCGAGATGCTCGGCGGATTTCCCACCGCCGACGCGGTACACCGGCTGTGGTTGGCCTCGCGCGGCAACCCTTTCTACCTGAGCGAGCTGGTCCGTGACCATCAGCAGCGCGGCGATCTGTTCGCCCACGACGGCGTCTGGGTGTGGACCGGCATCCCGACGCTGACGGACCGGATGATCGAGGCGGCCTTCCACGACCTCGGCGCCCTGACGGAGGCCGAGCGCGATGCCGTCGAACGCGCCGCCGTGGCCGGCGTGATCACCGCAGCGACCGTGCCGCACGAGGTACGCCGGCGACTACTTCGCCGCGGGCTGCTGCGACCCGGGCCGACCGGCCCGGGGATGGGTGGCCAGTCGCACCTGGAGGTGACCCACCCGCTGCGCGCGGACGCCATCGCCGCCCAGGTCTCGACCACCCGCCGCCACGACCTCATCGCCGGCGGGCAGACCACACCGGTTCCGACCGGTCCGCAGGATCTTGTGCGATCCGTCTGCAGCAGGGTCAGGGCCGAGATCCCCGTCCCGCTGCCCGAGTTGCTGCGGGCGTGCCACCACGTGGTGCGGGCGGACGAGCCGCAGACCGCCGTCGAGCTGACCGGAGCGGTGCTGCAGCAGGGAATCGACCCGATCAGCACGATCAAACTCTTGACCGCGCGTGCCACAGCGCACCTGCGCCTGGGCGACATCGACGCCGCACTGTCCGATCTCGCGACGGCACGCTCCGCCATGATCCTGACCGACGAGTCCGGAGCAGAGGTCCTCGACGCCTACCTACCGGCCATCCGGCACGAGACGACAGTGCGGCACTTTCTCGCCACCGACCCCGAGGCGACCCTCAGCGTGCTCAGCTCGACAGCACGCTGGCTGCGCCCGACGGCGCAGGCGAACAGTCTGGTCGCGCAGGCGTTGACGAACGTCGAGTCGCTCCGGCTGGCGCACCTGGCGTGGGCGGGTCGGCATCCCGAGATGCTGGACGAGGCGTGGAGCCGGTTGCAGCACAGCCCCCACCCGGAGCAGGTGGTCCAGCTCGTCGGACCGGCGTCGATCGCCCTCGCCCTGGCCGGCCGTTCCGGGTCTGCCACGGCACTGTTCGAGCGATTCCTCCCTGTGGTCTCCAGCGACCGTGTGCTGCGGGGATGGGACCCAGGGTCGTTCACCCTGCTCAGGTTCTTCCTGCTCGTGCTCACCGGGGAGACGGACGCGGCCGAACGCACCGAACCGGTCGCCGGCACCGACGTCGACATGGTGGGGTGGCACCTGCGCCGCGGGACGGTGGCATCCGCCCGCGGTGACTGGGCCACCGCCCGGCGGGAGCTGCGAGCGGCGAACGTCCGGCTGCGGGTGCGCGACACCCTGGGAGTCGTGGCATACAGCCTTGCGCAGGAGGCGAAGGTGGCCGCAGCCTCGGGCGACGGCGTGGCGGCCCGAGCGCTGCTCAGCGAGCTGGCGACGACTCCCCGGCGCTGCTCCTACGTGACCGGCGCCTACCTGGACCTGCATGTCGTCGATGCCCTCATCTGGCTGCGGGACCCGAGCGTCACGGAGGTCACGGCGCGTCTGATGGAAGCCGCCGCACGCGACCACCAGCACGCCATCGAGCTCGAGGCGATGCACCGGCTGGTCGTGGTCGCCGGCCCGTCGGCTGCGCAGGCAGTGATCGGCGTACCACTCGCAGAACGGGTGGCGGCGCTCGCCGAGCATGTCGACGGACGCCGCAACGAGGCCGTGGTCGCCCATCTCAGGGCGATCCTCGGGAACCGAGCCCGCGCGGTCAGCGACACTGCCGAGCACCTCCGGGAGCTCGGCGTGATCCTCCCGGTCGTGGTCAAGCCCACCCGTCTGACCCGACGCGAGCGCGAGGTCGCGGCCCTCGCGGCCGGTGGCATGACCAGCAAGGCGATCGCGCAGCGACTGGTGCTGTCGGTCCGCACGGTCGACTCCCACCTCGCCGGCGCCTACCGGAAGCTCCGGGTCCACACGCGCGAGGGCCTCTCCGGAGCCCTGACGGCCGCCGACCGGTGACTGCGGAGCTTCACACCCCCGGGTCGTGCCCCACCCGCAACCACACGTGCCGCGGGATCAGCTCGGAGATCCCGTACAGCAGGTTCAGGTACAGGTCGATCATCTGCACCTGCTGCCGCCCGGAGACATGCAGCAGGATGTCTGGGCCCTCGATCGAGATCGACCGGCCGATAGCGTCCGGCTGCAGCAGCCGTTCCATCATCCGCGGGTGGATCACGTCGTACGGGTACTGCCCTTCCGGCCCCTTCACCCGCCACGCGTCGTTGAACGCGCTGGACTCGAACTCCACGTCCTGACCGCCGAAGAACTTCGCGATCGAGGTGCCCAGGTGCTCCGGACTCAGCTGCAACCACGGCAACGGTGCCGGCAGGTGCAGGGCGAGCACGTGGAAGTAATGGGTGCTGCGGTTCTTCCCTGATCCCGTGGAGTACTGATAGGTCATCGAGACCACGTTCTGGCCGTGGAACGTACCGGTCAGCACGTTCTCCGCCCTGCGGGAGTTGCCACGCCCGAACGGCGGGCTCTGCCAGCGGCCCACCATGTGCCGCCCCGACCGGCTGTAGTTCCACCCCCGGCCGGCCGCCCAGCGCATCAGGAACTCGCGGCGCTTCTTCGCGTTGCGCATCCCGACGACGATGATGACCACGACGATCCCGGGGATCAGGATCCATATGAGCACGGTGAACAGCGCCTCCCATGAGCCCTCGTCCATCTGCGCACTCCCCTCGCTCGTCGAACCGTCGCGGGCAGAGTAGCAACGCCGAGCCGCCCGAGCCGCGCCCGATGCAGGGCAGAACTCCCCTGGTCACAGCTCGCGCACGTAGCAGAGCATCCGGTAGTCCCGACCGGGTTCGATGTTCATGAAGCCGTGCCGTTCGTAGAAGCGACGGGTGTCGGCGTCGCTTGCCGCACGTACCTCACTCGTCACCTCAGCATCGGCGTGCTTCAGGCACCCCCCGGCGGGCCGATCCACAGCAGCACGCGGAAGACGGCCGCCACCAGGAGCATCGCCACCAGCGCGAACCGCACCGGGCGGCGCAGCACCGCGGCGAGCCCGCGCTCGATCGGCGTGCCGGCGCCACCGCCGAGCACCCGCCAGCGCTCCCCGACCAGGCCACGCCGCTGCACCCAGCGGCCGAACGGGATGGTGACGAACGGGGGGACGGCACTGAGCAGGCCGAGCACGGCGGTCCCTCGGCTCCATCGCTGGTCGATCGCCACCACCACGGTGGCCACGCAGTAGGCAAGGAAGACGAACCCGTGGATCGGCCCGGCGATCGTGACGCCCAGGTCCGTGGTGCGGGTGAGGTACTTCAGCGCCATCCCGATCAGCAGCAGCGCCCAGGTCACCGCCTCGGCGTCGGCGAGGATGCGGTGCAGGCGGCCGGGTCCGAGGGATCTCACCTCCCCATTCTCACCGATCCGCCGACCCAACCCCAGGACCTTCGACCCAGTCGTGAAGGAACGGCGGAGGACGGGCAGATCACGTGAAAGGTGCGCGCAGGTCCACCCGAGCCGGCTCGATTCACCCGTGGCCACTGACACCCTCGACGGGTGAGCAGCGAATCCACCGGTCCACAGCCACCTGCCCTGCCCGTCCCGACGGCGGAGGTCACCGTCGGCAGGAAGGCGACCTTCGCCGTCGGGCAATTGTTCCGGTTCGCCTGGATCGAGGTGCAGTGCTGCCTGTTCCCGATCGCGATCTTCGCCGGCCTCGCGCTCACCTCCGTGGTGGACCTGCCGATCCCCCGCTACGACGCCCTGCTGATCTATGCGCTCGCGCTCACCGGGATCTTCTACCTGCTCAAGCTGGAGACCGGCCGAGAAGTGGCCGTGATCGGTGCGTTCCACCTGATCGGGCTGGCCCTGGAGGTCTTCAAGGTCTCGATCGGTTCCTGGTCCTACCCCGATGACGGGGTGCTCCGGGTGGCCGGGGTGCCGCTGTACTCGGGATTCATGTACGCGGCGGTGGGGTCCTACATCTGCCAGGCGTTCCGCCGGTTCAATCTGCGGGTGAACCACTTCCCGGTGGTGCCGACCGTGCTGCTCGCCGCCGCGGCCTACCTGAACTTCTTCACCCACCACGTGACCGTGGACCTGCGTTGGGTGATCGCCGCCGGATTCGTGCTGGTGCTGTGGCGCTCGCGGGTGTCCTTCACGGTGGGCCCGCGGCGGTATCGGCTCCCGCTGAGCGTGAGCTTCGTACTGATCGGGTTCTTCCTCTGGGTGGCCGAGAACGCCGCCACGTTCCTGGGCGCGTGGGCCTACCCGAACCAGGCGCAGATCTGGGAGATGGTGCACGCCGGCAAGTGGGGATCGTGGGCACTGCTGGTGAGCCTGAGCTTCGTGCTGGTGGCGGCCGTGAAGATGCGCGAGGGCAGGTTCTACGGCGAACCCGAGGTGACGCCGTCGGTGCAGGCACGCTGAGCCCGGCCCGCGATGGCATGGGGTGCGTTGCCGTCGTGATCGTGCGCATGCGCGACGGAAACGCACCCCACAGGGTCACGCCGCGGGGCTCACCTCGATGAGCGTGTTCCACGGGTCCTCGAAGCGCAGTGTCCGGCCGTCGTGGCGACCCTGGATCCCGGCGTGCCGCAGCCGGTCCTGCAGCGCGACGATCTCGTCGATGGTGGGGACGTCGATGCTCACCTGTCCGAGCCCGAGCGAGGCGGCGCGCGGCCCGGCGCCGGCGGAGTTCCAGGTGTTCATCCCGATGTGGTGGTGGTAGCCGCCGGCAGCGATGAACAGGGCCTGCCGCCCGAAGGTCGCCATCACCTCGAAGCCGAGCGTGTCCACGTAGAAGGCCCGCGCCGTCGGGATGTCGCCCACCTGCAGGTGCACGTGCCCGATGACGGCGTCCGGTATCAGCGCCTGCTCGCCCACCGGGGCCGGAGTGGCCGGAGCGACGTGCTCGCGCACGAAGGCGTTCGGGTCCAGTGGAAGGGAGTCCATCTGCACGCCTCCGCCGGCGGTGCGGGTCCACTGCTCGCGGGGGCGATCCACGTACAGCTCCACGCCGTTGCCCTCGGGGTCGTCGAAGTAGAACGCCTCGGAGACCAGGTGGTCGGCCGATCCGGTGAAGCTGGTCGGAGCGTAGCCGGCCACGCTGACCAGCGCCTGAGCCAGGCTGGCCTGGTCGGCGAACAGGATGGCGGTGTGGAACAGGCCGGCGTCGCGGCGGGAGAAGGTCGGCAGGTCGCGCTCGGCGCGCATCCGCATGATCGGTGTACTGCCACGGCCGAGGACGGCGGTGGGCCCGGCGTGCTCGATCACGTCCAGGCCGATGCCGGTGGCGTAGTAGGCGATCATCGCGTCCAGGTCGCGCACGAGCAGATCCACCGTACCCATCGCGGTGTCCTGTGCCAGTCGGTCGGTCATTCTGCTCACCTCACATAGTTGATCCTTCAACTATCGCACAGAAGCTGCCGCTCGACAACCCCTCCCCCACGTCGAACGTCGATGTGGCGACTGCTATATCGCCACATCGACGTGCAATTCTGGGGACCACTGGTGGAGAAGCGTCACGGCCGTTCGCCGCCGTCGGCCCTGCGGTCCTGGCCGGTGAGGCCGCGCGCACTGAGCCGGAGGATGGGGCGGATGAGCGGCCGGTAGATCCGGCGCATCACCTGCCCCGAGAACCACGCGTGGCGCTCCTCCTGCCAGACCCGGGCACGGGGATGTTCGCGGGTGAGCACGTCGTAGGGATCCTCGCGGCGCGGACGGGACGCGTGCACCTCGATCCTCGCCAGGTGCTTGGTGCTGACGAATCCGTACTGGCTGGGACTGACCAGCCGCACGGGTGCGCCGTGCATCGGGGTCAGCGGCTTCTGATCGAGCCGGGTCGCGAGGAGGACATCGTCGGCGAGGGCATCCTCCAGCTGAACGACCGAGGCGAAGTCGTCGTACCCCCGAAAGCCCAGGTGCGTCGCCGGCGCAGTCAGTCGGGGCTCGATCACCGCGCGGTAGAAGGTGGCGAAGGGGACACCACCCCAGCACACTCCGGCCGCGGACCAGCCGGCGACACAGTGGAAGTCCTCGGTGCGCTCGACCTGCGACAGACCGTCCAGGTCCGTCAGCAGGACCGAGTGGTCGGCCACGACCGCACCAGTGATCGTGATCGCCGGCTCGGGCGGGATCGGCGGCGGCGGTTCGTGCAGGTGGGTGCCGAACCGGGGGAACCCACCGACGAGACGCTGGCCGGGTGGCAACTCGACCTCCCGGATGGGCCGTCCCTTCGGGGCTGGATCCGTCCCCGATCTCGATCTCATGACGAGACTCCCTCAGCGCTTCGCGTGGCGTTCAGGATCGCGACCACGCCAAGCCCGATCAGCAACCATCCCCCGGAGGCCGGCTGCATCACCGCCACCGGAACCCCGCCCGCGAGCAGTAGCCATCCGAGCTCGGGCGGGATTCGGCCGGTCGTGCGGACCAGCCGCCGGGCCAGCAGGCCCATCCCCGCCAGGCCCACACCACTGACCATGAACCACAGGGCCGATGAGCGGGAGTCGTCCTGGGGCGGCACCGAGTCCCAGACGCCGTCGCCGATGATGCCACGCCACTGCGGCAGCGCGTTGACGACGCCCAGCAGCAGGTGCAGGGCGGCAGTGGCCAGGGTGAGGTGCGGGATCCAGGCGTCGAGTCGTGAGCGGCGGCCACTGACGGGACGAGCGACGGTCGGTGAGGTCATGCACCCACTGTGCGTCCGCCGTCGGGCGCTGATATCGCCCTGAAGTCCCGACCACCTCATCCTGGAGGATGAAGTCAGCGGGGCCGGACCAGGCCCGTCTCGTAGGCCAGGACGACGGCCTGCACCCGGTCACGCAGCCGGAGCTTGCTGAGCACGTGCCCCACATGGGTCTTCACGGTCGCCTCCGAGAGGTGGATCCGCCGGGCGATCTCAGCATTGCTGTCCCCGGTGGCCAGCTCGAGCAGCATCTCGAGCTCACGCGGGGTGAGGCACTCACGGATCGCCGCAGCGCGGCCTGCACCCTCCGGCACCGAGGTCGCGACGTGCTCGATCAGCCGTCGCGTGGTCGAGGGCGCAACAACCCCGTGGCCGGCGTGCACCGTACGGATCGCCGCGACGACGTCCTCCGCGCGCGCATCCTTGAGCAGGAATCCGCTCGCCCCGGCGCGCAGCGCAGGAAAGGCGTACTCATCGAGGTCGAAGGTGGTCAGCGCGAGCACCCGCGTCCGGGGCTGCTCCTCGGCGATGATCTTCGTCGCCTCGATCCCGTCCAGGCGTGGCATCCGGATGTCCATCAGCACCACATCCACCCTGTGCCGGCGGACCAACGCGAGAGCGTCATGCCCGTCGGCCCCCTCACCCACCAGGGTCAGGTCCGGCTGGCTCTGCACCATCATCCGCAGCGCGGACCGCATCAGCTCCTGGTCGTCGACGACAAGGACCCGGATCTGATCGCCGGTCCCGGCTCCATCCTCATCCATCACGTCCTCCCCACGGCAGTCTCGCCCATACCCGCCACCCGTCCTCAGTGGGCCCGTACTCCAGCTCGCCCCCCACAGCGTCGACGCGTTCGCGCATCCCGGTGAGCCCACGCCCCGGTTCGGCCGGTTCGCTATGGACACCGTCATCGCTCACTTCGACGATGCACTGACCGCTGCTCGCCACCAGCCGCACCCGGGCAGAAGCTCCCGGCCCGGCATGGCGGGCGACGTTCGTCAGGGCCTCCTGCACCAACCGGTAGGCCGTGAGTGCGACAGTCGGTGACCCGCCAGCTGGCACGGAACCGGAGTACTCGACCGGCAGCCCGGCTTCCCGCACTCTCTCCACCAGGGCCGGAAGTTCATCGAGTCCGGGCTGGGAGCTCGTCGACGGCGTTTCGTCGCGCAGCACTCCGAGCAGCCCGCGCATCTCATCAAGCGCCTCACGGCCGGTACCGCTGATGGTGTCGAGGATCGCCGAGGCCTGCTCCGGGTGGCGGACCACTACCATCCGGCCGGCCTCGGCATGGCTGACCACGACGGCCAGCGAGTGGGCCACCACATCGTGCATCTCCCGGGCGATGCGCCGGCGTTCGTCCGCTGCCGCGCGGGCAGCCAGCTCGGCCACCCAGGCCGACCGCACGGCTCGGAACCGACCCAGCGCCCAGGCGGAGAGCGCTCCACCGAGGGCGGCAGTGATCAGCATGAGCTGGAAGACCCATTCGGTGACCCCGGGGAGCGTGTAGCCCCACACGCGCACGAGCATCACCAGGCAACCGGTCAGCCCGATCGCCAGCGCGATCTGCGGCCGCGGGCGGCGCGTGTGTGCGCTCGCCGCATAGAGCACCGCGAAGAAGCAGAAGCTGCTCGGAAGGAAGATCGGTACGTAGGCGCCACCGGCCGCCTCCGCCGTCGCCCCTCCCAGCTCGGGCGCGAGCGTCAGCACCAGCATCGCCAACGCGGCCACACCGTAGGCCGGCACCGGCCAGCGGCGCGCCGCTGCAACACTCAGGTGCAGAGCACTCAGGGTGGTGAACAGCAGCCCGGCCCAGACTGGTCCCATTCCTGCGTCCTGCACGGACGGCCAGGACATCGGGAGCAGGATGAGCGCCAACAGGGCCGCCAGGGCGATCTGCCCCACATCCGGGAGCCAGCGCGGCCCGGGCCCGGGGTCTGCCGGAACACCATCTGCGGACACGCACCTCAACGTACGCGGGATGTCACAGGCTCGGCCATCACGTGGTGTCCGCGTCGGTACCGGCGACCGCATAGCTCAGGGCGACGAGTTGGGAATCCTCCAACCGCCGGGCATCGAGCAGTGTGAGTTGCTGCTGCACGGCGGCGGAGAAGGTCGAGATGCCCGATCCGATGGCCCCCGGACCGATCAGGACGTGCAACTCGTCGACCAGGTCATGAGCAAGCAGGTTGTTCCACACGGTGACGCTGCCGAAGCAGATGATGTCTGGGCCCTCGCTCTCCTTCAGCTCGGCCACTCGGGCAGCCGCACCGTCGCGGCGTACCACCTCGGTGGTCGCACGCCATGGTTCGGTGCCCTCCGGGGTGATGCTGTCCGAGATGACGACCTTGTCCAGCGTGTTGTAGAGCCGGGAGATCTCCCGCTCCACCTCCGGTGCGTCCTGGTCGTCGGCCACTGACGGCCAGTACTGGCGGGCCCCGTGGAAGGTGGTGGCGCCGAACAGCATGGCGCCGGCGGTGCGCATCCGTTCCAGGTTGTAGCGGTCGAACCCCAGGTCGATCGGCATCACGAAGACATTGCCGCCTTCGCCGGCCGCGTAGCCGTCCAGGGTGGAGGTGACAGTGACGATGAGTTTCCTCATGATGTGCTCCTTGGATCGTGATGAGTATCCATCGTGCGGGTGGAACCTTCACCTCGAGGACGGAGCCGCTCTGTCGCCTTCGACATCTAGCAGAAGATACACGGATCGCTGTACCGTATGGAGATGTCCTCCGCCGCTGCCCCACTCGGCCTCGCCCAGTCCGAGTCCGTGGACGACGCCGTCCCGACCCTCACGCTCACCCACACCGCTGCGATCGCACGGCTCGGGTACGCACTCTCCGACCACACCCGCACCCGCATCCTGCTCGCGCTCCGCGAAGCCCCGGCCTGCCCGTCCGATCTGGCCGAGGCGTTGGGCGCGTCCCGTCAGGTGATGTCGAACCAGCTCACCTGCCTGCGTGGGTGCGGGCTGGTGGAGTCGGTGAAGGAGGGCCGCCGCACCTGGTACCGGCTCGCCGATGACCACCTCGCCACAGTGCTCACCGACCTGCTCGACCTGACCCTCGCCGTGGACCCGGACTGCTGCGGCCCGGAGTGCACCTGCTCATGACGTCCCTCCCGCTGGCCCCTCGCCCTCTCGACGCCACCCGTCGCTCCATCCTGCAACGCCGGGTCCGCTGGATCGTGACCGCCACCATCACCTACAACGTGATCGAGGCGATCGTGGCGATCACCGCCGGCCGGATCGCCTCCTCGGCAGCACTGGTCGGCTTCGGCCTGGACTCCACCGTGGAGGTGCTCTCCGCAGCGGCGGTGGCGTGGCAGTTCCGCGCCCCGGACCCCGAGGCCCGCGAGCGCATCGCGCTGCGCGTGATCGCGTTCTCCTTCTTCGGCCTTGCCCTGTTCGTCACGGTCGATGCGGTGCGCACCCTGCTCGGCGCGGCCGAGCCGGAGCACTCCACGGTCGGGATCGTGCTCGCCGCGGTGAGCCTGGTCGTGATGCCGTTCCTCTCCTGGTTCGAACGCCGCACCGGGCGCGAGCTCGGCTCGGCCTCGGCCGTGGCCGACTCCAAGCAGACGCTGCTGTGCACCTACCTCTCCGCCGTGCTGCTGGTGGGGCTGGTGCTGAACTCCACGCTGGGCTGGACCTGGGCCGACCCGCTGGCTGCCCTCATCATTGCCGGGGTGGCGGTGAAGGAAGGGATCGAGGCCTGGCGCGGGGACGCCTGCTGCCACGTGCCGCCAGGTGCAGCCTCGGCGAGCACCACTGAGCCGGGCTGCACGGACGGGTGCTGCAGCTCGGACTGAGACCACACGGTCACCGAACCGCTCAGGTCACGGCGGCCCCGACCGTCCGGCAGACTGACCCCCGATGACTTCTCTGGACGCCCCCCTGGCCGTTCTCGGGCTCGGCGCCGCCGGCAGTTCCGCCCTGTGGCGCGCCGCGGCGCGCGGCGTGGACGTGGTCGGCTTCGAGCAGCACACACCCGGCCATCCGCACGGTTCCTCGCACGGGCACAGTCGCTTGTTCCGCACGGCGCTGGTGGAGGGGCCGCAGTACGTCGGCCTCGCCCGGCACGCCCAGCGACTCTGGCGTGAGCTTGAGCAGGCGAGCGGCTCCGAGCTGCTGACCCTGTGCGGCGGAGTCTTCCTCGGACCGGAGAACGGCCGGCTGCTCCCGCCGATCCTGGAGACGATCCAGGCCCACGACCTCCCGCACGAGCGCCTCACCACCACGCAGATCCGCTCCACCTACCCTCAGCACACCATCGATGAGGGCACGATCGGTGTGCTCGATCCCGGCACCGGGGTGGTGCGCGCGGAGGCGGGCATCCAGGCAGCGGTGCGGGCCGCCGTCGGGCTCGGTGCCCAGGTGCGCACGGGCGAACGGATCCTGGCCGTGGAGCCCGGCGAGCACGGGGTCGAGGTGCGCAGCACCGGCCCCGACGGCGAACGCACCTGGCAGTTCGGCCGGGTGATCATAGCCGCCGGGGCGTGGACGCCCGCGCTGCTGCCCGAGCTGACCGTGCCGATGCAGCCCCGCCGCACCCTGCTCACCTGGTTCGGTACACCGGATGCCGACCGGTTCGGCCCGGACCGGTTCGGAGTGTTCCTGCACGAGGCGGACGGGTACCTGGCCTGGGGCGCACCCGCGCTGGAGGGGCACGGGGTGAAGGTGGGCCTGCACGACCTGCCGGTGCCCGATGTGGCGGATCCGAGCGGGAACCCGCTCGAGGTGGATCCGGCCGAGTGGGCCGAGGTGGCCCGCTGGGTGGCCCGGCGCCTGCCCGAGCTGGACGCCCAGGACGTGCGCGCCGAGGGCTGCATGTACACCGGGACCCCGGACGAGGCGTTCAGCATCGGAATCCCCGCCGCCTATCCCGGCGTGGTGCTGGCCGCCGCCTGCTCCGGGCACGGGTTCAAGCACGCAACGGCGGTCGGGGACGTGGCCGCGGCTCTCGCCCTGGACGAAGAGCCACCGGTGGACCTGGCGCCGTTCTCCCCGGACCGGTTCGGCTGAGCGGACCACACGTGGGGTGCGTTCTGGTCGTGATCGAGCGCTGCTGCGACGTCAACGCACCCCACAGAGCACGACGGCGTAGCGCCAGTCGATCTGCAGGCTCACCTCGGCGCCCGGGTCAGGGAGGTCGCCGGTCATCACGGCGGTCACCTCACCCCATCCGGGTACGTCCACCCGTGCGGTGGGTCGGCCGCGGCTGAACCCGGTGGCCCGTACCGTGCCCGCGACCCCCTGGGGCGCGAGGGTGAGAGCGTCGGGTCCGAGCGCGACCGTCTGCCCCTCGTGCTCGACCACTCGGTAGCCGAGGAAGCGGGCCACATCGGCATCGTCGGGTGCCCTCCACAGCTCGGCCGGGGTGCCGACCTGCACCAACTGCGCCTGGCGCATCACCGCCACCCGGTCCGCCACGGCGAACGCCTCGTCGTGGTCGTGCGTCACGTAGAGCGCGGTGGTGTGGGTTTCGGTGAGGATGCGGCGCAGCTCGGCCGCGAGGCTCTCCCGCAGTTCCCGGTCCAGGGCGGAGAGTGGTTCGTCCAGGAGCAGCAGCCGGGGCCGTGGCGCCAGGGCGCGGGCCAGCGCCACGCGCTGCTGCTCCCCGCCGGAGAGTGACGCGACGGGTCGGCTGCCGAACCCCGCCAGACCCACCAGATCGAGCAGCGCGGCCACCCGGTCCGCCCGGCGGGTCCGTGACGCCCGCGCCATCCGCAGCCCGAACTCGACGTTCCCGGCCACGTCCCGGTGCGGGAAGAGCTGACCGTCCTGGAACATCAGCCCGAAGCCGCGGCGGTGCACCGGCACGCCGGCGAGCTCCGCGCCGTCCCACTGCACCGAGCCCGCCGTCAGCGCCTCCAGACCCGCCACGGCACGCAGCAGGGAGGACTTCCCGCAGCCGGACGGGCCGAGCACGGCGACCACCTCACCGGCGGACACGTGCAGGTCGACGCCGGCGACCGCCGTCGTGATCCCGTAGGTGACCTCGGCGGCGGTGATCTCCAGTCCGGACACCTCAGCTCCCCTCATCAGACTCCCGCACCTAGTGTGGTGCCATGCGTGCAACCGGTGCTCCCGTGCATCTCGGCGTCTGCATCCTGCCCGAACGACCGTGGGGCGAGGCCGCGCCGCTGTGGCGCCGCGTCGAGGAGCTCGGTGCGGCGCACGCCTGGGTGTACGACCACCTGGTCTGGGGCGGCCTGCCGGACGCCTCCTGGCACGCCACCATGCCGACACTGGCGGCCGCGGCCGGCGTGACCGAGCGGATCGAGTTGGGCACCTTCGTGGCGTCGCCGAACTTCCGTCATCCGCTGCTGCTGGCCAAGGACATGGTCACCCTGGACGACATCTCCGGCGGCCGGATGCTGCTCGGGATCGGCGCCGGCGGCGACCTGGACTCTGGTGTCCTCGGCGACACCTGGACCCGGGCTGAGCGGACCCGCCGGTTCGGCGAGCTGGTGCCGCTGCTGGACCGGTTGCTTACCGAGGACCATGTGGATCATCGCGGTGAGTTCTTCGCCGTGGCAGATGCTCGCCTGCTGCCTGGGTGCGTGCAGCGCCCCCGGGTGCCCTTCGTGATCGCCGCGAACGGGCCACGTGCGATGCGGCTGGCCGCCACCTACGGTCAGGGGTGGATCACCACCGGGCCTCAACAGGGGCCGGCACCCGCAGCACCCAGCGACGCCGCCGGCCGGGACGCCCAGGTGGAGCAGTGGTGGCGCGGGGTGGCCGAACTGGCCGCCCGGATGGACCGGCTCGAGGCCGAGCACCGCAGTTCCGAAGAGCCGCTGCGGCGGTACCTGTCGGTGGACGCGGCGGGACCGGCGGCACTGTCCAGCGTGACCTTCGCCGAGGACCAGCTCGGCCGCGCCGCCGAGGCCGGGTTCACCGACGTGGTGGTGCACTGGCCCCGCTCCGAACCTCCGTACCAGGGGTCGGTGGCGGTGCTGGAGCACCTGCTCCGCTGACCTCCTACAGCTCACCGGCCCGCTCCCCCCGCAGCCGTTCCGCTAGCCCCATCACCGAGGCGGTGAGCAGCGCCAGCAGCACCGAGGCTGCGAGCGCCATCCCGTAGTTTTCCGCACCAGGCCGCCCGATCAGGCGGAAGATGACCACCGGCAGGGTGGGCCGATCCGGGCGGGCGAGGAACGCCGTCGCCCCGAACTCCCCGAGCGAGACGGCGAAGGCGAACCCGATCGCCAGGCCCACCGAGCGGATCAGGAACGGCAGGTCCACGGCAGCCAGCACCCGGACCGGGGACGCACCGAGCACCGCGGCGGCCTCGCGCAATCGAGGGTCGATCGCGCGCAGCACCGGCAGCACGGTCCGCACCACCAGCGGCATCGCCACGATCGCCTGTGCGATCGGGATCAGCACCGGGGATGAGCGCAGGTCCAGCGGCGGGGTGTCCAGAGTGATCAGGAACCCGAATCCCACGGTCACCGCGGACACCCCGAGCGGCAGCATCACCAGGCCGTCCATCCAGCCGATCGCGCGGCGGGCGGCCGGGTGCCGGGGCCGGCGGGAGAGCACCAGCGCCACCAGGACGCCCATCACCACGGCCAGCACGGTGGCATCGACGGCGATCCGCAGCGAGTTCGCGGCCGCCTCCCACACGGTCACGGTGAGCGCGTTGTCCCCGCCGGTGGTGCCGAGGGCCACATAGTTGCCCACGCCCCAACCCGACGGCGTCCGCAGCGACCTGATCAGCAGGGTCCCCATGGGCAGCAGCACCAGCAGGCCCACCACGACGGCGGTCGCTGCGGTGGGCAGCAAGTCGGGCCCGGGCCGGTGGTGCTGCCACAGCCGGAGCGGCACCGGCCGGGTGCTGGCCGATTGCAGCCGGAGGGCCCGTTCGCGGCCGGCCCGGGCGCGGGAGAACACCGCCAGGGACCCGGCCACCACCACCAACTGCATCACCGAGAGCACGGCGGCGGCGCGCAGGTCGAGGAACTGGGTGGTCTGGATCCAGATCTCAGTCTCGATGGTGCCGAACTGCACGCCGCCGAGCACCAGCACCACCCCGAAGGCGGTGGCGCAGAACAGGAAGACCACGGAGGCGGCCGAGGCGATCGCGGGTGTCAGCGCTGGGAGGGTCACACTGAGGAAGGCGCGTACCGGGGAGGCACCGAGCGCTCGAGCGGCCTGCTCGGTGCGCGGGTCGAGCCGCTCCCACAACCCGCCGACCGTGCGGACCACGACGGCGTAGTTGAAGAAGATCAAGGCGAGCACGATCGCGGCGAATGTGCCGTCCAGGCTGAGGAAGCCGAGCGGGCCGGAGTCAGCGAGCAGGGTCCGGAATGCCACGCCCACCACGACGGTCGGCAGCACGAACGGGACCGTGACCACGGCGCGTACGAGACGCTGCCCGGGGAAGGACCGGCGGTAGAGGATGTAAGCGCCGGGGATGCCAAGCAGCACGGCACCGGCAATGCCGAGCACGGCCTGGGTGAGGGTGAGCCGGATGATCCGCCAGGTGCGAGGGCGGGAGAACACCTCCGCGAAGCCGCCGAGATCGATCATCCCGTCGGTGACGAAGCCGCGGGCGATCAGGGAGGCCACCGGGTAGCCGAAGAAGACGCCGAGGAAGACGAGCGGTACCGCTGCGGCCAGCCCCCAGACCAGCCCCCGCACCCCTCGCGCCACCCCACCCCCACCGGCCGAGCGCAACCTTGTGCGGCGTTCCGGGCGCGAAGACCGCACAACATTGCGTTCGGCAGTGGGGGGCTGGCTCACCCGATGACCGCCGCCGTCCATGCCTGGATCCACTCGTCGCGGCGGGCGTCGATGTCGGCCGGGTCCACCTCGTGCGGATCATCGGCGAGCGGCGCGAACTGGGTCCACGACTCCGGCAGCTCCACCTGGTCGTTCACCGGGTAGACGTACATCTGCTCCGGGATATCGGCCTGCACCTCGTCGGAGAGCAGGAAGTCGATGAAGGCCTGCCCGCCCTCGGGGTTCGCGGCACCGGCGATCACCCCGGCGTACTCGACCTGCCGGAAGCAGGTGTTCAGCAGCGCCCCGGTGGGCGCCTCGGTCTCCCCCTCGCCCACCTCGAACGCCGGAGAGGTCGAGTAGGAGAGCACGATCGGCCGGTCCCCCTCGCCCGCGGAGCCGGAGAAGTCCACTGAGTAGGCGTCCGACCAGCCGTCCACCACCTTCAGTCCGTTGTCGGCGAGCCCTTCCCAGTACTCCAGCCAACCGTCTTCGCCGAACGCACCGACCGTGGCGAGCAGGAAGGCCAGGCCGGGGGACGACGTCGCCGGGTTGGTCACCACCAGCAGGTCCTCGTACTGCGGATCGAGCAGGTCCTCGAAGTTCTCCGGCTCGTCAATCCCGGCCTCGGCAAACCACTCGTGGTCCACGTTCAGGCACACGTCGCCGATGTCGATCGGGGTGAGCGCGTCAGAGCCCTCGATCACGTACTGCTCGGCGCTCGCCGGGAGGGCCGGGGAGGCGTAGGAGGCGAACACTCCTTCGTCGAGTGCCCGGCTGGCGAAGGAGTTGTCCACGCCGTAGGCGACGTCGCCCAGCGGGGAGTCGGCGGTGAGGATGAGCTGGTTCACCAGGGCGCCGCCGTCACCCGGTGCACTGAGTTCGACGGTGTAGCCGGAGTCGGCCTCGAACGCGGCGATCAGCTCCTCGGAGACGTGGAACGAGTCGTGGGTGACCACCTGCACCACACCCGACCCTGCGCCGTCGGGCCCTTCCGAACCGGATTGCGAGCCGCCCTCGGAGCCGGTCCCAATCACTGAGCACCCGGCCAGGGCGAGCGCCGCAAGCGCCCCCACCCCCGCGCCGAGCGCAACTTTGTGCGGCGATTTCACGCTATTCCGCCGCACCAGGTTGCGCTCGGCGAGCTTGAAAACTGCCATGTCCATGTCCTCCTTGTAGGTAAGGAGGGGTAGAGAGAGAAAACTCGACTTCCTTCGCCGGTGCTAACCGGTGCAGGTTCGAGGGTCTGCGGCGGACCGCACTCTCAGCGCCTCGGGCGCTCCCCTGTCGTGTGCGATCACGGTACACCGCCGAGCCGGGAACGATGAGCAGCGCGCAATCCGCACGAGCCACTGCGCGCGAAACGGTTCCCTCACCGCATTCCCGTGCTAACTTATCGTTCATCGTTATTAACGATCATCAATAAGGAGTAGTCATGAACGACACGCCACCGGCCGTGAGTCGGGCGGACCGGATCGTGCTCATCGTGGTGGCCGCCGGTGCCGCTCTCATCGCACTGGCGGCTCTCGTGGGCCTGGCTGTCGGGACGATCGAGACCACCACGGCCACGGCCCTGGAGATCGACGGTCTCGAGCTCGCGAACCCGAGCTCACCGGAGTTCCTCGCCACGGCCGGCCAGGTGTCCGAGGCGCGGTACCAGGACGTCACCCTCACCCTCACCGACCCCCCGGCGGCGGTACGCGCCTTCACCTGGGCCGCCCGTCTGTGCGCTGCCCTGGTGACTGCTGGTGTGGCCGGATCGGTGGCCTGGCTCGCCTGGCGCACCGCCTCGGGGCGCCCATTCGTACGGTCGGCACGCGTCGCCGTCACGGTGGCTGCGATCGTGATGATCAGGGGCGGGCTCTTCGGAGACCTGTTCTCCGGACTGGCGCGTGCGGAGACGGTCACCCTGCTCGACGCGGACCGGAGCGGGACCGAGGAAGGCTTCCTACTGACAATTTTCGAGTCCGATTTCGCTTCCGTGGGCTGGGGGCTCACGCTCGCCGTGATCGCGACCGTGCTGATGCTCGGTGAGCGCATGCAGAAGGACACAGAGGGCTTGGTATGACCCCGCGACGAGCCGACGACGACGCCTCCACCCTGATCCACTGCCGGCTCGGCGAGCTCCTCGCCGAACGTGGCATGACACTGACCCACCTCAGCGAGCAGGTGGGCGTCAGCCTGGTGAACCTCTCCGTGCTCAAGAACGACCGGGCCAAGGCCATCCGGTTCAGCACTCTCGCGGCCATCTGCGACGCCCTCGAGTGCGACGTCGGCGATCTCCTCACCCGATCTGAACAACCCGCGCGGCCTGAGTAGCCCGCGACAGTCGCGGGCCCATTACGCTGGACGCGCAGCACTGATCCTCAAGGAGTCGCGCATGAACATCCAGAAGCTGGTCACCACGGTGGCTGCCGTCGCGGCAGGCATTGCCGCCAACAAGCTGCTCACCGCCGGCTGGAAGGCCGTGACCGGTCACGAGCCGCCCACCGGTGACGCCGACGACGGCGAGATCAGCCTGGGTGAGCTGGTGGTGTTCGCCGCGGTGAGCGGTGCCGTGGTGACGTTCGCGCGCACCTTCGCCACCCGTGGGGCGAAGAAGTGGCTGGACAGCGGGGACATCCCCAAGGACTGACCCGCTGCGTGGTCAGGACTCCTCACGCGAGCGCGCGGCCTCCAGGTCCTCGGTGAGTTCGTCGGCGACGAGCAGGTCGGATCGGATCTTTCCCGTCCGGTAGCCGGCGCGGCCCACCATGTGCGCCGCCACCGGTGCGGTGAGCATCTGGAAGATCACCACGAGCAGCACCTTCGGTGTGATCTGACTGGACCCCAGCCCCACGGCGAGTCCTGCCATCATCAACATCAGCCCGAGCACCTGGGGCTTGGTGGCGGCATGCATCCGCGCCAGCAGGTCCGGGAACCGGGCGATCCCGATCGCGGCAACGAGCGTGAGCGCTGATCCGGCGATCATGCAGACGGCGGCGATCACCTGGGCGACGGTCATGGCTCTCCCCTCCCGTCCTCGCCCTTCTCGGACTCCACCGCCATGCGCTCGCGTTCCCGGGCGTCTGCCTCGGCCACCTCGGACGGGGTGAGGATGCGCCGCTCCTCCTCCGGCTCAGCGGCCGCGAACCGGGCGAGCGTGACCGACCCGACGAAGCCGACCAGCGCGAGCACGGTGAGCACCAGCACCAAATCTTCGCGGCCGAACCACAGCGACACCAAGGCAATGCTGCCGATCAGCACGGCGACCAGCACATCGAGGGCGACCACCCTGTCGAGCATGCTGGGACCACGCTCCACGCGGCCCACCACGATGAGGGCAGCGGCGGTGAGCAGCACACCGCAGATCACCATCACGATCGGGCTCATGAGTCGCTCCTCGCGTTGAGATGGTGCCGCTTCCAGGGGCGCGGCCGGATACCGGCCGCGGCGATGTCAGCATCCGTGGCGAGCGCATGCATCACCCGCTTCTCCTGCTCGAGGACGTCACGCCGCGCCTTCTCCAGCGAGCCCTCCTTGGTTACATCGAGCACGTGCAGGTAGAGGATGCCGGTCAGGCGGTGCGCCTCCACCACGAGCGAACCCGGGATCAGTGAGGTGAGCTCCCCCGTCAATGTGAGCACTAGGTCGGACTCGGATCGCAGCTGTACCCGGATCACGGCCCCGCGCGGGGTGCTGTGCCACCGCAACGCTTGGACCGCCACGGAGATGGAGGCTCGCGCGATGTCCCACAGCAGCTGGGCCAGCAGGATCACTGCGCCGATCAACGACCACCGGCCGTCGAAACCGACCTTCGGCATCGGGAATACCCGCAGCAGCAGGAAGCTCACCACCAGCCCGGTGCATACGTTCGCCACGGTCAGGTCGCCCCACAGCATCACCCAGACGATGGTCATCCAGATGGCCATCGGCCATCGGCGCAGCCAGTCCCACCGGTAGGAGCTCTTCGCCTTCATCGCTCACCTCCGGAGGGTTCGTCACTCTCGGTAGGCCGCGGGTCGGCCGTCTCAGTGCCGGAGGGTTCCTCGGCCGGGTTCGTGGCGTCCTCGGCAGCCCCGGAGTCCTCGGACTGGGACGACTCCCCTTCGCCACGTTCGCCGTCCACGATCACCGCGTCCACGTACGGGGTGCGGGCGCGCAGATCGCGCGATGCGGCGTCGGTGTAGGCGTACAGCGGCCCGCCCACGAAGGCGATCAGCACCCCGAGCGCTACCAGCGCGGCGGCCGGGCCGATCATGGTGCGCGGCACTGTCGCTGTGGGCAGCTCCTCCGGGGCGCGCTGCCAGAAGGCCTTGTTCCACGCCTTCACCACGGCGTAGAGGGTGAGCAGGGAGGTGGCCAGTCCAGCAACGACGCCCGCCACGGCCAGACCGCTCCCGTCCGCGAGACCGGCCAGCAGGAGCCCGAGCTTGCCGAGGAACCCGGACATCGGGGGGATGCCCGCGAGGTTCATCGCCGAGACGAAGAACAGCACGCCGAGCACCGGAGCGAGCTTCGCCAACGAACCGAGTCGTTCCAGCGAGGTACTCCCCCCGCGACGCTCGATGAGCCCGGCTACCAGGAAGAGGGCCGTCTGCACGGTGATGTGGTGCGCCACGTAGAAAATCGCTGCCGAGAGTCCCACGTCACTGGCCAGTGAGATGCCGAAGATCATGTAGCCGATGTGGCTGACCAGGGTGAACGAGAGCAGACGTTTGATGTCCTCCTGCGCCACGGCACCGGCGATCCCCACGAGCATAGTGAGCACTGCCAGCACCATCAGCACGGTGTCCAGGCTGCCGTCGGTGAAAAGCAGCGTCTGGGCACGGATGATCGCGTACACACCCACCTTGGTGAGCAGACCGGCGAACACCGCCGTCACCGGGGCCGGGGCAGTCGGATAGGAGTCCGGCAACCACGCAGAGAGCGGGAAGATGGCGGCCTTGATGGCAAACCCCATCAGCAGCATGATCTGCAGCACGATCCGCAGCCCGGCATCGATATCGACGATCCGCTCGGAGAGCTGGGCAAAGTTCAGGGTGCCGGTGGCCGCATAGATCAGCGCGATCGAGATGAGGAACAGGATCGAGGAGAGCAGGGAGACGATCACGTAGATCGAGCCAGCACGAATCCGTTCACCCGTTCCACCGAGGGTGAGCAGCACGAAGCTCGCCGCGAGCAGTACCTCGAACCCGACGTACAGGTTGAACAGGTCACCGGAGAGGAACGCGGTGGCCACGCCGGCAGCGAGCACGAGATACGTCGGGTGGTAGATCGCCACCGGGGCGCCTTCGTTCCCGTCAGCGAGGCCCTGGGCGAGGGAGTAGGCGAGCACCGCGAGCAGCACCACCGCGGAGACGACCAGCATCAAAGCAGAGAGCCGGTCGGCCACCAGGGCGATCCCCACCGGCGCCGCCCATCCGCCGACGTTCACCACCTGCGGGCCCTGGGTGTGAGTGACGAAGATGAGGGCCACAGACACGGCGAGCACCGCCGTCAGGGCGATCATCGAGATGATGCCCTGGGCGCGGGTGCGCTTGGAGAGCGCGAGCGCGAGCCCGGCCGAGACCAGGGGGATGATCACCGGGAGCGAGACGAGCCACGTCATCGACGCTCACCCCCGGGAGCCTGGTCATCCACCTCGTGGTCGTCGGCCGAGAGCTGCGCGCCGTGGTGCGGCTCGTCCAGACCCTCCTCCTCGGTCTCGTCCCGCGCCTCAGCGGCCTCGGTGGCGAGATCGGTCCCGAGGTCGTCGGCACGTGCGTCCACCTCGTCTCGTGCGGAGCGCTGCGCGATCCTGCGGTCCTCGAGGTCGTCCTGCACCTCGTCATGGCCGTGCAACTGCCAAGAGCGGTAGGCCATGGCGAGCACGAACGCCGTCAGGCCCAGGTTGATCACGATCGCGGTGAGCACCATCGCCTGCGGGAGCGGGTCGCTCATCTGCTCCGGCTCGGTGGTACCCACCAGCGGAGGACCGCCGGCCGCTCCACCGGCGATCAGGAACAGCACGTTCACGCCGTTGCTGATCAGCGTCACGCCGATCACCACCCGGGAGAGGCTGCGCTCGAGCAGCAGATACACGCCGGTGCCGACCAGCACCCCGACCACTCCGACCAGGGCCAGGGACGGGCTCATGTCGATAGTCATCGCCGCCCCTCCCCGCTCGGCAGGCTCGGTACGGGTTCGGCATCGTCGGCCGTGGTGCGCGGCGAGTCGTGCGCCACGTCCGGTACCGCGGTTCCGGATGCCTCACCCTGCCGGTCGATCTCGGACCCGAGCGAGCGCAGGATGTCCAGCATCAGCCCGACCACCACGAGGAACACCCCGATGTCGAAGAACAGCGAGGTGACCAGGTGCATCTCGCCGAAGATGCCGAGCTGGGCGTCGATCTTCACCGACTGCAGCACCGTGCCACCGAAGAACAGCGGCACGGCGCCCACACCGGCGGAGAGGAACAACCCGGAACCAAGGAGTGCACCGGGCAGGATCGGGGCGGCCTCACCGAGCTCGTAGCGCCCGCCGGCGAGGTAGCGCACAGTGAGCGCCACGCCCACCACCATCCCTGCCACGAATCCGCCGCCGGGGGCGTTGTGCCCGGAGAAGAGCAGGAAGACGGCGAACACGAGCATGGTGTGGAACAGCAGCCGGGTGGCCACCTCGAGGATCACCGAGCGGCGGTTCGTGGACAGGGAGCCGCCGGCGGAGAGCCAGGTGCGGGCCCGGCGAGCGTGACCGGTGGTCGCGATCGAGGGGCCCAACCGGGTGGCCGGGTCCGGCAGGTGGCTGGGCCAGATCGCGTCGGCATCGGAGCGGCGATCGCGAATTCGATGCACCCGCCCCGAGCGGGAACGCAGGAACACCAACGAGGCCACGCCGGTGGCCGCCACCAGCAGCACAGCGATCTCACCCATGGTGTCCCAGGCGCGGATGTCGACGAGGGTGACGTTGACGATGTTGCGCCCATACCCGTACTCGTACGCCTCGTCCGGGAACAGCATCGCGATCGGGTCCGCGGTCCGGGCGTGCGGGATGATCAACGCGAGCGCCATCACCATGACAGCCACGGAGGCTGCGAGCGCGGCGCGCCACCAGCGGCTGCCTTTGAGCGGCCGGTTGGAGAAGTAGGCGGGCAGTCGGCGCAGCACCAGGATGAAGACCACCAGGGCGATGGTCTCCACCAGCGCCTGGGTCAGCGCCAGGTCCGGCGCGCCATGCAGCGCGAACAGCACCACCACGCCGTACCCGGTGATCCCGAGGAGCACCACGGCCTTGAGCCGGCGCCGCGCCCGCGCGGTGAGGATGGCCCCGATCGCGATCACCCCGGCCGCGAGGAGCTGCACCGGGGTGTCGAACGCGCGCACCTCGCCCACCTCGGCACCGGAGTCGATCAGCGCGAACGTCACCGCGCCGACGGTGACAAGCAGGATGACGGCCAAGTACACCGGCAACGAACCACGCTGCGTGAAGGAAGTGATCGCCACCGCACCCCGATCCAGCCGGCGCATCGTGGTGCGATAGGCACGGTCGGAGTCGGGGCCGAGGATCACCGACTCCTGCACCCGCTCCACCAGGGTGCGCCCCACGAAGAGGGCGACTCCGGTCACGATCACCACGACCGTGAGCAGCAGCGGCAGACCGAATCCGCCCCAGAGGGTGAGGTGGCCGGCCTCCCCGGCCGGATAGGTCGCGGCGTATCGCCCGAGCAGCGACTCCCCCAGGGAAGGCACCAGCCCGGCGGCCAGGCCGGCCACGGCGAGCACCATCCCGGGCACGAACAGCCCGGGGGCCTCCCGGCCCACGGAGGTGTCCACCTGCCCGCGCTTACGGGCGAAGGCGCCCCACAGGAACCGCATCCCGTAGGCGAAGGTCAGCACGGACCCGACCACCACGACGGCGAGCAGTGCACTCTCGTACGGGCCGCCGTCGTGGGTGAGTGCCTCCAGGGCGGCCTCCTTGCCCACGTACCCGGCGAAGGGCGGGAGGCCCACCATGGAGAAGGTGGCGAGGAATCCGGGGATGGCAGCCCAGCGCAGGTGGCGGCCGAGGCCGGAGAGCTGGCGCAGGTCACGGGTACCGGCGGCGGCGTCGATCACGCCGACGGTCAGGAACAGGGCTGCCTTGAACATGGCGTGCGCGCCGATGAGGGCGAGCCCGGCGAGGGCGACAGCACGGTTCGCCTGCCCCACCAACAGCACGAGGAACCCGAGTTGGCTGACGGTGCCGAAGGCGAGCAGCAGCTTCAGGTCGTGCTGCTTCAGGGAGCGGTAGCCGCCCACGATCATGGTGGCCGACCCGGCCAGCAGGATGATCCAGCGCCAGGCCTCCACCTCGGCGAACCCGGGGGCGAGCCGGGCCACCAGGTACACCCCGGCCTTCACCATCGCGGCGGCGTGCAGGTAGGCGCTCACCGGGGTGGGGGCGGCCATCGCCCCCGGCAGCCAGAAGTGGAAAGGCACCAGAGCGGACTTGGTGAGCGCCCCGACCAGCACGCAGACGATGGCCACGGTGGCGGCGGTCCCCTCGGGCGGGGCAGTCACGAGCGCGGCGAGGGAGAAGGAGCCCTCCTCGATCACCCCGAGCACCAGGAATCCGGCGAACATGACCAGGCCGCCGAACGTCGTCACCACGATGGCCTGCATCCCGGAGCGGCGGGCGCCCTTGCGGTCAAAGTAGTGCCCGATGAGCAAGTAGGAGAAGACCGTGGTCAGTTCCCAGAAGACATACAGCACGAGTGTGTTGTCGCAGGTGACCAAGCCGAGCATGGCGCCGGCGAAGGCGATGAAGGTGCCGGCGAACCGGCCCAGGAACTTGGCACCGGAGGAGAAATACCAGGCGCAGTAGATCAGCACGAGTGCGCCGACGCCGCCGACCAGGAGCACCATCAGCCAGGCGAGCACGTCGAGCCGGAAGGTCAGGTGCATGCCCACCGATGCGACCCAGGAGACGGCCTCGGTGGGTCCGGATCCGCTGAGCACTGCGCTGGTCTGGGTGAGCGCCCACACCGCCGCCGACCCGGGGACCAGGGCCAGCGGGAGGAACATCTTCCGGCCGAAGCGCGCGACCGCTGCGGGGGCAACCAGAGCCGCAACAAGGTGTACGGCGATCAGCTGCAGCACGTCGGCTCCTGGTCAGTCGGCGTGGTCAGGGGTCAGGTGGTGCTTCGGGTGTGCGGTTGTGGGTGTGCGGCAGCACCGGCCCGATCGCCGGCGCGGACAACGCGGTGCCGCGATTCTATCAATCGGCCCAGGCGCCGCCGAGGCCGGCGTCGATCGCTGGCGTCGATGGATCCGTCAGGGATCGACGAGGAACTGGTCGTCGTCGGTTGCTGCACCGCGCACAGCCTCGAGCAGCGCGCGGGCCCCCGCCTCGATCCGGGCCCGCGCGTCCTCCCGCTGGTCCAGGGCCACCCGCCCGGCGCGCCCCTCGTGCAGGGCCACCGGGTCGGCCGGGTACCAGCGCAGCGCGTAGGTGATCGTGCCATCGGCTGCCCACTCCAGGCCTGCGAGCACGAGCGGCACCTGCTGCTCGGCCTCCACGGCTACTCCGATGATGCCGCCGTCGGGGTAGGACCACTGCGCACCATAGGCCTCGGTGACCTGCGGCTGGGCGAGGGCGTGGGCGTCGAAGGCATCCGCCTCGGCGTGCAACCAGGCGCGTTCCCCCTCGTCCAGCTCACCCCCACCTGGCCGAGCGCCACCTTGTGCGGCATCTGGCGCCGAATCCGCCGCATGAAGTTGCGTTCGCGCATCGAGTTCGGGCTCGGTCAGGAGACGCACGCCGGGCAGCACCGGGGTGAGCACCCGCACCAGGGCGTCGGGGTGCAGCCACACCTCGGAGTGCACCACCAGGTCCACCCCGGCAGTCGGGTCGGGCTCGAGCAGGTGGCCGGTGGAGGTGCGCACCGTGCCGCCGAGGCGGCGTCCCATCGCGCAGAGCACGTCGACGGCGGCCCGCTCTTGACCCTCCACGCTCCCCTCGGCGAAGGCAGCCAGCAGGCCCCCGACGGCGCGCAGTTCCTCGGGCACAGGCCCGCCCCGTTCTGGGCGGCACGTCAGCAGGTAGGTCTGGTCAGCCCAGTCCGGCAGGCCGAGAGCATCCCGGTCCGCCGCAGTGACCAGGAACGGTCCGGAGAGGTAGGTCTCCTCCGCCAGAGCGAACACATCAGCCTCTACCCACGCCGCCTGCGGGTAGCGGGACAGGGCGAGCGCCTCCACCTCCTCGACGAGCACGTCGTCCGGGACGGCCAGCAGGTGCCGCGAGGCGGCCACGGCCACGTCCAGGGGCGCCGCCCCGGAGAACGAGCCGTCGGGCATGCCCGCCATCTCGACCTAACCCTCCACCCGGGTGCGGTGAAAGTTCACGTGCGAACGGGACGCCGTCGGGCCTCGTTGGCCCTGGTAGCGCGAGCCCTGGGCGCCGGACCCGTACGGGTGCTCGGCGGGGCTGGAGAGACGGAAGTAGCACAGCTGGCCGATCTTCATCCCCGGCCAGAGGGTGATCGGCAGGGTCGCCACGTTGGATAGCTCCAGGGTGACGTGCCCGGAGAATCCGGGATCGATGAACCCTGCCGTGGAGTGGGTGAGCAGGCCGAGGCGGCCAAGGCTGGATTTGCCCTCCAGGCGGGCAGCGACGTCATCCGGCAGCGTGATCAGCTCGTAGGTGGAGCCGAGCACGAACTCGCCCGGGTGCAGCACGAACGACTCGTCGGGCTCGACCTCTACGAGCCGGGTGAGGTCGGGCTGGTCCGCGGCCGGGTCGATCACCGGGTACTTGTGGTTGTCGAAGAGGCGGAAGTAGCGGTCCAGGCGCACGTCAACGCTGGAGGGCTGGATCATGTCCTCATCGAACGGGTCCAGGCCCACCCGTCCGGAGGTCAGCTCGGCTCGGATATCGCGGTCGGAGAGCAGCACGGGCCCACGGTAGCCGACTCGCCCGACCGGCCGAGCCGGTGTGCACCCGCAGTCCACAGATTAGGTATGCTGGGCAACGCTGTGGCCGGGAACGGCCTCATGCGGGTGTAGTTCAATGGTAGAACTTCAGCTTCCCAAGCTGACAGCGCGGGTTCGATTCCCGTCACCCGCTCCGAATATTGGCGCAAGTCAGAGCAGCGATCGGCCTGATCAGCGCTTCCGCGGAAGCGCCCGAACCTCGATGCTGCCAGGCATGTAGGCCACTTGGTGATTCGTCCCGACGGCGAAGGCGGGGGCGCCGCTGAACCGGGTGAGGTACTTGTCCTCCCACCCGATGAAGTGCCCGCCGTGGGCCAGGTGCACCCGGTAGGTGATTCGGTACAGGCGGCGCTCGTTGACCTTCCGGTACTGGAACTTCCGCTCCACCACCACCGCCGGCGCGACCGGTGCGTGCTGGTACGCCGGGTCCAGGGTGTTGTCGATACGACGCTGGCGCCGAATCATGAAGACGATGCCTGCCACCACGAGTCCCACCCAGAGGACGTTCACGGCGACGAGCGCGGCAGGCGAGGCGGACGTCTGGGCGTCGATCATTCCGGACAGCACTCCAGCACCTTAGATGAGTCCGAGGCAGGCGTGGTGGACTCCTCCGTCCACACCGCAGGGGAGAATGGGCCACACACCTGTCCGAGCTCCACGGAAGGCGACGATGCCCCGCACTCTCGCGCCCGGCCAACGGGCCCGCATCCACACCATCGACGTGACCACGGGCACCACTCACCTGGTGCACGAGTCCACCGAGGTGCTCTACGAGGCACCGAACTGGACCCTGGACGGCACCGCACTGATCGTGAACGGCGACGGCACCCTGTTCCGGCTGCCCGTCGACAGCTCCGGCGATCCGGAGCCGATCGAGATCCCCGGCATCCCACCGTTGAACAACGATCATGTGCTCGACCCGGACGGGGCGCACGTGTTCGTCTCCGCCGAGGACGGGCACATCTACCGCGCCCCGCTCACCGGAGGCGAGGCGGACCGCATCACCACCCAGGACGGTCTGCTGCACTTCCTGCACGGGGTGAGTCCCGACGGCGGAACGCTCGCCTACGTGGGTGTGGTCACCGACCCTGGCGGCGCGTGGCATGCGCCGAACCTGTTCACCATCCCAGCCACAGGCGGGGCGAGTGTGCAGCTCACCGAGGATGAGTTCCCCGACGACGGGGCCGAGTTCTCCCCGGACGGGAGGTGGATCTACGTCAACACCGAGCGCCCGCTCGCCGGGCCACCCCGGGCGGCCGGGCACGCACAGCTGGCCCGGATGCACCCCGACGGATCCGGAGCAGAACAGCTCACCCACGACAAGCGGGTGAACTGGTTCCCGCATCCCTCGCCCGACGGCGCCCGGCTCGCCTACGTCTCCTTCCCGCCCGGCACGGTCGGGCATCCGGCCGACCATGACGTCATCATCCGGATGTGCGGACCGCGGGGCGAGGACGTGACCGACCTGGTGAACGTGTTCGGCGGGCAGGGCACAATGAACGTGCCGAGCTGGTCCCCGGACAGCACGCGGATCGCTTACGTGGACTACCCCGTGGGTACCTGAGCGAGGACATTCTCACCACGTCGCCGGCGCCTCAGCCCTCCAGCAGCAGCGCTTCACCCTGCCCGCCCCCACCGCAGAGGGCAACTGCTGACTTCCCGCCGGACGCCGACCGAATGTGGGCAGCGTGGACGGCCAGGCGCGCACCGGAGGCACCGATCGGGTGCCCGAGGGCGATGCCACCGCCGTGCGGGTTCACCACATCCAGGTCCGCTCCGAGCGCAGCCACCGAATGAGCCACCACGGCCCCGAAGGCCTCGTTGATCTCGATGTGGTCCAGCTCGCCGACTCCCCAGCCCTGCCGTTCCAAGGCCGCGACGATCGCCCGCGCAGGCTGGGCGTGCAGGGATGTGTCCGGGCCCGCCACCTGGCCTGCCGCGCGCACAGTGGCGAGCGCGGTCCACCCGCGGTGCTCCGCATGGGCACGCGTGGTCAGGACCAGGGCGGCTGCGCCGTCGGAGATCTGCGAGGCGTTCCCGGCGGTGATGTTGCCGGCGGGGGTGAACGCCGCCTTCAGTGCCGCCAGCGTCTCCACCGTGGTCTCGGGTCGGATGCCCTCGTCACGGTCGACAATCACCTCACCCTTCCGGGTCATCATCGCGACCGCCGCGATCTCCGGGGTGAACACGTCCGACTCCCAGGCCGCGGCCGCCTTCTGGTGTGACCGGGCCGCGATCGCATCCTGGTCGGTGCGGCTCACGTGGAACCGTTCGGCGTCGTAGCGGTCGGTGGACAGGCCCATCGCCTCGTGGTCGAAGGCGTCGGTGAGGCCGTCGTGGGCGGTCACGTCGAGCGCCTGGACCGCGCCGTAGGCCCAGCCCTTCCGGGAGCCGGGCAGCAGGTGCGGGGCGTTCGTCATCGACTCCATCCCGCCGGCCACCACCACCTCGGCCTCCCCGCAGCGCAGCAGCCGGGCGGCGTCGATCACCGCGGTCAGGCCGGAGAGACACACCTTGTTCACCGTGGTGGCGGGCGCCTCCCAGCCGATCCCGGCGCCGATGGCGGCCTGGCGGGCCGGGTTCTGCCCGGCGCCGGCTTGCAGCACCTGCCCCAAGATCACGGTGTCCACCGCGTCCGCGGGGACACCCTGGTCGAGTGCGCCCCGGATCGCCACCGAGCCGAGCTCGGTGGCCGTCAGGGCAGCCAGCTGGCCACGCAACTTGCCCTGCGGGGTGCGCGCCGCACCCACGATCACGACGTCGTCAGCTGCTTCAGTCATGACGGCACCTCCACGTGAGTCAGGTCAGGGTCGACGGCGAGCGTCGGCTCGGTCCGGTCGATCACCTCGTCCGCGGTCACGCCGGGAGCGAGTTCGCGCAGCACCAGCCCGTCGTCGGTGATGTCGACGACGGCGAGGTCGGTGATGATCCGGTTCACCACGGCGCGCCCGGTCAGTGGCAGGGAGCAGTCGCGGACAATCTTTGGTGAGCCGTCCTTGGCGGCGTGCGTCATCAGCACCACCACCCGGCGGGCACCTTGCACCAGGTCCATCCCGCCGCCGGGGCCCTTCACCATCTTCCCGGGGATCATCCAGTTCGCCAGGTCACCGGTGCCGGAGACCTGCATCCCACCGAGGATGGCGACGTCGATCTTGCCGCCGCGGATCATCCCGAAGGACGTGGCGGAGTCGAAGAAGGACGTGCCCGGGAGCGTGGTCACGGTCTCCTTGCCGGCGTTGATCAGGTCCGGGTCCACGTTCTCCTCGCCTGGGTACGGCCCGACGCCGAGGATCCCGTTCTCGGACTGCAGCACCACCTGGTATCCCGCCGGCACGTAGTTCGGTACCAGGGTGGGCAGGCCGATCCCGAGGTTCACGTAGGCGCCGTCGGGCAGTTCCCTGGCGGCGCGGGCGGCCATCTCGTTCCTGCTCAGCGCCATCTCAGGCACCCCCCTCGGTGACAGGCGGAGTGACGGTCCGCTTCTCGATCCGTTTCTCGATATCCGGCCCCACCTCGACCACCCGGTGCACGTACACCCCGGGCAGGTGGATCTGGTCCGGATCCAGCTCACCCGGTTCCACGAGCTGTTCCACCTGGGCGATGCACACCCGACCGGCCATCGCTGCCTGCGGGGTGAAGTTCCGGGCGGACTTGTTGAACACCAGGTTGCCCTGCCGATCCGCGGTGGCGGCATGCACGAGCGCGAAATCGGCATGGATGGCCTCCTCCAGCACGAACTCACGGGGCCCGCTGTCCGTGGGAAAGGTGCGCACCTCCTTGGGTGCCGATGTCTGCGCGAGGCCACCTGCGCCGTCGTACCTCTGCGGCAGCCCTCCCTCGGCCATCTGGGTGCCGGTGCCCGCCCGGGTGAAGAACGCCGCGATGCCCGAGCCGCCGGCGCGCAGGCGCTCCGCCAAGGTGCCCTGCGGGACCAGCTCGACCTCGAGCTCCCCGGAGAGGAACTGCCGCTCGAACTCCTTGTTCTCCCCCACGTAGGAGGCGGTCATCTTACTGATCCGCCCCGCCCCGAGCAGCAGCCCGAGCCCCCAGTCGTCCACCCCGCAGTTGTTCGAGACCACCCGCAGGTCGGTGGTGCCCTGGTCGAGCAGTGCCTGGATCAGCACCGAGGGGATGCCGCACAGTCCGAAACCTCCGACGGCGAGGGTGGCGCCGTCGGGAATGTCCGCCACCGCGTCGGTGGCCGAGGCGACCGTCTTGTCCAGGCCGCGGGAGGTTCGTGTCGTTGTCATGGTCACTTCCTCTCTGACCCATGGTGCGACACGCGGCGACTGTCGGCACCTCAGGGACCGGGCACGGGGGCGGGGTGCGATGCCAAGGGTTGACGCCCCCTCCTCGACACCCGTATCGTTGCGATGCATTCAGAGTTGAATATATACCCAGGAGGCAACGTGGCACGCTGGACGATCGACGAGTTCCCGTGGCTCGAGCGAGATCTCACCGGAGCTCCCGAGGCGCGCGTGATCGTGGACAACGACTTCGCCGGCGACCCCGACGACCTGTATCACGTGGTCCATCACCTGCTGACCCCCTCGGTGGACACCCCGCTGCTGGTCGCCTCGCACCTGGCCGTCGGCGACCGCTGGGACTCGAGCGGGCACTCGGCGGCGAACGCTGCCGCAGTGCTCGGCAGGACGCTCGAGCTCATGGGCCTGGACCCGACCGACCGAGTGGTCACCGGCTCCGAGGTGGCGCTCACCGACCGCACCACACCCCAGGACACCCCGGCCGCCCGGGCGATCGTCGCCGAGGCAATGCGAGACTCCGACACTCCGTTGTATTACGCCGCCGGCGGCGGCCTCACCGACCTCGCCAGCGCCTATCTCCTCGAGCCGCGCATCGCCGATCGACTCACCCTCGTCTGGATCGGCGGTCCCGAGTACGCCGGGCACGCCTTCGCGCCGGAGGGCAAGCTCGACCCCGAGTACAACCTGAACATCGATGTGACCGCGGCACAGGTGCTCTTCAACGACTCGACCATGCCGGTCTGGCAGGTCCCACGGAACATGTACCGGCAGTGCCTGGTCTCGGACACCGAGCTACGACGCCGGGTGAAGACGAAGGGCCCCCTCGGCGAGTACCTCTACCAGACCCTCCGTGACGTGGCCCAGGCCACCGACTCCCTGCGGTCGGAGACCTACGCCCTCGGCGACCAGCCGCTCATCCTGCTCACCGGGCTGCAGTCGTTCTTCCAGCCGGACACCACCTCCAGCGACTACGCGGTACTACCCGCACCACTCGTGCACGACTCCGGCCGGTTCGTCCCCACCCACACCGGGCGCACAATCCGCGTCTACACGCGCATCGACGTCCGGCTCATGTTCGAGGACATGTTCCTCCGCCTCGACGAGTTCTCCGAGTGGCTCCACTCGGACACCCGTCCCTGACCCCGACCGGAGATACCCATGGCTACCACCGTCCGACGCCGCGCACTCGTCGCGGCCGCACTCACCAGCGCTCTCGCCCTGACCGCCTGCAACACCGGCGGAGAAGCCAGCGGGAACGACAATCAGCTCACCATCTGGATGCAGACCAACGAGGACTCCCGTGCCGAGGCGATGGATCTGATGATCAGCGGGTTCCAGGAGACGCACCCCGACGTGGAGATCGTGGTCGAGGAACGGAACACGGACCCGCACAAGGACGCGATGCGCCGCGCGGCCGGCACCGAGGCCGGGCCGGACATCTACTGGTACTGGCGCGGTCCGGGGCTCGGCGGCGAGCTGGTCGACCTCGGCGTCAGCCTCGACCTGACCGAGTACTACGAGGAGTACGGCTGGGACGACCGTTTCACCGAACCGGCACTGGCGAACATCACCCAGTACGGCGGCTACCACGGGGTGCCGTGGTCGGTGCAGGGACAAGGCATCTACTACAACAAGAACCTGTTCGAGCAGGCCGGCATCACCGAGCTGCCGACGAGCTATGACGAGCTCGCGGCGGTCGCCGACCAGCTCGCCGCCGCCGACATCACCCCGATGGCTCTCGGTGGCACCGTGAACTGGCACGTCATGCGCCTGCTGGACAACCTCCTGGAGACCTTCTGCGGCGTCGAGGTTGCCGACCGGCTGAACACCGAGCAGGCCGGCTGGGACTCCGAGGCCTGCGTCACCGAGGCATTCACCGAGCTGCAGACCTGGGGCGAGGACTACCTCAACGAGGGCTACATGGGCGTGGCCCAGGAGGACTCCGCCCAGCTGTTCTTCCAGGGCAATGCCGCGATGACCATCGAAGGCACCTGGTTCAACCAGCAGCTCGTCGACAACGGCATGGACCCCGAGAACGTCGGAGTCTTCCTCTTCCCCACCGACACGAACCGGATCTACGGCTTCGGTGAAGGTCCGTACGTGAACGCGATGAGCGACAACCCAGACCTGGCCGCCGAGTTCCTCGACTACATCACCAGCGCTGAGATCCAGGAGCAGGTCTACCAGGCATGGGGCGCGATCTCGGTGAATCGGGAGGTCGAAGCGGACACCTCGAACCCGCTGAACAGCACCTGGGTGGAGTACTTCGCGAACTCGGAGGGCATCTTCACCAATAACGACCAGAACCTGAGCCTGGAGCAGACCACGGAGTACTGGCGGATCCAGAACTCCGTGCTCACCGGTGACATCTCCCCTGAGGACGCCGGCAGCACGTTCCAGGAGTTCGTGGACAGTTCCTCCTGAGGTGCCGATGACCACGCACACCTCCGCCGCTCCCCAGTCGGCGTCGCACCCCCGCGGCGTCAACCGGGGACGCGGTCTCCGCGCCGTCCCATTCCTGGTGCCCGCGACTCTGCTGTACGTGTACTTCCTCGCGTACCCGATGATCGACTCGGTGCGCCTGTCGTTCTTCGAGTGGTCCGGTTTCCGCACCGAGGAACCGGTCTGGGTGGGTCTGCAGAACTACGTCCGCCTGTTCACCTCGGACCCGGTGTTCTGGACGGCGGCGAAGAACTCCATCATCTGGGTGGCACTCTCACTCGCACTACCAGTGACGCTCGGGCTGGTCATCGCCCTCGGCCTGAACCGGGCGATGCTCGGCCGCAACACGATGCGGGCGGTGATCTACCTGCCGGCCGTGTTCGCACCGATCACGGTGGCCGCCATGTGGCGGTGGATCTACAACCCCACGCTGGGGGCGCTGAACCAGTTCCTCACCGCGATCGGCCTCGAGTCCTGGACGCAGCAGTGGTTGGGGGACCCCACCTTCGCCCTGTACTCGGTCTTCGCCGCGTCGGTGTGGACCGGAGTCGGCTTCACGATGGTGCTCTTCCTCGCCGGACTGCAGCAGGTCCCGCCGGAACTGGTCGATGCCGCGAGGGTCGATGGCGCCGGGCGGTGGCAGGTGTTCCGGAACGTGACGGTGCCGGCGCTGCGCCCCACCACTGCGGTCGTGGTGATCCTGACGATCATCAACTCGCTCAAGGTGTTCGACCTGGTGGTCGGGATGACCGGGGGTGGCCCCGCCCAGTCCACCCAGGTACTCGCCCTGTGGTCCTATACCCAGTCCTTCGCGAACCACACCTTCGGCCTGGGAGGGGCGACGGCGACCGTTCTGCTGGTCATGTCGCTCGCCCTGGTCGTGCCGTACCTGGTGTGGGCGCTGAGAGGAGACGACCGATGACGGCCACGACCGTCGCCCGTCCGACCGGCACGCGCGCACCGGAGGGTCCGCGCCGCCGTCGGCCCACCGACTGGACCGGGGTCGGCCTGTGGGTCTCGCTCGTGATCACCTGCCTGATCTGGGCGATCCCGTTCATCTTCATGTTCCTGACGGCGGTGAAGACGCAGGCGGACGTGAGCACCCGGCCGGTCTGGGCGCTGCCCGAGCTGTGGGCGTGGGGAAACTTCGCCGAGGGCGCCGCGACCGGTGACCTGTGGAACACGGGCCTGAACAGCCTGTTGGTCTCCGTGATCAAGGTGCCACTCGGCCTGCTGCTGGCGGCAGCCGCGGCCTACGTGCTGGGGACCATCCGGTTCCGGCGACACAAGCTGGTGGTGGCGATCTTCGCCGTCGGTTCGATGGTGCCGATCCAGATCGCCCTGGGGCCCTTGTTCAACACGATGCTGAGCCTGGGACTGCTGGACTCGCTCCCCGGCCTGATCCTGCCGTACCTGGCGTTCGGCATCCCGTACCAGATCTTCATGCTCTACGGCTTCTTCCGTGCCATCCCGGACGAGATGATCGAGTCCGCCCGGGTGGACGGTGCCTCGACGTTGCGGATCTTCTGGCAGATCTGCCTGCCGATGGCCAAGCCCGCGCTCGCGGCGCTGTTCATCCTGGACTTCGTGGCCACCTGGAACGAGTACGCCATCGCTGTGACATTGCTGCAGAGCCAGGCCAACTACACGATCCCGCTCGCGGTACAGAACTTCAGCACCCAGTTCTCCACCGACTACGGACAACTGAACGCCTTCATCTTCATGTCAGCCATCCCCGTGCTGATCGTGTACCTGATGTTCCAGCGGTACTTCGTGCAGGGCGCGTTCGCGGGGTCGGTGAAGGGCTGAGCGGAGGCCACCTGTCACCGGCTCCCCTTGTGGACGGCCCGCGACTCCATCGGCAGACCCTTCATAGAGTTGTCGACCATGCCCCCGGCACTGACTCGACTCATCTATGTGGACGATTCCGGGCACCCGAGTCAAGGGCTCGTCGTCTACGGATGGGTCGAGTGCTCACCGGACCGGTGGGCGGACGTGCTCTCGTCCTGGCTCGATACTCGCAAGCGCCTCTGGCGCGAGTACGGGATTCCCGTTTCCCGAGAGCTCCACTCGACGGACTATGTCAACGGCCGCGGCCGGATCTCACGTCGGGTCCCCCGCCGCTATGTCCGTGCCGGGGTCGAGCAGTGGAAGGACTTTGGGCGCGAGGTTGCCCGCGAGTGCCTGGAGACAATCCGTTCCACCGGGGGAATCCGCGTGGGAGCCGTCTGGAGACCGGGGTCACCAGAGGAGCTCACTCGCAATCGCCGAGCGACCTACGAAGCGCTACTCACGAGACTCCAGCACGAGCTGGTCGCCATGGACGCCCTCGCGATGGTGTTCATGGATGGCGACGGGAGCGACCCCACCTACCGCTCGTGCCATCGCGCACTCAGTCTGCAGGACCGACATGTCATCGAGGACGCGGTTCATCTTGACTCGAGGGAATCACGCCTCGTGCAGATGGCCGACCTCGTCGCGTGGAGCGCCATGGCACACGTGGACCGGCACGAGGCCAACATATTCGCGTGGTCGTGGTACCAGACGTATCTCTCTGAGCGAGACCCGTGGCGAGAGCCCCAGCAGGTCTGAAGAGGCCCAGAAACAGCTGGACCCCCTGCTCCACGTGTGTGGGGGGGTCCGCAATTTCACGGTATCACCAGAGGCCGGGCGTTGAACAGGGCTTGTGCACACCGAGCAAGGAAACACATCCTCACCCCCCGAGCAGATACCTCGCCGTCCGGCTGTCCGTGATCAGCACATCCACCCAGCCACCCCGAACGGCACCGCGGATCGCATCCCACTTCCGCTCACCACCGGCCACGCCGACCGTGCGTGGGACGGCTTTCAGCTGCTCGGTGCCGATGCCCACCACCCGGTCGTCCAGGTCACTGACCACCGGCGCCCCATCGGTGTCATAGAACCGCAGACACACATCGCCGACGGCGCCGAGGTCCCGCAACCGGGCCAGCTCCTCCTCGCCCAGCGCATTGCCGGACTCGAGCAGCAGCGGGGAAGGCTGCACGCTCCCGATCCCGGCGAGCACCACGGTGAGGTCGTCCCACGCCTGCACGAGTTCCTGGGCGTAGGGCTCGGCGAGCAGGGCATCGCGCAGCGCCGGGCCCGCCACGATGCCGGGTGCCGGCAGGTACCGCGGGACGGCCTTGGTCACCCGGGCGAGCCGGTCCGCGAGCTGGGTGGCCTGCACCTGCACGTTCGGCCGGCCCACCCCGCCGAGGACCTGGACCACATCGGTCGCCGCGCGGGTGTTGCGGGGAGTCATCGCCTCCACCGTCGCCAGCAACGTGGACGACCACGAGGAGATGCCCACCCGGTCCTTACCGGTCAGCGTCGTCTCCAGGTACCCCGCCGCCGCAGATCCCAGCGCCGAGAGCAGACCGGTCTCGGTCTCGTCGACGTCGGCGATCACCACATCCGCGAGCCCGAAGGCGTCCTTGAGCTCCTGCTCCAGCGCGGCATGCACCCCCGCCGGCGGCACCACGATCGTGCGCACCACCCCGATCTGCACGGCTTCCTTCAGCAACCGGGACACCCGGGACTGGCTGATGTGCAGACGCTCGGCGATCTCCGGCTGCAGCACCCCCTGCTCGTGATACATGAGGGCGACCTTGGTCAGCAGCGAGAGGCGCTCTGACGCGGGCTGGGTCACCGTGGGCATGCAGACAGGCTAGTCGACACCGAATAGCGCGTCTTGCGCGATCCGCCCGGCTGCCACGGCGTCGTGCCTGGCCTGCGCCTGTGCCAGCGCGTCCATGTCGAGCCGGTCGAGCCCTCGCTCCACCCGCTTCAGGAAGTCGATCGCCCAGGTGGCCGCCTGCACGCTGTCCTCCCGGAACGGGAACTGGTCGAGCTGCCAGACGCCCTCCCAGCCGTTGCGGCGCAGCACGTGGAAGAACTCGAACAGCTCGATCGGGTGCACGGACCCGGCGATCATGTCGTCGTCCCAGCCGCGCAGGTTGTCGTTGACGTCCATCCCGAACAGCCGCCCGTAGTCGATCGCCAGCTGTGCCGCGTCGGCCGGCGACTCCCCGCCGAAGAGTGCGTGCCCGAAGTCGAGCAGGATTCCGACGTTCGGCAGCCCGATCTTCTCGATCCCCAGCAGGGTGCGGGCCACCGAGTCAAAGCTCATGTGCACCCGCGGCTCGCGCGGCTTGTACTCGATCACGAACTTCAGGTCCGGGTTCTCCTGCGCGAGCTGACCCACGCCGTCGAGGGAGTTCTTCCACAGGGCGCCGTGGTCCACCTGGAAGGGGTAGTCCCAGCCGTCCTGACCGGGCCAGAGCTTGACGTAGTCGGCGCCGAAGTGGCGCACCACGCCGGCAGCCTCGGTGCACAGCTCGTGGGCGAGGCGGCGCACGCCCGGGTCGGGGTTGGTGAAGGAGCCCTTGGCGAACACGCGGGTGTAGATCTCCGGGGTGATGCCGATGACGTCGAGCCCCGCCTGCTCCAGCCCGGCGCCGATCTGCTCGTTGCTGAAGTCGCCCCCGAAGAAGGGGTAGTTCAGGTCCACCACGGACAGGTCGGGCACCTGGCCGGCCAACGCAATGGCGTCCAGGATGGTGCGCGGCTCGCCGTAGCCGTCGGTGGCGTACCGGTCCACGTAGGTGGCGAAGTGCCAGATGCCGGCACCGTATCGCTGAGTCATGAGGGGTCCTCTTCTCTCGCCTTGGTCACTGCGTCAGTCCTCGTGCCCGCCCGACGGCGGCCGCCCACCTCTGTCTGCGGGCGTCCGCCCGCGTGGGGTCGAGCCGGGGGGTGAAGATGTCGGGGCCTCCCTGACCCGCGGGCGCGGGCGGTGCGTCGGCCCACAATCCCGCCACGTCCCCGGCCAGGTGCGCGGCGCCAAGGGCGGACAGGTCACTCACCCGCGCCCGGTGCACCTGCCGACCGGAGAGGTCGGCCTGGTGCTGCATCAGCCAGTCGTTCCCGGAGCCGCCGCCGTCGGCGAGCACGGTGGTCACGGGTGTGCCGGCGCCGGCGACCGCCGCCAGCACATCCTCGATCTGCAGTACGACGGCGTCCACAGCAGCCCGGGCGACCTCGGCGCGCCCGGTGCCCAGCGTCATTCCGGTGAGGGCGGCCTGGGCTGCGGTGTCCCACCAGGGCGCTCCCAGGCCGGAGAAAGCGGGCACCAGATCGACTCCACCGTCGGATGCGTCGGCGGCCAGGGTGGCCAGGTCGGGCACACTCACCCCCAGCAGCTCGGCTGCCCATACGAGGGTGGCTCCCGAGGCGAGGATGTTGCCCTCCAGGGCGAGCTGCGCCGTCGGGCCTCGTTGCCAGGCGAGGGTGCGCACCAGCCCTTCCGACGGCGGAGCCTCCTCGGCCAGGGCCATCACCGAGGAGCCGGTGCCGTAGGTGACCTTCACCTCGCCGGGGCGGCGGGCGCCGTGCCCGTAGAGGCTGGCGTGGGAGTCGCCGAGTACGGCGGTCAGGGGTGCGGTGATCCCGCCCCAGTCGGCGCTGGCGGCCGGTTCGTCGGAGGCCACCACGCGCGGCAGCGCATCGGCCGGGATGGCGAAGCGGTCGAGCAGTTCGGGTGCCCAGTCGGCGGTGGCCAGGTCGAGCAGCTGGGTGCGGCTGGCGTTGCCGGCCTCGATGCGGTGCTCGCCGGAGATGCGGGTGACGATCCAGGAGTCCACGGTGCCCAGGCAGATCTCACCGGCGCGGGCTCGGCTGCGATCCGGGTCCACCCGGTCCAGCAGCCAGGCGAACTTCAGTGCGGAGAACATCGGGTCCACGGGGAGGCCGGTGATCTCCTGGACGCGTGCGGCGTCGGCGGCATCGACGGCGTTCGCGGCGTCGCTGGTGCGCCGGTCCTGCCAGCCGAGGACCGGTCCGAGGGGTTCGCCGGTGCGGCGGTCCCAGACCAGTGCGGACTCGCGTTGGGTGCTCAGGCCGACGCTTGCCACCGCACCGCTGGTGTCGACGGCCGCGTCGGTCAGGGCGTCCCGGACGGCGGTGTGCACACTGGCGAGCAGCTCCCCGGCGTCCTGCTCCACCCATCCCGGATGGGGGTGGGCCAGGGAGACGGGCACGCTCGCCCGCCCCACCACCAGGCCGCGCGGATCCACCACCAGCGCCTTCGTGGCGCTGGTGCCCTGGTCCACACTGACCACGAGCGGTTCAGGCACGGGCGATCCCCGCTTTCGCGGCTTCGGCGAGGTGCTCGGGATCGAGGCCGAAGTGGGTGAGCAGCGCGTTCGTGCTGCCGGTCGGAGCGAGCTCGTGCAGGCCGAGGATCTCCACCGGGACCCGCTGCCCTGCGGGCAATCCGGCGACCACGCTGGCCACGGCGGCCCCGAGTCCGCCGGAGACGTTCGCCTCCTCGGCGGTGACGATCGCGCGCGTCTGCGCGGCGGCTGAGTGCACCGCCTCCGTGTCGAACGGTGCGAGCCAGGAGGCGTTCAGCACCCGCGCGGTGACACCATCGGCTGCGAGTGCATCGGCGGCCTGGAGGGCGCGGGAGACCATGGTGCCGGCGGCGATGATCGTGACGTCCGTGCCGTCCCGCAGCTGCTGGAACCGGCCCCGCTCGAGGGCGGTGGACTCGGGCAGGTCGGGCACCTTGTGCCGCCCGACCCGCATGAACGTCGGGCGCGGTTCGGCGGCGAGCATCCGCACCGCCTCCCGGGTCTGTGCGCGGTCGGCGGGAAGCACGATGTCCAGCCCGGGCAGGGCGCGCAGCCAGGATAGGTCTTCCACGGAGTGGTGTGTAGGTCCGAGCTCGCCGTAGGCCATCCCTGGGCTCATTCCGCACAGGATCACCGGGTGCTGGGAGTAGGCCACGTCCGCCTTGATCTGCTCCAGGGACCGGCCGGCGAGGAAGGGCGCGGCGGCGCACACGAACGGCACGAAGCCCATACTCGCAAGCCCGGCGCCCACGCCCACCATGTTCTGCTCGGCGATCCCGACATTGATCAGCCGGTCCGGGAAGCGTTCGCGGAACTCCACCAGATTGCTTGAGCCGACCGAGTCGTTGCACACGGCCACCACTCGAGGGTCGGCCGCTGCGAGCGCCATGAGCTCCTCGGCAAACGCCTTGCGGTTGTCGTGCACGGGGGCTGCGACGTCGACGGCGGTCATGCTGTGCTCCTTTCGCCTGCCCACTGCGGCGCCTCACTCCGGTGTACCTCGTCCCTCGGCACCCCTACGCGGGGGCTCCTCGCGGTCATGCTGTCGCCCCGTCGCCTGCTAGCTCCAGGAGGGCCTGCCCGGCCTGCTCGTCAGTCGGCACCTTGTGGTGCCACTCGACCCGGTCTTCCATGAAGCTGATTCCTTTGCCCTTGATCGTGTTGGCGATGACGGCGACCGGCCGGCCCGTGGTGGACGGTGCGTATGCCGCCATCAGCGCCAGGTGGTCGTGCCCGTCCACGGACCGCACCTCACACCCGAAGGCGCTGAGCCGTGCGTCCAGCGGGTCGAGCGCGTTCGTGTCCTCGGTGCGCGCGCCCTGCTGCAGCCGGTTCCGGTCGACCACCAGCGTGAGGTTCTTGAGGCCGAAGTGCGCGGCGGCCATGAGTGCCTCCCAGTTGCTGCCCTCTTGCAGTTCCCCGTCCCCGACCACCACGAACACTCGAGCCGCCGAACCGGACAGCTGCGCCCCGATCGCCTGCCCGACGGCAACCGGCAGACCGTGCCCGAGCGGCCCGGTGTTCGTCTCGACCCCGGGGACCTTCACCCGGTTGGGATGACCGTTCAGCGCGGATCCCTCGGCCATGAAGGTGTCCAGCTCCTTCGGGGAGAAGTAGCCGCAGGAGGCGAGGGTGGCATACAGGGCGGCGGCACAGTGGCCCTTGCTGAGGATGAACCGGTCCCGGCCCTCCGGCAGGTCGCCCGGGTCGATCCGCAACGTGCCGTAGAACAACGTGGTGAGGATGTCGGTCACCGACATGTCCCCGCCCACGTGTCCCTGGCCCGCGGTCATGATCATCTGCACCACACGGCGTCGAGTGGCCTGTGCTCGACCGGCCAGCGAGGCGGCCTTCTCGGCGGGCTCGGCCGCAGCGATGCGATCGCGCTCGGCGCGCCAGATCTGCACCTGCTCGAGGTCCGTCGTCAGCATCTCCGCATATCCATTCAATAGTGATCTTGTGTGCATTCACCATGGCACGGCTGCGTGACGGCGTCAAGATCCGCGGTCCCGACCGCCCCAGAGAATCGAACGCCAATCCGGTTGACGACGTGGAAGATCGCCCAGATCGCGTCATCGCAGATTTGCTATACCCTTCCCGCCACCCTCCAGCCACGAACAACCCGGCCCACCGACCCGTTTCCCGGTCCCGACGCCTGACGCCGCACCCAAGGCCACGATGGTGCGGATCGGGTGTGCCCCCACGGTCCGGACCCACACCACAAGCACAGAGGCTCCACACCACAAGGGGTAGCGGCCCCGGCCCACCTCGCGCCGTAGCATGGCGTCATGCCGGAGGACTTCCTGATCGCCCGGAACCCCGAGGAAGGCAGCACACTGCCGTACCTCCTGCGGATCCCACTGGGCGAGCACGGGATCGTGCTCAAGGCGCGCGAGGTCTGGCCGCGCACCGGGAAGGTCTACTGCCATCGCGCGGTCGGGTGGCCGAGCGAACCGGAGATCGTGGAGGCCGTTCCCGTGCGTTCGTGCCGGCGCCGGGGCGCAGCGATCGATCTCGTGCTGGACCGCTCCCGGGAGAACCGCAGCCAGTTCGTACTCACCCGGATCAAGGGCGGCCGGGAAGCAGTGTTCTGGCAGACCGCACGCACAGCGAAGCAGGCGCGCCCCACCGTCGCCATCCCCACGGCCAGGGCGAGCGGCCTGGCCGAGCTGGAGATCGTCGTCGACAGCCACGAGCGATACGCATGGAAGTTCAGCCACCAACAAGCCACGACCCGGGCGGGCGCCATTGGCCGCGGGTGACTATGCCGTCGAGCTCGACGGCACCGTCATCGCCTCGGTGGAACGCAAGAGCCTGCCCGACCTCGTCAGCACGCTCACCACCGGCAAGATGCGCTACCTCGCGGCCGACCTCAGCGACCTGCCACGCGCCGCGATCGTGGTGGAGGACCGGTACTCCCAGGTGTTCGCGCTCGAGCACGTGCGGCCATCGGTCGTGGCCGAAGCCGTGGCCGAACACCACGCCCGGTTCCCCCAGGTCGCGATCATGTTCTGCGAGACCCGGGCGCTCGCCCAGGAATGGACCTACCGGTTCCTCGCCGCCGCATTGGCCGAGGTGGCGGGGGAGAACATCGGCGCGGAGCAAGCCAGCTGGGCAATGTTGTGGCCGGTTTCGGGCTGAAAAGCGACCACAACGTTGCCCCACTCTCAGGGGCCGCGCGGCGACACCTCACCTGCTAGCGAGCGGCCCTGCGCTACGGCGAACTCGACCTCTCCGTGGGCAAGCGGCGGCGCTGCCAGGAGCCGAGGATGTGGTCGCGCATGGCCTCGCGGGCACGGCGCTCGTCGCCGGCGTCGATCGCGTCCACGACCGCTTGGTGCTCCGCGAGGGTGAGCTCGAAGGCATGCGTCGGGTCCAGGCCGGTGTACCGATCACTGTGCACCGCGTGCAGGATCAGGGCCCGGGCGATGTTCGCCGCCAGGGCATTGCTGGAGAGGTCCATCACCGCGAGGTGGAACTGGACATCCGCATCGCGGAAGCCGCGCGAGTCCGCGACCGAGCTGGTCATCTCCTCGATCCGCTCCCGCAGGACGGTTCGCGCCCCGTCATCGACGACCGCCGCGGCGTCACCGGCCATCTCGGCCTCCAGGGCACTGCGCACGATGCTGAGGTCGTCGAGCACACCCAGAGTGCGATCATTGCTGATCATCGTCGACAGCACCAGCGGATCCAGGACGTTCCAGCTGGTGATCGGCAGGACGTGCGTACCACGCCCCTGCGCGACCGTGATCATGCCCTTCTCCTGCAGACGCTTCATCGTCTCCCGGATCACGGTGCGGCTGACCCCGAACTCGGCGGTCAGCTCCCCCTCCGTCGGCAGGATCTGCCCCGACCCGTACTCGCCGGTCACGATCGCCTGGACGAACTCGCGCAGCACTGTGGCTCCGACTCGCTCGATCGGGCGCCGGGTACGTGCAGGAGCCGCCGGCTCTGAGGAGGACATACGGACCAATCTACTGACTGCGGATTCCGCGCGGGCATCGGACACACCAAACAACAGACATATGATGTATGCTACCGGAACGATCTCACCTCGAGGATGATATGAAGATCACCGGTTATCGCACCCTCCGAACGACCCACCACTGGGGCAGACCCGTCGGCGATGTCAACGGGTACATCGCCTCCGGTGTCACCGACGTTCCCATCGTGATCGTCGAGACCGACGAGGGTGTCGAGGGTGTGGGCACCGGGTCCCACGCCGACCTCGACCGGCTCTTCCCTGCCCTCGAGGGTCAGGACCCTCGCGCCGTCTCGACGCTCTACGACACGATGCTCGCGCGAGTTTTCAAGACCTCGCACGGCGGAGCGACCTTCGGCGGTATCGGCACGCTGGACACCGCCCTGTGGGACATCAAGGCCAAGCTCGCCGAGGAACCCCTGTGGCGCCTGCTCGGTGCCGGCGACCGGTTCGTGCACGGGTATGCCTCAGGCCTCGACGCCGCACTCACCGACGACCAGCTCGCCACCCTCTACCGTTCGTTCGCCGAGCGGGGCTACAACGCGGCGAAGCTCAAGGGGGCCGCAGCCTCAGCGACGACCTGCGGCGCTTCGCGCTGATCACCGACACCCTCAGCACCGGACGCACCACCCCGGCGCTGATGCTCGACGCCAACGAGTCCTGGAACGTCAAGCAGGCCGTGCGATACGTCAGCGCCCTCGAGGAGCACATCGACCTGACCTGGGTGGAGGAGCCACTGCGCCGCTGGGACACGGTGGGGCACGCCCGCCTGAGCCAGTCGATCAAGGCCGCGGTGGCCACCGGGGAGAACCTCACCGGGCTCGAGTGGTACCGGCCCCTGCTGGACGCGGGTGGCGCCGACATCGTCCAAGCGGGAGCGGTCTGGGGGATCACGCACATGCTGCGGGTCGCGATGGCCGCCCACAGCCGCGACCTGGCGATCAGTCCGGTCGGCCTCACCGCGAACTACGCCGTCGCAGCGGCGGCAGCGGCCGTGCCCAACCACCTCTCCTCCGAGGTGCAGGACCTCGGCAGTCCGGTCGGGTTGACGGTCGCGCAGGAGTTCGTCGACGGCGGCATCGTCCTGGGTGAGGCGCCCGGGGCGGGGATCACGGTCGACGAGACAGCCATTCGCGCCGCCCGTACCTCCGAGGGGTGGCAGGAGCCGGGCGGACCGCACGTGCGGCCACAACGCAGCGGGCTACGCATCGTCGACGGCGGATTGTGGGGAGAGTGATGGAGCAACGACCAGGTCTGCACCGGATCCAAGCACCACTGGGTGAGCGGTTCGTCGCCCTCTACCTGCTCACCGGACCACGAGGAGCCCTGCTCTTCGACACCGGTGTGGAGGAGTCGGTCTCGGGCACGCTCAAGCCCTATCTCGGCGAGATCGGTCTGGACCCGGCCGAGATCCGCTGGGTGATCAGCTCTCACTGCGACTTCGACCACACGGGCGGCAACGGCGCCCTCCGCGAGCTGGCACCGGACGCACAGTTCCTGGCCGGTCGCGCCGACGTCCCGATGACCGAGGACCTCGACCTCCTCATCACCGGTCGATACGGCGAGTTCGCCGCACCGGATGGTTTCGACGACCCGCCCGAGGCCACCCGCGAGATCCGCCGCAGCACCCGGCTCGTCACCGTGGATCAGCCCCTCGACGGCGGCGAGGTGTTCGACCTGGGTGGCGGCCGCCGGGTCGAGGTGATCTCCGCCCCGGGCCACTCCCCGGGCCACCTCGCCCTGTGGGACCCGACCAACAACGCCCTCCTCATCTCCGACGCCGTCCTGGGCGAGAGTGTCCTGACGGCGCAGGGTGAGCCGATCTTCCCACCCACCTATCGCGACACGGTCGCCTACACCGACACCATCACCCGTCTGCGCGCCTACGATGCCGACCTGCTGCTGACGGCGCACTACCCGGTCTACGAGGGGGACGAGGTCGCAGCCTTCCTGCACCGATCGGCCGCCTACGTGGACCGGATCGACGCGGTGGTGGAGCAGCAGCTGGGTGCCGGGGAGGAGCTCACTTCGCTCGAGCTCATCCGTCGCTGCGCCCCGCACCTCGGCCCGTGGACCGAAGCCGCTGCCGAGTATCTGATCTTCCCGATGACCGGCAACCTGGAACGACTCGTGGCCGCCGGGCGCCTACGCGAAGGCACCCGGGACGGCGTGCGCACCTGGAGGTGGACCACATGACGGTTCGGCTCGGGGCGATCGGTGCCGGCTGGTGGGCGACCAGCAATCACTTCCCGATCTTTGCGGCGCGTGAGGATGTCGAACTCGTCGGTGTCTGCGGCAAAGGGCCCGGCCTGGCCCAGGCACGAGAGACATTCGGCTTCGGCTTTGCCACGGAGGATGCCGACGAGCTGCTGGCCGCCGATATCGACGCCGTGGTCATCTCCACCCCGCACGACCTGCACCACCGGTTCGCGGCAGCTGCCCTGGACCGAGGGCTGCACGTGCTGTGCGAGAAGCCGATGACGCTGAATGCGGCGCACGCCTGGGATCTCGCCGAGCGGGCCGAACGTGCCGGAACCATCTTCCTCGTCCCGTACGGCTGGAACTACAAGCCGTTCACCGCGGCCGCCAAGAGAATCCTCGACGCCGGAGACATCGGCGAGATCCAGTACGTGCTGTGCCACATGGCCTCCCCCACCAGAGGGCTGTTCGGTTCGGACCCCACCCACATGCTCGAGCGGTGGAGTTCACAGACCGCACCCGACCCGAGCACCTGGGCTGACCCCGCCCACGGCGGTGGGTACGCGCACGGACAGATCACCCACTCCTCGGCCCTGCTGTTCTGGCTGACCGGCTTGCGTGCCGCCTCGGTGACAGGTCGTGTGACCGGGCCAGGGGCCGCCGTCGACCTGTTCGATGCGGCCGTGGTGCAGTTCGACGGCGGTGCCCTGGGCACCGTCTCGGGTGCCGCCACGCTCGCCGACGGCGACAAGTACCAGCTGGACATTCGCCTGTTCGGTTCCGAGGGGGTGCTGATGATCGACGTCGAGCGGGAGCGTGTCTCACTCAGCCGGTACGACGGGCGCCGCGAGGAGATCCCGATCGCCCCGGACGAGGGCGACTACGAGTGCCTGCTCCCCCCGGCACGTTTCATCGACCTGATCACCGGCTCCAGTACCGAGAACAATTCCGACGCCCACGTGGCTGCCCGGTCGGTCGAGCTGATCGAGTCGCTGCTGCGCTCGGCCGCCGCGGGCGGCGTCGACACCACTGTCCACTGACCTGAGGAAGAGATGATCAACGCTGGATCCCGCGGAGTCCTCGACGGCTACCGCGTCATCGACTGCTCGATCGCCATGGCCGGGCCGTTCGCTGCGCAACGACTGGGCGACCTCGGCGCCGACGTCGTCAAGGTCGAACCCACCTCCGGCGAGTGGCAGCGAGCGGCCGCCGCTGGGGGCGCCCAGGGCAACGAGATCAACGTGTCCTTCCTGAGCCTGAACCGGAACAAGCGCTCGCTGGCGATCGACCTGAAGAGCGAGGACGGTCAGCAGATCGTCCGTGAGCTCGTCGCCGGCGCCGATGTCTTCCTGCAGAACTACCGCCCCGGCGTCGCTGCCCGGCTCGGGCTCGACTATGAAACCCTCGCCGCGATCAACCCCGCCCTCGTCTACGTATCCATCTCTGGCTACGGCGAGGACGGCCCGTACCGGGACCGGCCGGGCCAGGACCTCATCCTCCAGGCGATGAGCGGCGCGATGCTCTCCGCCGGGCGCCACGGCGAACCACCCACGCCGGCCGGGCAGTACCTGGCCGACGCGGTCACCGCATCGACCGCTTTCGAAGGCGTGCTGGCCGCGCTGCTGCACCGGGAGCGCACCGGTGAGGGGCAGTTGGTCACCGTCAACATGCTCGATGCGCTCACCACGTTGCAGATGCAGGAGCTCAGCGTGTACACCGTCGGCGGAGTCCCGCAGCAGCGGGGAGCCGAACCTCACGCGCATGTCTACATCCGCGCTCCGTACGGGATCTTCGAGACCACCGACGGCTACCTGGCACTGGCCTTCGCCGACCTCGACGCCCTCGGCACGATCCTCGGCGAACCCCGGCTGGCCGGGTTGGACGCCGAGACGCATGGCTGGACCCATCGCGACGAGCTGCACACCATCGTGGCCGAGCACCTGCGCGAGCACACCACGCAGCACTGGTTGGACCTGTTGCTCCCCGCCGGGATGTGGGTGGGCCCGGTCTACGGGTACGAGGACCTGGTCGACGATCCCCAGATCCGGCACAACGGCACCTTCGTCGAGTACGACCATCCCACCGAGGGGCATGTGAAGACACCGGGCTTCCCGTACCGGCTGACCAGGACACCCCGCGGATCGACCGGGGCGCACCCCGGGTCGGTGAGCACACGCGGGAGATCCTCGACGAGCTCGGCGTCACTTCCGGGCGTGCGGACCAGCTGCTCGACAGCGGAGTGGTCACCGAACCGGTGGTCACCTCGGTATGACCGACTATGTCGGCCTGACTTGGGATCATCCGCGCGGACGCCACGCCCTGGAGGCGGCCGCACCACGGCTGTCCGGCGGTGACACCCTGCGGTGGGAGGTGCACCCGTTGGAGGGGTTCGAGTCCGCCGCGATCGATGAGCTGGCGAACCGCTACGACATCCTCGTCCTCGACCACCCCCACCTGGGTGATGCGCTGGCCGCGGACTGCCTGCACCCGATCAACACCCTCCTCGACCCCGCGATCCTGCGCCGGGTGGAACGCAGCACCATCGGCGCGAGCGTGAGCTCCTACCGGTGGCACTCGCACCTGTGGGCCCTTCCCCTCGACGCCGCCACGCAGGTGAGTGCCAGGCGGTCCGACACGGTGCCCGACGCCCCACCGGCTGGGATCAGGCGATCGCGCTGGCCGGGACGGCGCGCGTGGCGATGAGTCTCGCCGGACCGCACGCGTTCCTGACGTTCTGCTCGATCGCCGTCTCGCTCGGCGGCGAGGATGCCGGCGTCCCCTTCGGTCGACGCACCGCCCACCAGGCCCTGCAGATCATGACCGACCTCTCGGCGCACCTCCCGGCAGGCACCGAGGAGCTGAACCCGATCGGGTTGCTGGAGCGGATGCGCACCGACGGCGATATCGATTACCTCCCGCTGGTGTACGGGTACGTGAACTACTCCTCGCCCACGCTCTCCTTCGGCCCACCGCCGACGGCTCGCCGCATCGGTTCGACGATCGGCGGCACCGGGATGGCGTTCACCCGCCGGAGCCGCCCCTCCCCGGCACTGCTGGACCACGTGCTGTGGCTGCTCGACGAGCACACCCAACGCACGTTCATCCCCGCCCACGACGGGCAGCCCAGCTCCCGGGCCGCCTGGTCCGACCCGGCCGTCGACGCTGCCGCTCACGGGTTCTACACCGCGACCCGGGCGACGATGGAGGCAGCCTGGGTGCGGCCACGGTTCGCCGGCTACGTCCCCCTGCAGAACCGGGCCTCGGCGATCGTGCGCTCCGTCGTCCGCACCGGGCGACCCACGAGCGAGGCCCTGGACGAGCTCGAGGAACTGTTCGCCCACCAACCGGAGGCATCATGACCGTCACGTCCGACACCGACCACATCGTGGTCGAGGTTCGCGATCGGGTGGCTACCGTGCGACTGAACAGACCGCACAAGCTCAACGCCGTCACCCAGGAGATGAGCGACCACCTCATCCGGATCATCGCCGGCATCAATGACGACCCCGCCATCCTGGCCGTCGTCTACACCGGCACCGGACGGGCCTTCTGCGCCGGCAGCGACATCTCCACCCTCGATCAGTACGCCACGCCGTGGCAGTTCCGGAACCGGCGTGACTACTGCGACGCCCTGCGCGAGTGCCGCAAACCGGTGATCGCGGCAGTGAACGGTTATGCCTTCGGGGGCGGGCTGGAAGCAGCACTGACCTGCGACATCCGGCTCGCCGCCGAGTCGGCGACGTTCGCGGCACCGGAGGTCACGCTCGGCTGGATCGGCGGCGGCGGCATGTCCCCGCTGCTCGCAAGCTCGATCGGTCCGAGCAATGCGGCCACCATGCTGATGACCGGGGACCCCATCGACGCCTCGCAGGCGCTCGCCTGGGGGTTGATCAGCCAGCACCTCCCCGCCGACGAACTGCTCGGCCGAGCCCAGGAGCTGGCGACAAGGATCGCCACGCGTCCACCGATCGCCGTCGAGACCGCGAAGGCGAACCTCCGGGCGGCACAGAACCTCCCGCTCGACCAGGCCATCGCCTACGAACGCGAGCTGCAGGCCATCACCTTCGCCACCGACGACGCCGCCGAGGGACGCGCCGCCTTCGCACAGAAGCGACCGGGCACTTTCCACGGACGCTGACATCAGGAGACGATGAACTCATGACGTGGATCCCACCGGTCGCCGACATCCTGCCCGAAGACTCCTCCGACGCCGCGCTGGTCGGGCGCGCCTGGCTCCCGGAGGCGTCCGGCCCCGCGATCGTGACCCTGCGGGACTCCGAGGTGCACGATCTCTCGGCAACCTTTCCCACGATGCGTGACCTCGCCGAGCAGCCCGACCCTGCGGTCGCCGTCCGCGAGGCCACCGGGACGCCGATCGGTGCGCTCACCACCATCTGGACCAACACCGACCCCGACCTGCGCGACCCCTCCCGCCCCTGGTTGCTCTCCCCGATCGACCTGCAGGTGATCAAGGCCGCGGGCGTCACGTTCCCGGCGTCGATGCTCGAGAGGATCATCGAAGAACGCGCTCGCGGTGATGCCGCGAGCGCCGAGAGCATCCGCTCGACCATCATGGACGCCATCGGCGGCGACATCGCCGACCTCGTCCCCGGCTCCCCCGCGGCCGCCCGCCTCAAGGACGTCCTCCTCGAGGCGGGACTGTGGAGCCAGTATCTCGAGGTCGGCATCGGCCCGGACGCCGAGATCTTCACCAAGGCACCCGTCCTGGCCTCGGTGGGGCCCGGCACCGATGTCGGAGTACTGGCCGAGTCGGAGTGGAACAACCCCGAACCGGAAGTGGTGCTGCTGGTCGCCTCCACCGGCACCATCGTCGGCGCCGCCCTCGGCAACGATGTGAACCTGCGCGACGTCGAAGGACGGTCGGCCCTGCTGCTGGGCCGGGCGAAGGACAACAACGCCTCGGCATCGGTGGGCCCGTTCATCCGGCTCTTCGACGCAGGCTTCACCCTGGACCACGTCCGCCACGAGACGGTGTCCCTCACCGTCACCGGCGAGGACGGTTTCCGGATGACCGCCAGCTCGGACATGACCCAGATCAGCCGCGACCCCGCCGACCTGGTCCGCCAGACAGCCGGCGATCATCACAGCTACCCCGACGGCTTCGCCCTCTACCTGGGCACCATGTTCGCCCCGACCGAGGACCGTGATCTCCCGGGGCAGGGTTTCACCCACCACCCCGGAGACATCGTCCGGATCAGTTCGCCCCGGCTCGGCGCACTCGTCAACCGTGTCCGGCACAGCCAGCGTGTGCCACCGTGGGAGTTCGGGATCGGTGCCCTCGTCTCCTCCCTTGCCCAGCGAGACCTCATCGGAAGGACCACGCGATGACCACCCTGTCCAGCACGGACCCCCGTACCGGCGTCGACACCGCCACCCCGCTCACCCCCGCCACTGCCGAGCAGGTCCAGACGGTCGCCGCCCGGGCAGCCGACGCCTTCGGTGACCTCCGTGGCCGGAGCCGTCCGTGGCGTGCCGGGCTCTTGCGGGCCATGGCGGACGGGCTCGAGAACGACCGCGAGGCACTGGTCACGACGGCTATGAGCGAGACGGGCCTGCCGCAGGCCCGGCTGGATGGAGAGCTGAGCCGCAGCACCTTCCAGCTCCGGCTCTTCGCCGACGTCGTCATCGAGGGCGGCTACCTCGAGGCGATCATCGACCACGCGGCCGACACCCCGCTCGGCCCGGGTCCCGACGTCCGGCGCATGCTCGTGCCCATCGGACCGGTCGCCGTCTTCGGCGCCAGCAACTTCCCGTTCGCGTTCTCCGTGGCCGGCGGTGACACCGCGTCGGCACTCGCCGCCGGGAACCCCGTGGTGGCCAAGGCACACCCCTCCCACCTGCTCACCTCCCAGCGCTCCTACGAGAGCCTCGCGGCAGCCGCGGCTGCCTACGGCGCTCCCGAGGGGACCATCGGGCTCGTCCACGGCCAGCAGGCCGGTGCGGACCTGGTGCGCGACCCGCAGATCGCTGCCGTCGGGTTCACCGGGGCGCTGGCCACCGGCAAGATCCTGCAGTCGTTGATCGATGAACGGTCCACCCCGATCCCGTTCTACGGAGAGCTGTCCAGCCTCAACCCGCTCGTGGTGACCACCGGTGCGCTCGCCGAGCGGGGCGAGCAGATCGCCGACGGTCTGTACACCTCCTTCACCGGGTCGGCGGGGCAGCTGTGCACCAAGCCGGGCGTCGCGTTCGTGCCGGAGGGCGAGACCGGGGACGCGCTCGTCGCCGCCCTGGTCTCCCGCGGCGAGGCCGCCACGCCGCAGACCCTGCTGAACGCCCGCATCCACGACAGCTTCGACGAGATCCGCACCCGCCTGATCAACGACGGCAACGCGCGGAGCCTGCTTGCGCCGCACGCGGGCGAGGAGGGCTTCTCCCGTACCCCTGCTGTGCTGGAGATCGACGCCGACGCCGTGACGCCCGACGTCGCCGAGGAGGCGTTCGGCCCGCTGATCGTGCTGGTCCGGTACCGCGACTTGGACCAGGTCCGCACCGCCTTGGCGGCCGTGCCCGACTCACTGACCGCGACCATCCACGCCGGCGGCGGTGAGGACGACGAGCGGGTGGCGTTGACCGCGGTCGTGCGGGACGCCGTCGGGCGGATCGTCTACGACGGCTACCCCACCGGCGTGCGCGTGTCCTGGGGGATGCACCACGGTGGCCCGTGGCCGGCGACGAACACTCAGCACACCTCGGTGGGCGCCACCGCCATCCGTCGCTTCCTCCGCCCGCTCGCTTGGCAGGGCGCGCCGCAGGAGGTCCTGCCGGAGGAACTGCGTGACGGCCCGGTGGATATCCCACGCCGGGTCGACGGCGAGCTCCAGCTCGCTGAGGGCTGAGGCGGCCCGGGGCCGAACTGACCGGGTGCTCAGTCCTCGCCCAGGAACAGCTCCACCACCGGCACCGCGAGTTCCGGGCGCACGGCCGGCAGCTGCAGAGTGAGAGTTCCCGCCGGCTGCTCGCCGGGGGTGATGTGGTCGAGCTGGTGGTTCGCATCCGTGCGCGTGCCGCCGGCCAGGCGGGTCTGCACCTGGGACCCGTCGTGCAGGAAGCGCGCGAACTGCACCGTTCCCGGCAGGTCGCGCAGGTGCACGTGCTTGAGCGGCCAGTGCAGCAGATGCACGTAGATCCTGTTCTCCCGTCGGGTGAGCACGGTCCCGGGTGCAGGGGTGGCGTCGCCCGGCCCGGCACCCACGATCGCCGCGCGGTGCAGATCCATCCACCCCGCCAGCTCACGCAACGAGGCGGCGTCATTCGGCGTGATCGCACCGCGCCCGTCGGGTCCGATGTTCAGCAGCATGTTGCCGTTCTTGGACACGATCTCGATCAGGGTCCGGATCAGCAGGTCGGGCGACTTGAGGTTCCGGTTCTCGCGGTCGTACCCCCACGCCCCGTTCATGGTGTGGCAGGCCTCCCAGGGCACCAGGACGCCGTCGGCCATCATCGGTGCGTCCGGCAGGTACTGCTCCGGGGTGACCAGATCACCTGGAATGCCCAACCGGTCGTTCACCACTGCCTCTGGCTGCAGCTCACGCGTCATCGCGAGCAGACCGGCCGAGTCCCAGTCGTCGGGACCCTTCCCGGCCCAGCCGTCCTGTTCCCAGGGGTAGGTGAAGTCGTAGAAGACGTAGTCGATCTGTCCGTACCCGGTGAGCAGCTCCCGCACCTGGCCGTGCAGGAACTGCCGGTAGGTGCCCATGTCCCGGCCCTCGTTCAGCGCGGCCGCGTCCGGACGGTCACGCAGCGGGTGCTGGAAGTCGATCGTGAAGTGCGGGTGATGCCAGTCGATCAGCGAGTAGTACAGGCCCACGCGCAGCCCGTGCCGCCGGCACGCCTCGACCGTCTCGGCCACGAAGTCCCGCCCGAGGAAGGCGGCCGAGCTGTAGTCGCTGAGCCGGGTGTCGTACATCGCGAAGCCGTCGTGATGCTTGGCGGTCAGCACGAGGTAGCCCATTCCCGCGTCCTTGGCGGCCTGGGCGAGAGCGTCGGCATCGAATCGGTCGGGATCGAAGTACCGGGCGAGCCTCTCGTACTCGCCCGGGTCGATCCGCTCGTTGGTCATCACCCACTCATGCCGGGCCAGAGTCGAGTAGACCCCGGAATGGACGAACATGCCGAACCGGTCGTGGGTGAACCACGCCGGGACCATGCCGGCCATCAGAACAGGCTCGTCTTCGCCACGCGCCGTGCCAGCCAGTTGGCCAGCACCAGCATGATGACGGCGATGACGGACTTGAACAGGCCGATGGCCGCGGCGTAGGAGTACTGCGGGATCGAGGACGCGAAGGCGACGTTGTAGGAGTAGGTGTCGATCACCTCGGAGACGTCGAGGTTCAACGGCGTCTGCATCAGCAGCACCTTCTCGAAGCCGACCGAGAGCATCGAGCCCATGTTCAGGATCAGCAGGGTGACCATCACCGGCAGGATCCCCGGGAGGTCGATGTGCCAGATGCGACGCACGATCGAGGCACCGTCCACCTTCGCCGCCTCGTGCAGCTGTGGATCGATGCCGGCCAGCGCCGCGAGATAGATGATCGCCGAGTAGCCCAGGGTCTGCCAGGCCCCGGACCAGACGTAGGTGTGCCGGAAGAAGCTGGAGCTGAGGAAGTCGGTCGACTCGCCGCCCATCCCGACGATTACCTGGTTGACGATGCCCCCGCTGGGGGAGAACAGCATGATGATGATGCCCACCACCACGACGGTGGAGATGAAGTAGGGGGCGTAGGTGATCATCTGCACGGTGCGCTTGAACTTCATGTTGCGCACCACGTTGAGCAGCAGCGCCAGGACGATCGGCAGCGGGAAGAGAGCGATCAGCTCGTAGAAGTTCAGCACCAGGGAGTTCCTGATCACCGCGCCGAACTGGAAGGAGGTGACGAACTGTTCGATGTACTTCAGCCCGGCCCAGGGGCTGCCGTTGATGCCGAGGGCAACGCTGAAGTCCTTGAACGCCATCTGCAGGCCGTACAACGGGGCCCACATGAACAGGATCCCGTAGACGAACGGCGGAAGCAGCAGCACGTACAGGCGCCAGGATCGCTTCAGGCGGAGGCTGAGCGGGTATTGATGCTTCTTCATCGGCCTCCGGTTCACGGGGGCCTGCGCCGACGCCCGCGGGGCGGGCGGTGCGGTGGTCGTCGGTGACGTCATCCTTCAGGCTCCCTGGCTCACTTGAGCGATCCGATCAGCGCACCCTTGGTGAAGTGCTTCTGGACGAACGGGTAGGCGATCATGGGCGGGATCATCGCGACCACGATCAGGGCGTACTTGAGCTTGTCGAAGAGTTCCTTGCGCCGGATCAGTTCGGAGACGTCGCCGCCGATCATGGACGGGTCCACCTGGCTCTGGGTGAGGATGTCGCGAAGCACCAGCTGTAGGGGGAAGAGCGTGTCGTCCGAGAGGTACAGGAGGGCGTTGAACCAGCCGTTCCACTGCGTGATCGCGTAGAACAGCACGTTCACGGCGATGATCGGCTTGCTCAGCGGGAGTGCCATCCTGAAGAAGAACCGGAAGTCGGTGGCGCCGTCCACCTGTGCTGCCTCGAGCATCTCCTTCGGGATGTTCATCCGGTAGAACGTCATCGTGATGATCATGTTGAAGACGTTCAGCACGCCAGGCAGAACCACCGCCCAGATCGAGTCCATCAGCCCCAGAGCGTTCACGATCATGTAGGTCGGGATGATCCCGGCGCTGAAGAGGAACGGAATCAGGAAGAAGAACATCAGGGACCGCCGGAACGGCAGGTCGTCGCGCGAGAGCACGTAGCCGGCCAGCAAGGTCAGGAATGTCCCGATGGCTGATCCCAGCACGGTGTAGAGCACCGAGTTGAGGAAACCTCGCACCAACCTGGGCGAGCCGAGCACCTCGGCGTACGCGTCGACGTTGATACCGACCGGCCAGAACCACACATCCCCACGCGTGAGCGCGTCGGCACTGGAGACCGACGCGCTCAGCACGAAGATGAGCGGGTAGAGCACGGACAGGGTGAAGACCGCCAACAGGATGTAGGTGGTCACCATGAAGGCGGCATCACCCCCGGAATACCTCATCCGGCGCGCACGGGCCATCGACTTCTCACCCCTGACGTGCGTCGAAGGCTTGCTGGTGCAGGTCGAGGTACTCAGGCAGTCCCATCGCCTGGAACGCGGACACGTACTCCTCCCATGCGGCGTCGTCATTGATGTCGATCTCACCGATGGCGAAGCTGGCCATGTGCTGGCGCACGTGGCTCTCGATCGAGGTGGCGATGTCCGCGCGGCGTGAGGCCTGGGTCTCGTCGAAGATCAACGAGGGGAGGAAGAACTCCCGCGGCTCCTGGTACGGCTCGTACTCCGTGGTGGCGTTGTAGAGAGCGACCTCCAGGTCGGGGTTGTCCGGGTCGGACAGCTGACCGAGGCGGAAGTCGTTGGAGTTGTAGGCCAGGGCCAGACCGCCCAGGCTGGTCCCTGCCGGCGGTGGCCAGGTCACACGGTCCCAGATGGCCTGCTTCCCGTTGATCCCGACGTCGCCTTCCTCGGCGTAGTTCCAGTTCTCCGTGTTCCCGGCCGCAGCGCGCAGCGTCCCTTCGAGGGTGAACATGTAGTCGAGCCACTGCACCAGCACTTCGGGGTTCTCGCAGTTGCTGGTGATCACGAACGGGCGGCTGCGGTCGGTCTCCCAGTTCCAGTTCGCGTAGCGCACACCATTCGGGCCCTCGAGCGGCGGCACCGAGACGTAGTCACGCCAGAGGGCGTCCGGCTCGTCGGCGATGTCGGCGAAGAAGCCCCAGTAGTAACTGCGGACGAACCCGAGGCGGCCCTGGTTGCCGGCCTGGAGCAGCTCGTCGGAGGTCATCGTGAAGGCGGAGCGGTCGAGAGTGCCGTCGTCGCTGAGGGTGCGCAGGTAGCGCAGCCCCTCACGCCACTCGTCCTTGTCCGCGACGAACTCGACCTGCCCCTCGTTGAGGCGCAGCCACCCGCCGCCGGTACCCTCGGAGCCCGGGTTGTACAGGAACGAGTTCATGATGAAGTTGTCGATGAAGTCGTTCGGACCGCCGCCGGAGAAGGGGATCATCTGGCCAGTGCCGGACGGGTCCTGCTCCTTGAACAGCTTGAGCACCTCGCGCAGGTCCTCCGTGGTCTGCGGCATCTCGGCACCGACCGCCTCGAGGTACCGCTCGTTGATGAACGCGCGGGAGGGGCTCACCCGACAGTGGTAGCAGTCGTTCGGGACGGCCATCTGGTACTTGTGCCCGTCCGTCGCGGTGAGTGCGGCTCCCCACTCGGGATAGTCCTCCATCACCTGACGGAGCGCCGGCGCGTAGGTCTCGATGAGGTCCTCCAGCGGCTGGAACAGACCCTGGCTGCCGTAGAGGGAGACCTGGTCGTTGGTGAAGGGGATCATCAGATACGCGTCCGGCATGTCGCCGGCCGTCATCTGCGCGTTCACCCGGGTCAGATCGGCGTCCTCGTTGAGGACCACGTCATAGGTCACCGGGACGCCGGTCTGCTCCTCCATCCAGCGGGTGAACTCGTTCGTGTTCCAGTCCCCGACGTCGTTGGGGTTGAGCTTGGTACCGATCGTGAAGGTGGCGTCACCGGTGTAGAAGGGTTCCCGTGCGTACGCCCGCGGCCCCACATATCCGTCCGGGTAGAGGATGCCCTCGGTGATCTCCTCACCCAGCTGCACCTGTTCGACGCCTTCGACGCCGCTCGCCTCGACCTCGGTGGGCGCCTCCGTCTGCGGGTCGCTGCCGCAACTGGCGAGCACCGTGGAGGTGGCGATCGCTCCGGCGCCCGCGGCGCCGTAACGCAGCAGGGCGCGGCGGTCGATGTCGCGCTCCAGGGGGTTGAACGTGGTCATGCTCGTACCTCTCTTCGTTGAGACTCACGCAGGGTGGACATTCGTCAGCGTCAGGCCGACGACGTTCTCGATCGAGTCGGGCTCTGCCATCGACTCGAACGAACTCTCGGAGATCTGCACGTCCGTGATGGGACTGTGCGCGAAGCCGGCCATGTGGAGGGCGCGCCGCGCCCGACCGACCCGGACGTTGGTGATCCGGATGTGCCGTACGGTCGGGGTCCGTGGCCCGTCCAGCCCCTCCCCCGCAGGAAGTTGCAGCTGAGCAGCTCCCGCCGGAGCTCGGAGACATCGACGTTGTCGACATAGACGTTCTCGACGTACCCGCCTCGTGCGGCGTTGGTCTTGATGTACAGGCCGTACCAGAGGCTCGGGCCGCCGATCGTGCAGTTGCGCACGTAGACGTCCTGCACCCCGGACGTGAGCTCGCTCCCGATGGTGAAGGCGCCGTACTTCATCGTCATCGTGCAGTCCTCGACCACCACGTTCCGGCACGGCACACCGACCCGCTCGGCGTCATCCTCACGACCTGCCTTAATGGCGATCGCGTCGTCGCCGACGTCGAAGCGGCAACGGCGGATCACCACGTCGGTGCAGCACTCCGGGTCCACACCGTCGTTGTTGGGACCGTGAGTGTCGATATGCACGTCCTCGACAAGCACACCGGTGCACAGCACCGGGTGGATCTCCCACATCGGCGACCGAAGAATCCGCACCCCCTGGACCCACACCCGCTCGCACCGGTAGAACTCGATGAAGTTCGGCCGGAGATTCCTCCCCGGCGCCATCACGCGTTCCGTCGGCGGCACCTCCCGGCGCACCAGCTCGACGAGGTGTTCCCAGTCGTCCGCCTGCGCCGTGATCCCGGCATGCCAGCCGTACGCCTCGAAACCGGACCAGGGCCACCAGTGCTCGTTGTCGGCACCGCCGTCGAGGGTCCCGGCGCCGGTGATCGCGACGTTCTCGGCGTCGTGGGCGTTGATCAGCGGCGCGTACCCCATCATCTCGACCCCCTGCCAGCGGGTGAGGACGGGCGGCAGGTAGCGTTCCGGCTCCGGGATGAACTGCACGGTCGCCTCGGCGGCGACGTGCAGGTTGATGTGGCTGAA